>CANCFV010000018.1 GCA_947377275.1 Burkholderiales bacterium | reverse complement strand
TGCCGACCAGGCAGCCCGGGCACGCGGCTTGTTCGTGGTGCGTGATGAAGCGTGCAAACAGGTGGTGCAGCGCGGGCAGGGCTTGGCCTGGGGCGTCTTGCATGCAGGCCGTCCAGGTTTCGTCGACCATACCTGCGTAGTGCCGCACGATCAAGGCGGCAAAGGCCTCTTTGCTGTCGAAGTGGTTGTAGAACGAGCCCTTGGGCACGCCGGCCTTGTCGGTGATCTGCTGGATGCCGGTGGCGTTGTATCCGGCCTGGCAAAACAGGGCGTACCCGGCCTCGGTGAGGCGGCGGGGGGTGTCGGTTTTGTCAGCGGTGCGTGGCATGGGTCAAATAATATGACCAGTCGTCTTAACCTGTGGGGCGGCGGGGTTTTGCCGCTTTGTGCTAGGTCAAACAGAGCGCTCGCTCTCGTGCCAGCCACCGAGTACCCACCGCGTGAGCGCGGCCAGCAGCCAGTACATGGCCACGCCGGTCAGCGAGATCAGCACCAGCGCTGCAAACAGCCTGGGGATGTTGAGCTGGTAGCCAGACTGCAGGATTTGATAGGCCAGCCCGGTGCCCGTGCCTCCGGTGCCCGCCACGAACTCGGCCACCACCGCGCCAATCAAAGACAAGCCACCTGAGATGCGCAGCCCGCCCATGAAATAGGGCAGGGCGGAGGGCACTTGTAAGCGGCTCAGCGTTTGCCAGCGCGTGGCGCCTTGCAAGGTGAAGTAAGCGGCCAGCCCTGGGTTCACGCTGCGCAGCCCCAAGGTGGTGTTCGAGATCACGGGGAACAGCGCCACCAGCGTGGCGCACACCACGAGTGCCGCGGTCGGGTCTTTGATCCAAATGATGATGAGCGGCGCGATGGCCACGATGGGCGTGACCTGCAGCAGCACCGCATACGGAAACAGCGCGGCTTCCACCCAGCGGCTTTGCACAAAAGCAAAGGCGATCAACACACCCAGCACGGCCGAGCAGGCAAAGGCCAGCGTGGTGATCTTGACCGTGACCCACAGCGCGCCCAGCAGCAGCGGTGCATCACTGACCAAGGTTTGCGCGATCAGCCACGGAGAGGGCACCAGGTAGGCGGGCACTTCGGCCATCGTGGTCCAGGCTTGCCAGCTGCCCAGCAACACCGCGGCCACCCACAGCGGCAGGCTGCGTTGCCAAAAGCTGCCGGCGGTGGCTTGCCCAGCCACTTGCGCTTGGGCGTTCAGCGGCGCGCTCACAGGAGGGCCTCCAAGTCGGGATCGCTCGCCAAGGCCAGGGCCTCATGCAAGGCGGCCACTTGCGCCACAAACGCGGCGCTGGCGCGAAAATCTGCTGGGCGAGGCCACGGCGTGTCGAGCTTGACCTCTTGCAAGACACGGCCCGGGCGCGCGCCCATCACGATCACCCTGGACGACAGGTACACCGCCTCGGTGATGCTGTGGGTCACGAACAGCACCGTCAAGCCTTGGGCTCGCCACAGGCCCAACAAGTCGGCGTCGAGCTTGTTGCGAGTGATCTCGTCCAGCGCTCCGAAGGGCTCGTCCATCAACAGCAGCTGGGGTTGGGTGACCAGGCCACGCGCAATGGACACGCGCATTTGCATGCCGCCCGAGAGCTCATGCGGCATGTGCTGCGCAAAGCTGGACAGGCCCACCAAGGCCAAGGCCTCGTCCACCTTTTGCTGGGCTTGCTTTGCTGGCACGCCCGCGAGCTCCAAAGGCAGGCGCACATTGCGCGCCACCGTGGCCCAGGGCATCAACGTGGCTTCTTGGAACACAAACGACAGTGCCTGCTTGGCCCGGTCTGAGCCCGCCGGCAAGCCTTGCACGTTGATGTGGCCTTGCGTTGGCTTGAGCAGCCCTGCCACCATTTTCAGCAGCGTGCTCTTGCCGCAGCCCGAGGGACCCAGCAAGGTCACGAACTCACCGCGTTGGATGCCCAGGCTGACAGGCAGCAAGGCCCGCGTGCCGTTGGGGTAGACCTGCTCAACGCCCTCGATGCCAATGGCTTCGTTCACACTCAAGGCAAGATCCCCAGGCCATTGACGAAGCGGGTCGTGTAGGTCTTGCGCAAGTCCACCTTGATGGGGTCCAGCAGCTTGTGTTGCACCATCATGTCGTAGGTCTGCTTCATGCGGGCGTCGGTGATGGTGCCAATGCCCAGTTTGGCTGCGTCACCCCCGGTGACGATGCCTTCCGATTTCATTTTGCCGATGCCATAGGCCAGCAAGTCGTCGGTCATGTTGGGGTTGTCTTTTTTGATCAGGGCGTTGCCGGGTTTCGGGTCACCACCAAGGTAGCTCTTCCAGCCCTGCATCGAGGCCTTCACGAAAGCAGCCACCTGTTGCGGGCGCTTCTCCAGCGTGTCGGCCATGCAGACCACGGTGGTGGCATACGGCGGCCAGCCCAGGTCAGACAAGATGAAAACGCTGGGCTTGAACTTGGCTTCTTTCTCGATGCTGTAAGGCTCAGAGGCCAGATAGCCTTGTTGCGCCACGTTCTTGTCGGCCAAGAAGGGCTGGATGCTGAACACATAGGGGCGCATCTGGGCATCGGTGAAGCCATAGCGGCTTTTCAGCCAAGGCCAAAAACTCACCAGGCTGGGCGCGCCGATCAAGAGGGTGCGGCTGCGCAGGTCTTCGACCTTTTTGACATCGGGGTGTGCGATCAACACCACCGGGTCTTTCTGGAAGGCCGCCGCCACGGTCACGGCCTTGATGCCTTGTTCCCACGACTTGATGGTTTGCACGTCGTAGCCCATGATGCAGTCGGCTTGGCCCGCGACCAGCAATTGCATCAGGTTGACTTGCGGCCCCCCCATCTTGAGGGTCACATCCAACCCCGCTTTGGCATACAGACCGGTGGCTTGGGCTTGATAGAACCCCCCCTGTTCAGACTGGGCGTACCAGTTGGTGACGTAGGTGAACTTGTCGGCCGCCAGCGCGCTTGAGAGGGAGAGGCCAGTCAACAGCGCCACAGCGCCTGCTTTTCTCACCAGATGAAACGGGATCATGGAAGTCTCCAAGTCGGGGGGTGCGTTGCCACGTGATCACGGGTGTCTGCGAAGCTGGAATACGCAGCCTCCACATGATGCCCGACGATAAAATCTCACGTTTTACGCCTGTGGATGAGCCCGTGTCAGATCGCCTTTTTGTGACTATGCAACACGTCTTGCCCAAAGTGGCGTTGACGGAACTGGCGGGCGTGGGGGCATCGGCCCGCGGCGGCGCCTTGACGGCGCGTTTCATCCAGTGGTTTGCCAAGCGCTACCAGGTCAACATGGCCGAGGCAGCCAACCCTGACATCAGCAGCTACCCCACGTTCAACGAGTTCTTCACGCGCTCGCTCAAGCCCGGTGCGCGCCCACTGGCCCAAGCCGACTGGGTGTGCCCTGTGGACGGTGCCATCAGCCAGTTTGGTGTGATCGCGCAAGACCAGATCTTTCAGGCCAAGGGCCATCACTACACCACCACGGCCTTGGTGGGCGGCGACAGCCAGTTGGCGGCCAAGTTCCACGATGGGCATTTCGCCACCATCTACCTGAGTCCCAAGGACTACCACCGCATCCACATGCCGTGTGACGGGCGCCTGACCCGCATGATTTACGTGCCGGGCGAGCTGTTCTCGGTCAACCCCGCCACCGCGCGCGGTGTGCCCGGGCTGTTTGCGCGCAACGAGCGCGTGGTGTGCGTGTTCGAAACCGACCATGGCCCCATGGTGCTGACCCTGGTGGGCGCGACCATCGTGGGCAGCATGGCCACCGTCTGGCACGGTGTGGTCAACCCGCCGCGCAGCACGCAGGTGTGCGAGTGGCGCTACGACGACCAACGCATCGAGTTGCGTCAGGGCGATGAGATGGGGCGCTTTTTGCTCGGCTCGACCGTGGTGATGTTGTTCCCCAAGATGCCGATGGCGTTCAACCGCGACTGGGCGCCTGCTCTGCCTGTTCGGCTCGGGCAGGTGATGGCTCAACGCGCTTGAGGCGCTCGGGCCCGGTCGTTCAAGTTCAAAAAATGAAGCAGTTTGGGGGCAGATGATGCGAAAAATATCAGGGGTGCTGATGGTCTTGCTGACCGCCGTGCTGGTGTGCGCTTTGGGCGCCGCCGCATGGGTGGCCGGTGATGCCTTGGTGGTGTCTCGCACGGTGAGCGAAGGCCGCACGGTGGCCGACATGGCCGAGAACATCGGCCGTTGGGCGTCGCAGTATGGTGGGGTGCATGTGCGCACGGAAGGGGCGAACGCCCGCATTCCCGGCACGTTCTTGACGCGCTCGGTGTATGCCACGTCGCACGATGACGCGGGCTTGCTGCAAGGTGCGAAAACGGAAGGCCGCCAAGAAGAACGCGCCGCGATGGAGCGCATCGAGGCCTACCACTGGAAGAACCCGGCGCTGATCCAGCGTGAGGTGGCCGATGTGCTGCTCAACTCGGGCAGCAAGGCGCAGTACCGCTTGACGGCACGCACCGTGCTCAACCCCAACAACGCGCCCAACCCCTTTGAGCGCGAAGCCTTGACGGCCATGCAGGCGTCTTTTGCCAAGTTGTCTGGCGATGGCGTGATGCGTGCCTCGTCGGCCGACATGATGCGGTCTAACAAGCCGGTGGCTGGCTTGGAGTACTGGCGCCAAGAAGCTGGTCAGCTCTTGTATGCCCGTGCGGTGGTGGCCCAAAAAAGCTGCCTGAAGTGCCATGACATGCCGCAAAACGCGCCTGAGTTCCTCAAGACCAACCTGCAGTTCAATGGCGGTGGTGGCTTTGGCTATGAGGTGGGCAAGCCCGTGGGCGTGATCAGCGTGAAGGTGCCCATCCCCGAAACCATGACCCTGATGCGCGATGGCATGCCCTTGTCTTGGTGGGCTGCCTTGGCCGTGGCTTTGGTGGCGGCCATTGGCATCACGGTGCTGGCGTTCTGGCCACGTCCTGCTTGACGTGATGGCGGCGTTCAGTCTGCGGTGGTGCAGCTAGCGCCACTTTGGCCACTGATGCGGCTCCAGTCGAGTTGGCGCTGGCTCTCGAAATGCCTTGCTTGGCCCGTCATCGGGTCTGTGAAGCGCACCGATCGCGCCAGCAGTTGCAGGGGTGAGCTGAAGTCGGGCGCTTGATCCGCGGGTGGCTGGGGCAACAAGGTGGGGTAAATGCGATCACCATGCAGAGGCAGCCCCATGGCGGCCATGTGCGCGCGCAGTTGGTGCTTTTGCCCGGTGATGGGCGACAGCCGGTAGTGCCCCCATCGGTCGGTGTGCTGGATCAACTCGATCAGCGTTTCGGCATTGGGCTCGCCCTCGGCTTCGTGCATGACCATGAACTGCGCTGTGCTTTCGACCAGGCGGCTGCGGCGGGTGCAGGGCAGTGCCAGATCGAGCCGCCACGGCGCGATGGCTTCATAGGTTTTATGCACTTGCTTGTCGCGAAACAGCGACTGGTAGGCGTCGCGCGTGTGCGGCTGGATGGTGAACAAAACCAGGCCTGCGGTTTCGCGGTCGATGCGGTGCATGGGCACCAGGGTGTCGATGCCCAGCTTGCGCTTGAGGCGCACCAGCAGCGTCTCGTGCAGGTAGCGGCCCTTGGGCGTCACGGGCAAGAAGTGCGGCTTGTCGGCCACCACGATGTGCGCGTCTTGGAAAACCACGTGTTCGTCAAACGGCACGGCGTGTTCAAAGGGCAGGCTGCGCCAGTAGTAGAGCTTGCTTTGGGGCCGAAAGGCTGCGTCGGGCGGCACCGTTTGGCCTAGGGCATCGACCACTTCACCTTGAGCCATGCGCGTGGCCCATTCGTCGCGCGTCACGGCCGGAATGCGATGCAACAGGTAGTCCAGCACCGTGGCCCATGGGCCGCTGGGCAGTGCCACGCAGCTGGGGCTGACGCCATCTTTGGTGGGCAGCAAGGCGCTGGTCATCGGGCTCAGTCGCCCTTGGGGTCTGGCTTGACACGCTCGGCCTTGGGCGTGACCGAGTCGAGGCGGTGGGCGCGCTCCAGCCGCCACAGCTCATCGGGGCTGTCGTTGTAGACCTGGTCAACGGTGGTGCTGGTTTCGTTCAGGCGCGTGTCAACCGCCACGCGGTTGTCGAACACGAAGCACTCGCCTTGCCAGTCCTTGTTGGCGTCTGGCAGGCTTTGGAAGTAGTTCATGATGCCGCCGTCGAGCTGGTACACGTCCAGCCCAAACTGCTGCATCCACGGCGCGGTTTTTTCGCAGCGGATGCCGCCCGTGCAGTACATGGCCACGCGCTTGCCCTCGGCCTTCCACTGCTCTGCGTGCGATTGCACGTAATGCGGGAAGTCGCGGAAGTTGTCGATGTTGGGGTCGATGGCGTTTTGAAAGCGCCCCAGTCGGAATTCAAAGCTGTTGCGGTTGTCGATCACGACCACGTTGTCTTGGGCGATCAGCTCTCGCCATTGCTGGGGGCTGAGGTGGTTGCCTTGGCTGCGGTCAGGCATCGCGCCAGTGACTCCGGGCAGGCCCAGGGCCACGATCTCGCGCTTGCGGTGCACACGCACCTTCCAAAACGGCTTGGTGCTGCAGTGGCTGCGCTTGAACGGCATGTCTGCAAACGCCTGGTTCAGGCGCGGGTCGTGCCGCAGCGCGTGCTCGAAGGTGTCGAGCTGGTTGGGGGATCCGGCCAGGGCGCCGCTGATGCCTTCTTCGGCCACCAGCACGCTGCCGGTCAAGGGCTGCACCAGTTCGCGCACGACCTCGACCACGCCATCGGCGTCATCGAGCTGCACGAAGTGATAGAACGAGGTGTGCTGCAGAGGGGCTTGATCGGTCTGGGACATGGTGCCGAGATTATCCGGCACCGCCTTGCCTGCGCTCAAGACCTGGATCAAGTCAGCTCAAGAGATCCAACAGGCTGCGCGCCACCACCTTCGTGGCTTTGCGCAGGTCGTCGAGCACCAGGTGTTCGTCGGCCCGCTTGGCGTTTGACTCGAGCACCGTGGCTGGCCCCGCACCGTAAATCACCGCCGGGATGCCTTGAGCGCAGTACAGACGCACGTCGGTGTACAGCGGCGTGCCACAGGTGGGGATGGGCTTGCCCAGCACCGTTTGCCCGTGCCGCAGCAAAGCCTCCACCAGGGGCGCATTGCCCGGCAGCGCTTGAAGTGAGTGGGCAAGCAGCAGCCGTTTGATCTCTATGCGGATGCCAGGGCATTGGGCCGCAGCCTCTTCAATGACACGGCGCACATCGGCTTCGACCTGCGCGGCGTTTTCTTCGGGGATCATGCGGCGGTCGAGCTTGAACACCACCTTGCCTGGCACCACGTTCGTGTTGGTGCCACCTTCAATGCGGCCCACATTCAAGTAAGGGTGCTTGATGCCTAGCACTTGCGAGGTGATGGCTTGGTAGGCTGTGTTTTGGGCGTACAGGGCTTGCAGGATGTGGACGGCGGCCTGCAAGGCATCGACGCCCGTGTGCGGGATGGCAGCGTGCGCCATCAGGCCATGCACCGTGACCTCCATCTGCAAACAGCCGTTGTGGGCGGTGACCACTTCGTGGCTGAAGCCAGCAGCGATCAGCAGGTCAGGGTGGGTCAGGCCTTGTCGCAAAAGCCAGCCGGGGCCTAGCTCGCCCCCGAACTCTTCGTCGTAGGTGAAATGCAGTTCAACGGCACCCTGCAGCGCTGCGCCCTGAGCGGCCATGGCTTCGATGGCGCGCAGCGCGAAGCTGAAGGTGGCGAAGTCGCTTTTGCTGACGGCTGAGGCGCGTCCGTACAGCTTGCCATCGTGCACCTCGCCGCCGTAAGGAGGGTGCGTCCAGCCTTCGCCGGGCGGCACCACGTCGCCGTGGGCATTGAGTGCAATGGTGCGGCCTTGCGTGGGCTTGCCCTGTGCGTTCGTGGGCCCGAATGGCCGACGCACGATCAGGTTGCACAGGCTTTCCAGGCCGTAGGCCTTGACCTCTGCGTCGGGCACATGGTGCTGCTCGGCGTGCCAGCCAAAGGCGCTGAGCAGCTCGGTGGTGCGTTGTGCATGGGGCGCGTTGTTGCCCGGTGGCGTGTCGGTGGGCACTTGCACCAAGGCTTGCAGGAAGCGCACTTCATCGTCGAAGTGGGCATCGACCCACTGGTCAATGGCGGCGTACTGGGCTTGCCGTTCTGGCGTGGCCGTGACGGAGGCTTGGCTCATAGGTGGTCCAACAGGTGCATGAAGGCATTGACGCACAGTTGCGCGTCGTCCTGGGTGATGGTTTCGAGCGGGTTGTGGCTGATGCCGTTGTTGCCGCCTCGCACAAACAGCATGGCCTGTGGCATGGCTTCGTGCAGCTTCATGGCATCGTGACCCGCGCCGCTGGGCAGTTTGACGATGGGCAGGCCGGTGGCCTTGACGGCGGCTTCCCATCGGGCTTGCAGGGCCGCGTCCGATGGGGCGGCGGATGCCGTCATGCTGCGCGTGAGGCTGTGGCGCAGGCCGCGGCGATCGACGATGGCTTGCAACTGCTGGGTCACGTCTTGCACCAAGGCATCGCGTTGGGCGTTGGTGGGTGCGCGCAAATCGAGCGTGAACTGGCAGCGGCCTGGCACCACATTGACCGAGCCCGAGGGCACGTTCAGCACGCCCACCGTGCCCACCGAAGGTCCGATGGGTGAGGCGGCATCTTGCGCCGCGCGTTGTTCGACGTACAAGACCAGTTCAGCCACAGCGGCAGCCGCATCCCGGCGACGGTCCATGGGGGTGGTGCCCGCGTGGCTGGCTTGCCCGATGACTTCGCCCACGAAGCGGGCACTGCCGTTGATGGAGGTGACCACGCCCAAGGGCTGATCGATCTCGTCCAGCCAGGGGCCTTGCTCAATGTGCACCTCGACAAAGCCCAGGTAGTGCTTGGGGGCCCGGCGAAGCTGGGCAATTTCAGCCAGGTCGGCGCTCAGGCCGGCCGCCTGCATGGCCTGACGCAAGGTGATGCCCTCGGTGTCGACCTGGTCCAGCCATTCGGCTTTGAAATCGCCCACCAAGGCACCCGAACCCAAGAAGGTGGCGGCGTAGCGTTGGCCCTCTTCTTCCGCGAAGCCGATCACCTCGATGCCATGGCGCAGGCGGCGGCCTTGCTGGTGCAGCGCCTTCACGCAGGCCATGGGCACGAAGATGCCCAAACGGCCGTCGTACTTGCCCCCGTTGCGTACGGTGTCGTAGTGAGAGCCGGTCAGCAGGCGCGGTGCGGTGGCGTCGCTGCCGTGGTAGGTGCCCACCACATTGCCCACGGCATCAAGGTGCACCTCGTCAAAGCCACATGTGTGCATCCAGGTGCGCAGCTGGTTGGCGCATTCGCGGTGGGCGGGCGTGAGGTAAGTGACGGTCAGTTGGCCTTGTTCCTTGTAGCCCAGTTCGCTGAATTTGGCCAGTTGCTCGGCCCAGTCCCACACCATGGCACCTTGCTCAGGCACCACGCCGAATTTGTCGTTCAGGCGGATTTCGGCGATGCGGTGGATTTGCCGCAGGCACTCGGCCAGCTCAACCTGGGCGGGCTGGTCCAGGCGGCGCGCGAAGGTCTCGATGATGGCTTGGCGCCTCAGGCCCAGGCCACGCGGGCCGCGAACGGCCATGATGAAGGGCCAACCGAAGCGCGCTTTGTAATCGGCGTTGAGCTGCTGCAGTCGTGCAAATTCTTCAGGGCTGCAGTGGGTCAGACCCGACGTGCTTTGCTCATGGGTGGACTCGGCCGTGAGCTGGCCCGCCATGGCTGCTTTGCCCGCCAGCTCCGGGTGGGCGCAGATCAAGCCGAGCTGGGCTTCGCGCGATGCGGTGCGCACCACCGTGGCCATGGCGTGCTTGAGGTGGGCCGGCGTGGTGAAGGGGCGCTGCGCCCAGGCCGCTTGCGCGATCCAAGGCGAGTGCTCGTAGACGCCGTCGAGCAGTTGCACGAAGCCAGTTTGGTCGGCGGCGTTGAGCGTGTCCAGTGTCAATGGCATGGGGTGTCCGTTCGGGCTCGCTCGGTCAAGGGTGCGGATGGGTGGCGGCCCAGTGCTTGGCGATGTCCACGCGTTTGCACACCCACACATCGGGGTGTCGTTGCACGTGGTCGAGGAACTTGCAGAAGGCACGGAAGCGACCGGGGCGACCCAGCAGGCGGCAGTGCATGCCGATGCTCATCATCTTCGGGCGGTCCTCGCATTGCGGGTCGCCTTCGGCATAAAGCTGGTCGAAGGTGTCGCGCAGGTAGATGTAGAAGTCCTCGCCTTGCGCATAGCCTTGGGGCAGCGAGAAGCGCATGTCATTGGCATCCAGCGTGTAGGGCACCACCAGGCGCTGCACCGTTTGGCCATCGCTGCGCTGCACCGGCATCCACAAGGGCAGGTCGTCACCGTAGTGGTCGCTGTCGTAGAGCAGGGCGCCGTCGTCGGCCACCAGTCTGCGTGTGTTGGGGCTGTCGCGGCCGGTGTACCAACCCAGCGGGCGCTCGCCCGTCAGGGCTTCGATGGCTTCGAGCCCCAAGCGCATGTGCTCGCGCTCGGTGGCTTCGTCCATGCTCTGGTAATGGATCCAACGCCAGCCATGGCAGGCAATTTCGTGGCCCAGGTCCACAAACGCCTTGGTCAGCTCGGGGTGGCGCGCCAAGGCCATGCCCACGCCGAACACGGTCAGTGGCCAGCCTCGGCGCTCGAACTCGCGCAAGATGCGCCACACGCCGGCGCGGGAGCCGTACTCGTAGATCGACTCCATGCTCATGTGCCGGTCGGGGTAAGACGCCGGATTGAACATCTCGCTCAAGAACTGTTCGCTGCCGGTATCGCCCTGCAGCACGGCGTTCTCGCCGCCTTCTTCGTAGTTCAGCACGAACTGCACGGCGATGCGCGCACCGCCTGGCCAGCGTGCATGGGGCACGTCGCGGCCATAGCCGATGAGGTCGCGGGGGTAGGGCGCCTTGGGGTCGACAAACAGGTGGCTCATGGCGTGTTCAATTTGCAAAGGCGTCGTCGAGGTTCAGGCCTGGGGCGCGGGGGCGCTCGGTCAGCTGCTGCTCGACGCTGGAGAGGTGTTGGTCCATCAAGGCCACGGCGGATTCCACATCGCGCGCCTCAATGGCCTTGAGGATGTCAACGTGCTCGGCATTCGAAGTTTCTGCGTCGTCAGACGACTGGTACATCAGCGTGATCAGTGAGCAGCGCGACACCAGCTCTTGCATCAGGCTGACCAGCACCTGGTTGCCCAGCAACTCGGCCAATCGCACATGGAAGTCAAACAGCAGCTTGGTGCGCGAGGCCACGTCGATGCGCGTGACCGCGTCGCGTTCTGCCTTGATGTGCGCTTTGAGCACGCGGATGTCCGCTTGCTTGATCTGAGGGATCAGGCTGCGCAGCATCTGGCTTTCGACCATTTTGCGCACCGCGAACACCTCGCGCGCCTCTTGAATCGAGGGTGCCGCCACGAACGCACCGCGCGCCGGTTCGAGCTTGATCAGCTTGAGTTCAGACAAGCGGAACATGGCTTGCCGCACGATGGTGCGCGACACACCAAACCGGTCGCCCAGTTTTTGCTCACCCAGTTTGGCGCCGGGCAACAGGCGGTGTTCAACGATGGCCCGCGTCACGGCCGCCACGATCACTTCGGTGCTGGACGGCGCTGACTCATTGGCCACGGGCTCTTGGTCGATCTGGCGGTCGGGGGCCGGCGCAGGCACTTGTGAACGCTGGCTCTGCGCCTTGGCCTTGCGGGCAGGCGGATTGGTGCTGGGTGTCTTGCGTGCGGCGCTCATCGTGGTTAAAGTGTATACAGTTTCACGAGTTTTGAGCAAGCCGTTTCATGACACAAACCACCCCCCACACACCCACTGGCGCCCGAGGTCGACTCACAACCCACGTGCTGGACACCTGCTCGGGCAAGCCTGCCGCCGACATGGCGGTGCGCCTGTACGTGAGGGAGGCAGCGCTGGCCCCAGCCGGCACTGCGGCATGGCGCTTGCTGGGGTCTGCTGTGACCAATGCCGATGGCCGACTGGATGCACCTTTGTTGTCAGAGCAGACCTTTGTTGAGGGACGCTACCGCCTGGAGTTTGACGTGGGCAGCTACTTCAAGTCCCAGGCGGGGTCTTTGCCAGAGCCCGCTTTCCTGGACGTGGTGCCGCTGGACTTTGGCATTGCTGATGAGCAAGCGCACTACCACGTGCCCTTGCTGGTGAGCCCATGGGCTTATTCGACCTACCGCGGCAGTTGAAGGGCGTGTGATGCTGGATTTGGGACCTGTTTGGACGTATGCCCTGGACTGGGCCAATTTGCTGCTGCGCTGGGCGCACGTGGTGGTGGCCATTGCCTGGATCGGATCTTCTTTTTACTTTGTATGGTTGGACAACACGCTCAGCCCGCCTGTTGACGAAGAGCTCAAGGCCAAAGGGGTGGGCGGTGAGTTGTGGGCGGTGCACGGCGGTGGTTTTTACAACCCGCAGAAATATGCAGGTGCGCCCAAGGCCTTGCCGGCTCATTTGCATTGGTTCTACTGGGAAAGCTATTCAACCTGGTTGACCGGTTTTGCGCTTTTCACGGTCTTGTACCTGTTCAACGCGGGCACGTTTTTGATCGACTCGTCGGTTCACGCCTGGCATGCACACGCGGCGGTGGCTGCGGCGTTGGGCTTTTTGGCAGGGTTTTGGGTGGTGTACGACGGTTTGTGTCGCACCTTGGGGCGAAGGCCGGGTGGCGATGCCTTGCTCGGCGGGGCTGTGGCCGCAGTGGTGGTGTTTGCCGCATGGCTGGCTTGCCAGTTGTTCGCTGGGCGGGCGGCGTTTTTGCTGGTGGGCGCCATGATGGCCACCACCATGAGCGCCAACGTGTTTTTCTGGATCATTCCTGGCCAGCGCACGGTGGTGGCGGCCATCCGCGAGGGCAAGCCGGTGGACCCGGTGCACGGCCAACGTGGCAAGCAGCGCAGCGTGCACAACACCTATTTCACCCTGCCGGTGTTGTTTGCCATGCTCAGCAACCACTACGGGTGGGCATACAGCCACCCGCAGAACTGGTTGGTGCTGGTGTTGATGATGGTGGCGGCGGCCTTGATCCGCCATTTCTTTGTCGCGCGCCACAAAACCGAACTGGCTGGGCAGCCCGCGCCTTGGGCTTGGGCCGTGGCCGGCGTGCTGTTGTTGGTCGGTGTGGCAGTGTGGTTGGCGCCCGCGCCTGTGCCCATTCCTGCAAAGTCTGTGGGCAGTGGCTCTGCCGCGCCAACGTCTGGCGAGCTGCGCGACCAGGCTTTGGCGATCGTGCACCAGCGCTGCGAGGTGTGCCACAACGCCCAGTTGGCCAACAAAGGGGTGATGTTGCACACGCCCGCGCTGATTGACCAGCACGCCCAGCAGATCTACCAGCAGGCGGTGGTGCTCAAGGTCATGCCCATGAACAACGCCACGCAAATCACGGCCGATGAGCGAAACACTTTGGGTGCGTGGTACTCGCAAAGCGTTGCCAGACCGTGAAAACTGACGCAGTTTGATCAAAACACATGCGACTGCGCGCTTTCGAGCATTGATTTGAGGGGGGGCACAAGGCCCCACTGCCGGCAGTGAGCCGATATAGTGCATACATCTTGTGACATATCAGGGTCGAACATGAAAAAAATCATCGCCGCAGTTCTTCTGGCCACCTCGGGCGCATGCGCATTGGCCGCTCCCGTGACCGTGAACACGTCGACATTTGACATCACGTACGACGACGCGCTGCTCAGCGGCGCCAGCGTGTCATTCAGCGGTGGATCGCTGGTTTTTTCTGGCCTGGAAAACCTCACCAACCTCTCGCAGTTGAGCTCGTTGAACGGCATTTTGGCCACGGTGAGCGCGAAGGCTGGTTACAAGCTGAATGGCTTCTCGGGCTTGTTCTCGGCTGATTACCTTGCTGACGCTGTGCCGGGCAACATCGTTGCCGCTGAGTTGTCCACTTTCTGGGACAAAGACATCAACAGCACCACGCAACGCAGCACCACGCTGATCAACCCTGCATCGGGGGCCGGTAACATCAAGGTGTTGAACGATGTGAGCTTCTTGGCTGGAACGACGGTGGCCAATCTCTTGCACGTTGATGTGAACGCTTTCGCCCTGGCTGGCACCATCACGCCAAAGACCGTCAGCTTGACGATCCAAACCAGCGCCGTGCCTGAGCCCGAGTCCATGGCCCTGGCTTTGGCAGGCTTGCTGGTTGCTGGCGGTGTTTCGCTGTCGCGTCGTCGCAAGGCTCAGTGATCTGGGGCGGCGTCAGCCGCTTCGCAATGAAAGGCGCTTCACGCAGGTGACGCGCCTTTTTTCATGGTCCGGGCTGAGGCGGAAAGCGCTGAAGAAGTTGCGCCACCACCGAGATCGCGATCACGGCCGGTTCTTTGCCGGCAATGTCACCGATGCCGATCGGGCATTGCAGTTGTGCGATGGTGGGCGCCGGCAGCCCCATGTCGCGCAAGCGGTGTCGGAACTTGGCGTCTTTCGTGCGCGAGCCGATCATGCCCACAAAAGCCGCATCGTTCCGTTTCAACACCGCGTGCACGATGCGCAGGTCCAGGTCATGCCGGTGGGTGAGGATCAGGTGGACGCAGCCTGCCGGCGCATCAGCAACTTCCATGTGGGCTGCATCGGTGGGCAGCCAAACCATGTGGGTTGGCAGGGCCTGCAGTTGAGCGTCGCTCACCACGCCCACAGCCGCGTGACCTGCGTGCGCTGCGCGTGTGTCTGAGTCAGGCGCTTCGCCGCGTTCGTCGATCCACCTGACGGTGCAGTCGATTTGCTGCAGCAGGTTGGCGATGGACTGGCCCACGTGGCCCGCGCCATGCAGTTCCAGGTGGAACCTGGGCGCTGGTAAGGGCCAGCTCTGAAGGCTTTGCTCGGTCAAGGGGGTGAAGCCCAAGGTGACCACGCCGCCGCAGCACTGGCCCAGGGTCGGGCCCAGCGGGAAGGTGTGTTGCCACGCTTGGCCGCGCGGCGCACGCGCCATATCGATGGCCTGCCACTCCAGGTGCCCACCGCCAATGGTGCCCAGCACCTCGTCTTGGCTCACCAACATGCGCGTGCCCACATCGCGTGGTGTTGATCCTTTGATCTGGTCCACGCTGACCACGCAGGCCGCTTTGCCGGCGGTCAGCCAGGCTTGCGCTTGGGCTTTCAGGGCGCGCGCGGTCAGGCCATTCATGCCGCAGCGGCCCTCACGGCGTCGATGGCGTCCAAGATGGCTTCGGCGGTGGCTGGCGCACGCAAAGGTGGTTCGACGCGGTGTTGTCCCACCGCAGAGATGGCGTCCTTGATGGCAAAAAACACCGAGAAGGGCAGCAGCAAAGGTGGCTCACCCACGGCTTTGGAGCGGTAAATGCTGTCTTCCACATTGCGGTTGGCAAACAGCTTCACGCGGAAGTCAGCCGGGCAGTCGCTGGCCGTGGGGATCTTGTAGGTCGACGGGGCGTGGGTCATCAGCTTGCCGCTTTGTGGGTGCCAGAACAGCTCTTCGGTGGTCAGCCAGCCCATGCCTTGCACAAAAGCGCCTTCGACCTGGCCGATGTCCAGTGCCGGGTTGATCGATTGCCCCACGTCGTGCAGCACGTCGGCGCGCAGCACCTTGGACTCGCCCGTGAGTGTGTCCACCAGCACTTCTGCCACGGCCGCGCCGTAAGCGAAGTAGTAAAAGGGGCGACCCTGCATGGTGCTGCGGTCCCAATGCAGCTTGGGGGTGGCGTAAAAGCCGTCTGACCACAGCTGAACGCGGGCCATGTAGGCGTCCATCACCACGTCTTCAAAGCGCAGGGTCTGGCCTGCCACGCACACCTGGTCGTCGGCAAACACCACGTCTTCGGGCGTCACGCCGTGGCGCGTGGCCAGGCGTTGTGCCAAGCGTGTGCGGATCTGCTGTGCGGCGTCTGCGGCAGCTTTGCCATTGAGGTCCGAGCCTGTGGAGGCTGCTGTGGCCGAAGTGTTGGCCACCTTGCTGGTGTCGGTGGCGCTGACCCGCACGCGGTGCATGCCGATGCCTAGGGTGTGCGCCACCATCTGCGCCACTTTGGTGTTCAGGCCCTGACCCATTTCGGTGCCACCGTGGTTCACCAGCACGCTGCCGTCGTTGTAGATGTGAACCAGCGCGCCGGCCTGGTTGAGGTGCACCACGTTGAATGAGATGCCAAACTTCAGGGGTGTCAGCGCCAGGCCTTTTTTGAGGACGGGGCTTTGTGCATTGAAGGCTTTGATGGCCTCGCGTCGGGCGCGGTAGCCGCTGGTGTCGGCCAACTCGCTGATGAGCGGCAGCAACACGTTGTCTTCCACGCGCTGGCCGTAGGGCGTGGTGTTGTGCTCGTCAATGCCATAGAGGTTGGCCAGGCGCACGTCGAGTGCATCCAGGCCGAGCTTGCGGGCGAGAGAGTCCATCACCACCTCAACGGCCATGGCGCCTTGTGGGCCGCCGAAGCCTCGGAACGCGGTGTTGCTTTGCGTGTTGGTGCGCGCGCAGTAGCCGTGGATGTCGATGTGGGGCAGCCAGTAGGCGTTGTCGAAGTGGCACAGGGCCCGCGTCATCACGGGCGCAGACAGGTCCGCAGAAAATCCTGCGCGAGACACCATCTGCACCTTGGCGCCTAGCACGCGCCCTTGCGCATCGTGGGCCACATCAAAGTCGTGGGTGAAGCAATGGCGCCGGCCGGTGATCATGAAGTCGTCGTCACGATCGGGGCGCAGTTTGACGGGGCGTTGCAAGGCGTGCGCTGCGATGGCCGCCACGCAAGCGAACAGGCCAGACTGTGACTCTTTGCCACCAAAGCCTCCGCCCATGCGCCGGCATTCGATCTGAACCTGGTGGGCGTGCAGTTGCAGGGCATGGGCAACCACATGCTGCATTTCGCTGGGGTGCTGGGTCGAGCAATGCACCAGCATCCCGTCGTTCTCGCGCGGGATGGCGTAGGAGATCTGTCCCTCAAGGTAGAACTGCTCTTGACCGCCCAGGTCGAAGTGACCTTGCAAACGCTGCGGTGCTTGTGCCAAGGCCGTGTCGGCATCACCGCGTTGCAAGCGCATGGGCGGCAAGACGTACTGCTGTGCGGCGTGCGCGGCCTCGATGGTGAGCAGGGCCGGCAGTGCTTCGATCTGCACGAACTCTTTGGCGCGTGAGGCCACCCGGCGGGCGGTGTCACGGTCGTGGGACAGCACGGCAAACATGGGTTGCCCCAGGTAGTGCACATGGCCCTCGGCCAGGATCGGGTCGTCGTGGACGATGGCGCCGCAGTCGTTGGGGCCGGGGATGTCGGCGGCCGTGACGATGGCGACGACGCCGGGCAAGGCGCGCAGCGCGGCCACGTCGATGCCCAGCAGCTTGCCGTGTGCGACGGGTGACAGGCCCAGTGCTGCGTGCAGCGTGCCCGCCAGTTCGGGCATGTCATCGATGTAGGGCGCGCGGCCAGCCACGTGCAGGTGGGCTGACTCATGGGGCAGGGAGGTGCCCGCGGCGGTGCTGGGGGGGGCAGTGGTTGTGCTGTTCATGGCCGTGCTCATGCTGGGGTGGGCCAGACTTGGGTTTGCGAGGCTGGCAGGGCATTGCTGGGGCGGGTTTCGAGCCACAGGCGCTCTAGCAGGTTGGCGGCCACGCGTTGGCGGTAGCTGGCCGTGGCACGCAGGTCGTTCAAGGGCGCAAAGTCTTGCGCCAATGCAGCTTGGCCCTGGCGCAGGGTGGCCTCGGTCCAGGGCTGGCCTCGCAAGGCCGCCTCGGCTTTGGGGGCGCGCTGGGCGGTGGCGGCCATGCCACCCCAGCCCAGGCGAGCTTCGGCGATGGTGTCGCCGTCAAAGCGCAGCCACAGGCCGGCGCACAGCGCGGAGATGTCGCTGTCGCGTCGCTTTGACACCTTGTAGCCCCGCATCACCTCACCGCGCGAGGCCTGAGGCAGCGGCACCTTGATGCTTTGCACAAACTCGCCGCTTTGCAGGTCGTTGCGCATGTAGGCCAAGTAGAAGTCCGACAAGGCGACTTCGCGGGTGTGTTCGCCACGGCGCAGCACCAAGCTGGCGTCCATGGCCAGCAAGATGGGGGCGCTGTCGCCAATGGGGGATCCGTTGGCCAGGCTGCCACCCAGGGTGCCGGCGTGGCGCACGGGCGGCGATGCAAACCGCAGCCAGACCTCGCGCAGCGAGGGCACATGCTTGGTCAGTGTCGACCAGGCAGCCTCCAGGTTCACACCCGCGCCAATCTCCAGTCCTTCTGGTGCTGTGGGATCCGGTCCCCATGGTCGGATGTGTTGCAGCTCGGGCACCCGACCGATGTAGATCACGTCGCCCAGGTCTTTGAACTGCTTGTTCACCCACAAGCCGATGTCGGTGCTGCCCGCCAGCAGGCGGGCTTGCGGCAAGGTCTCGCGCCAGCGGGCCAGGCTGTCGAGGGTGCGCGGGGCCACGAAATGGCTGCGTTGTGTGGGCGCTGAGGGCAGGGGGGCGCTGTCGAACACCAGCTCGCGGTCGCCCGCAAGCTTGTCCAGCAGGGCCAGCGTGGGCTGTGGGTCGAACGCCACCCGAGGCGCCTCGAACATCTGCTGCGCCGCGTCCAAGATCGGCCGGTAGCCCGTGCAGCGGCACAGGTTGCCCGCCAGCGCGTCGGCCACGTCTTCGCGGGCGGGGGGCGTGTCGTGGCGCTCGTACAGGTCCCACATCGACATCACAAAACCTGGCGTGCAGAACCCGCATTGCGAACCATGGCAGTCGACCATGGCCTTCTGGCAAGGATGCAATTGGGGCGCTTGTTGTGCGCTCACGTCCTCCACGGTCAGCAAGGCTCTGCCATCGAGCGTGGGCAGGAACTGGATGCAGGCGTTCACGGTGCGTTGCTGCCATTGCCCCGTGGCCTCATGGCGTTCGCCCACCACGACGGTGCAGGCCCCGCAGTCGCCTTCGGCGCAACCTTCTTTGCTGCCTGTGCAGTGCGCATGTTCGCGCAGCCATTGCAGCACGGTGGTGGTGGCCGGCAGGCCGTCGACCTCTTGCACACGGCCTTGGTGCACGAAGCGGATGGGGCGGGCGGGGGTGTCGAGCTTGGGTGCGGTCATGGTGTGAGTGCCTTGGGGCTTGCTCATGAGGGTAGCGTCAGCGCATGCAAGCGGTATACCATCGAGGTGATATCCATCATCCAAGTTGGCTTATGAGCAAGAGCGCGCTTTTCGAGAAGATCGACCTGTCCCTCATCCGCGTCTTGCACACCGTGATCACCGAATGCAGCGTTTCACGGGCGGCCACCCGCCTCAAGTCCAGCCAGCCCGCCGTCAGCTCACAGCTGCGTCGGCTGCGCGAGCTCACTGGCGACCCCTTGTTGGTGAGATGCGGCCAGAGCATGGCACCCACCGACGTGGCCTTGAGCCTGCTTGAGCCTGCTGCGGCCATCTTGCAGCACGCTCAAAGCATGTTCGGCCACACCAGCTCGGTGCGTGACTTTGACCCCGCCACGACCCATCTGACGTTTCGCATCGCCGCCACCGATTACCTGGACCCGTACTTCTTGCCCGAGCTGACCCTGCGCTTGCGCCGCTTGGCGCCCAGCATCCGCGTGGAAGTGATCCAGCTGGGTGTGGACCTGGACTACCGCCGTAGCCTGGCTCGTGGCGAGGTTGACTTGGTGGTGGGCAATTGGCTGGAGCCCTCCGATGAGCTGCACCTCGGGCGCCTGGTGAGCGACGAGGTTGTGTGTCTGGTCTCTGAGGACCACCCTGTCGCCAAGTTGCCCAAAGAGGGCAAGCGGGCCTGGACGATCGACCAGTACCTGGCAGCCGAGCACGTGGCGCCGCCCTCCTTGCACCCCGGTGCGGTCGGCATCATTGACGAGCACCTCGGCATGCAAGGGCTGCGCCGCAACATCGTGGTGCGTAACCCGCATTTTGCGCAGCTGCCCTACATGGTGGCGGGCTCTTGGCTGGTGCTCACCACGGGGCGCCGATTTTGCGAGCGTTACGCGCAGCAGATGCGCGTCAAGATCATCAAATGCCCGGTGGCCTTTCCGCCCATGAACTACTACCAGCTGTGGCATGACCTCACCCACCATTCGGCAGCCAGCCGCTGGCTGCGCGAGCAAGTGCGCGATGTGGTGAGGGGCTTGCCCACGATCCGCCCACCCACGCGTGCCGAGGCTTTGCCGGTGTTGCGCACCCCTTGACGCCCAACACCACACCCACACAAGCCCTTGCACATGACCATGCCCACCACCCTCAGCACACCCGAGTCGGCCACCCGAGCCATTGTTCGGGGTGACCTGCTCGACTTCACCGCCGACCCTGGATTTGCCACCCCGCTGGAAGCCCCAGGCGTGCGTTGGCGCCCCGACCATGTCGTGCTGATCGAGGGTGGGCGCATCGTGGCCGTACAAGCTGCCGACACGCCCTTGCCTGAGGGCTGGGCCGATGTGGCCGTGCAAGACCGCCGGGGTCAGCTGGTGTTGCCAGGGTTCATCGACACCCATGTGCACTGCCCGCAGCTGGACGTGATCGCCAGCTTTGGCACCGAGCTGCTTGACTGGCTCAACACCTACACCTTCCCGGCAGAGCGCCGTTATGCAGACCCGGCGGTGTCGCACGCGGGGGCGCAGCGCTTCATCAAGGCGCTGTGGGCACATGGCACGACCAGCGCAGTGGTGTTCCCCACCGTGCACAAGGTCAGCGCACAAGCCTTGTTCGAGGCGGCCCATGCCGCCAACATGCGCATGGTCACCGGCAAGGTGCTCATGAACCGCAATGCCCCCGACGGCTTGCGTGACGATGTTGAGCAAGCCGAGCGCGATTGCCTTGACCTGATCCAGCAATGGCATGGCAAGGGGCGTCAGGCCTTTGCCGTTACGGTGCGCTTTGCGCCCACCAGCACGCCCGAGCAATTGGCCATGGCTGGCCGTTTGTGCCTGGCCCACGCCGGTGTGTTCATGCAGACCCACGTTGCTGAGAACCGCGACGAAGTGCGCTGGGTGGCCGAGCTGTTCCCCGATGCCCGCAGCTACCTGGATGTGTACGACCGCGATGGCTTGATCGGCCCTCGTGCTGTGTTGGCCCATGGCATTTGGCTGGACGCCAACGACCGCGCGGCCCTGCGAGAACATGGCGCCCAGATCGCGCACAGCCCGTCATCGAACCTGTTTTTGGGCAGCGGCTTGTTCGATTGGCGGCAAGCGCAGCGCGAGGGCGTGAACGTGAGCCTGGCCAGTGACGTGGGCGGGGGCACCAGCTTGTCGATGCTGCGCAACATGCTCGACGCATACAAGATCCAGGCGCTGCAGGGCACGCGCCTCACAGCTTGGAAGGCGCTTTACACCGCCACCTTGGGCGCAGCACAGTCGTTGGGGCTGGCCGATGAAATCGGACAAATCGAGCCTGGTCGCATGGCCGACCTCACTGCCTGGCACTGGAGTCGGGGGGATGTGGCCCAGCATCGCGATGCCCTGGCACGGGCTTCGCATGCAAGCAAGTCAGCCCAGGACGCATTGCACGAGCGGCTGTTCGTGTGGATGACACTGGGCGATGAGCGCAACCTCGACACCACCTGGGTGGCCGGTCGCGCGGTGTTTCAATCAACGCCTGCTGTGTGATCAAACCGATGCGCCTCTTTCACCCTTTTTGCACCAAGCACCTGCCAGCATGACCCACCGACTTGAGCTCAGAGGCATCACCAAGCAGTACCCCAGCGTGCGTGCCAACGACGCGGTCAGCCTCACCGTGTTGCCCGGCGAGATCCACGCCGTGCTGGGCGAGAACGGCGCCGGCAAGTCCACGCTGATGAAGATCATCTTTGGCGCGGTCAAGCCCGACGCGGGCGAGATGCACTTCAACGGTCAGCGCGTGAGCATTGGCTCGCCGCAAGAGGCCCGTGCGCTGGGCATCAGCATGGTCTTCCAACACTTCTCGCTCTTTGACACCCTCACTGCGGCCGAGAACGTCTGGCTCGGTCTGGACAAGTCATTGAGCCTGCAGGCTGTGACCGAGCGCATCCTTGAGGTCTCGGGCGAATACGGCCTGGAGGTCGACCCGCACCGGCCCGTGCATGCCCTGAGCGTGGGCGAGCGCCAGCGCGTCGAGATCGTGCGCGCCTTGCTCACCAAGCCGCAGCTCTTGATCTTGGACGAGCCCACTTCGGTGCTCACGCCACAGGCCGTTGAGAAGCTGTTCGTGACCCTGCGCCAGTTGGCCGACAAGGGTTGCGCCATCCTCTACATCAGCCACAAGCTCGACGAAATCCGTGCCTTGTGCCACCGCTGTACCGTGCTGCGTGGCGGCAAGGTCACGGGCGAAGTCGATCCGAGGCACGAGAGCAACGCCAGCCTGTCGCGCCTCATGATCGGTGCCGACACGCCCGAGTTGCACCGCAGCGAGCCCTTGCTGGGCGACGTGGCCTTGTCGGTGCGTGGCTTGAATGTGCCCAAGCAAGACCCGTTTGGCGTGAGTTTGCAAGACATCGCCTTGAGCTTGCAGACCGGCGAAATCCTGGGCATTGCGGGCGTATCGGGCAACGGGCAGCAAGCCTTGATGGCCGTGCTCAGTGGCGAAGACCCGCGCGCAGCGCCTGGCAGCGTCCACCTGTTTGGTCACGACATGGGCCTTGAGACACCGCGCGAGCGCCGCGCACGCGGACTGCACAGCGTGCCCGAAGAGCGCTTGGGCCGAGGTGCCGTGCCCACCATGTCGCTGGCCCAAAACACCTTGCTGACGCGATCTGACGGCATCGGGCCGGGCGGCTGGTTGCGCATGGGCGCCATCGAAGGCATGGCCGCCAGCTTGATCGAGCGCTTCAAGGTCAAGGCCGGTGGGTCGCACGCGCTGGCCAAGAGCCTGTCGGGCGGCAACTTGCAGAAATTCATCATGGGACGTGAGATCTCGGCGGCGCCCAAGGTGCTGCTGGTGTCGCAGCCCACCTGGGGTGTTGATGTGGGGGCTGCGGCACAAATCCGTGGCGAGTTGTTGAAGCTGCGCGACGCCGGTTGTGCGGTGCTCGTGGTCAGCGAGGAGTTAGACGAGTTGTTTGAAATCAGTGACCGCCTCATGGTGATGGCGCAAGGCCGCCTGTCGCCAAGCATCCCGGTGGCCCAGGCCACCACGGCCTTGATCGGCGAGTGGATGAGTGGCCTGTGGCCTCAGCACACACCGGAGGGCGAGCATGTTCAAGCTTGAGCCGCGCCCCGCGCCATCGAAGCTGCTGTCGGTGGCCTCTCCGTTGATCGCCCTGCTCATCACCGTGGTGGTGGGCGTGGCCTTGTTCGCATCCTTGGGCAAAGACCCTGTGGCGGGTTTGCGGGTGTTTTTCATTGAGCCGCTGCGGGGCGCCTATGCCTTGTCCGAGTTGAGCATCAAGGCAACGCCCTTGGTGCTCATCGCCTTAGGGCTGGCCGTGTGTTTCAGGGCCAACCTGTGGAACATCGGCGCCGAGGGGCAGTTCATCATGGGCGCTGTGTTCGCAGGCGGTGTGGCCATGCGCGCCACCCCTGAGAGCAGCGCTTGGATCGTCGTGCCCATCTTGCTGGCTGGCATGCTGGGCGGGGCCTTGTGGGCGGCCATCGTGGCCTTTCTGCGCGACCGTTTCCATGCCAGTGAGATCCTGGTCAGCCTGATGCTGGTTTATGTGGCCGAGATGTTCTTGAGCTACTTGGTCTATGGCCCTTGGAAGGACCCTGCTGGCTACAACTTCCCGCAGACCATCACCTTCTTGGACATGACACGCATGCCCAAGCTCTTTCAGGGCTTTCGCATCAACGCCGGCGTGTTTGTGGCCCTGGCTGCCGTGATCGGGTTTGGGGTGTTCTTGTTCCGCACCTTCTCGGGCTTTCAGATGCAGGTGGGTGGCACCGCGCCTTTGGCTGCGCGCTATGCCGGGTTTTCGTCTCGCAAGGCCTTGTGGACCGCGTTGCTGCTGTCGGGCGGCATGGCCGGTTTGGCCGGCGGCATCGATGTCATCGGCCCTCAGGGGCAGCTCACGCCCTACGTGCCCTTGGGCTACGGCTTTGCGGCCATCATCGTGGCCTTTGTCGGGCGGCTCAACCCCGTGGCCATTGTGTTCTCGGCCATTTTGATGAGCATGTTCTACATCGGTGGCGAGTTGGCGCAGTCGCGCTTGGGCCTGCCCAAGGCGCTCACGGGCGTCTTCCAGGGCTTGTTGCTGTTTGCGCTGCTGGCCTGCGACACCTTTGTTCACCAGCGTCTGCGCTGGGTTTCCGCAGTCAAGGGGCAAGCATGAACCTCGATTCTCTGGCCCTGTTGATCGCGGCCACCCTCAATGCGGGCACCGTGGTGGCCATCGCGGCCTTGGGGCTGCTCATCAGCGAACGCTCAGGCGTGCTCAACCTCGGTGCCGAGGGGATGATGTTGGTGGCGGCCATCGCTGGCTATGCCGCCTGCGTCCAGACCGGTAGCGACTGGATGGCCTTTGCCGCTGGTGCCGCAGCAGGCGGCATGCTGGCCGCCCTGTTTGGGGTGCTGGTCATCTGGCTCAACACCAATCAATACGCCACGGGGCTGGCCTTGAGCCTGTTCGGCACGGGGCTGAGTGCCTTTGTCGGCATCCCTTACACCCAGCAGCGCTTGCCTGAGCGGCCGCACTTCGATGTGCCCGTGCTGTCGGACTTGCCCTTCGTCGGGCAGGCGTTCTTCAAGCAACACCCCATGGTCTACGTGACGGTGGCGCTGGCCATTGGCTTGACCTGGATGCTCATGCGCACCCGTGCTGGCCTGGTGCTGCGTGCCGTGGGCGAGTCCCCAGAGTCGGCGCACGCCTTGGGCTACCCCGTCAGGCGCATTCGCCTGCTGGCGGTCGTGGTCGGTGGCGCCTTGTGTGGCATCGCGGGGGCGTACGTGTCGACCGTGTACACGCCGCTGTGGGTCGAGGGCATGGTGGCCGGCAAAGGCTGGATTGCGCTGGCCTTGACCACCTTCGCCACCTGGCGCCCGGGGCGTGTCTTGCTGGGCGCTTATTTGTTCGGCGGCGTGACGATGCTGCAGTTCCAGCTACAAGGGCAGGGCGTGCAGATTCCAAGCCAGTTCCTGACCATGCTGCCGTACCTCGCCACCATCGTCGTGCTGGTGCTGATCTCGCGCAATCCGATGTGGATTCGCATCAACATGCCTGCGTCTTTGGGCAAGCCCTTCCATCCGGGCGCCTGAGCCGGCATGATCGTTGCTGCTGTCGTATTTGTCCCGCTCGGCCGTGGCCGGGCCTGTTGAGTTTGAGCAGTTTTCAACCCTGGAGATGACATGACCTCACCTTTGTCCAAGCGTGCATTGCTGAAGATCAGTGCCTTGGCCGCCATCGCTGCAACCGCCGGCCTCGTTGCCTGCGGCAAGAAGGACGCTGCAGCGCCCGAGGCTGCTTCGGCCGCTTCTGAGCCTGCATCCGTGGCAGCGGCTCCCAAAGAGCCTTTGAAGATCGCATTTGCCTACGTCGGCCCGGTGGGCGACGCTGGCTGGACCTTTGCGCACGACAAGGCGCGTCTGGCCCTTGAAAAAGAGTACGGCGACAAGATCAAAACGATGTTCGTCGAGAAGGTGCCCGAGGGCCCTGAAGCCGAGCGCGTGATACGCGACCTGGTCGGCCAAGGCAACACCCTGGTGTTCGGCACGACCTTCGGCTACATGGAGCCCATGCTCAAGGTTGCCGCTGACAGCCCCAACGTCAAGTTCGAGCACGCCACAGGCTACAAAACCGCGCCCAACATGCGCACCTATGACTCGCGCACCTACGAAGGTGCCTACCTTGCCGGCGTGATCGCTGGCAGCGTGAGCAAGTCGGGCACCGTGGGCGTGGTGGGCTCCATCCCCATCCCTGAGGTGATCCGCAACATCAACGCCTTCACCCTGGGCGCCCAAACCATCAACCCCAAGATCAAGACCAAGGTCGTGTGGGTGAACAGCTGGTTTGATCCTCCCAAGGAAACCGAAGGCGCACAGAGCCTGCTGAACCAAGGTGCCGACGTGCTGTTCCAGAACACCGACTCGCCCGCTGTGCTGCAAACCGCTGAAAAGGCTGGCAAGCACGCCTTCGGTTGGGACTCGGACATGAGCGCCATCGCGCCCAAGGCTCACTTGGCCTCGGCCATCATCAATTGGGCTCCGTACTACATCAAGGCCACCAAGGACGCGCTGGAAGGCACTTGGGCCACCGGCGGTGTGTGGTGGGGTGTCAAGGAAGGTGCGATCGATGTGGTGTCCATCTCTGATGCCGTGTCTGCCGAAACCAAGGCCAAGGTCGAGTCCATCAAGGCCAGTCTGAAGGACGGCAGCTTCTCTGTCTTCAAGGGCCCCATCGTGGGTCAAGACGGCAAGGAAGTGCTGGCCAAAGACGTGGTCGCCGATGACAAGTTCCTCGGTGGCATTAACTTCTACGTCAAGGGCGTGGATGCCAAAGTGCCTTCGGGCAAGTGATGCCTCGGGCGTGAACGCCTGAGCCTCCAAAGACCGTCGGCCTGTGTCGACGGTCTTTTCCGTTTTCCGTTCGATTTGTTTGATTTGTTTGATCTGTCGATTGACCCCGCGTGCACGCTGCGTTTCACCCTCGGCCATGCACGCCACAACCTGGCTTGACCATGAGCAACACCATCGATTTCAGCCGCATCGCCAAAGCCCGTTTGCCCGAGTTGCTGCAGGCCATGCCCAAGGCCGAATTGCACATGCACATCGAGGGCTCGCTGGAGCCTGAGCTGATCTTCGCGCTGGCCCAGCGCAACGCCATCACCTTGAGCTACTCCAGTGTGGAAGCCTTGCGTGCCGCGTACGCCTTCACCGACCTGCAGAGCTTCCTCGACATCTACTACGCTGGCGCTTCCGTTTTGCTGCACGAGCAAGACTTCCACGACATGGCCTGGGCCTATCTGCTCAAGGCCAAGGCCGACCACGTCGTCCACACCGAGCTGTTTTTCGACCCCCAGACCCACACCGAGCGCGGTGTGCCGTTTGAGGTGGTTGTCAAGGGCCTGACCAGCGCCTGCGAGCGTGCGCAGCGCGAGTTGGGTGTCAGCGCCAGTTTGATCATGTGCTTCTTGCGCCACCTCTCAGAGGAAGATGCGTTGGCCACGCTGGAGCAGGCATTGCCGTACCGCGACCTGTTCATTGGTGTGGGCTTGGATTCGAGCGAGCGTGGCCACCCACCTGAAAAGTTTGCGCGTGTGTTTGCGCGGTGCCGCGAGCTGGGCTTGCACCTCGTGGCGCATGCCGGTGAGGAGGGGCCGCCCGAGTACATCGTCAACGCGCTGGATGTGCTGCACGTCGAGCGCATTGACCACGGCGTGCGCTGTGTGGAGTCACCGGCGTTGGTCGAGCGTCTGGCGCGCCAAGGCACCGCACTGACCGTGTGCCCCTTGTCGAACATCAAGCTGTGTGTGTTCAAGACCATGGCCGACCACAACCTCAAGACCTTGCTGCAGCATGGCTTGAAGGTCACGGTCAATTCTGACGATCCGGCCTATTTTGGCGGCTACCTGAACCAGAACTTCTTGGCCACGTTTGCCGACCTTGATTTGGACGCCCAAGACGCCTACACCCTGGCGCGCAACAGCCTGGAGGCCAGCTTCGTGAGCGAAGAGCGCAAGGCCGCGTGGGTGAGCCAGTTGGACCAGGTCTTCGCGCAGTTCGCGCACTGACCCGTCATTGGCGTTTCAGCTGGGCTGCGCCAGGGCGTTCGCCAGCGCCTGGGCGCCAGGCCCGAAGCCATAGGCGTCCATGGCGAGGTGGCCGTGGGTCACGCTGCCATGCAGTCGCACGCTCACCTCGGGCGCAGCTGCGCCGGTGGGTGTGCCCGCACCGGCGGCAAAGTAGAAGGGCAGCCAGTGCTCTTGTGTGGGGTGCATGGCTTGGGCGTAGGGTGCTTGCGCGCGGTAGTCCAGCAAGGCCGGCCAGTCGTTCTGTTCAGCGCGCGCGGCCACCCAGGCCCTGAACGCGGCGCTGTCGGCCATCTCGGGTGCATCCACTGGCAAGGGCTGTGAGAAAAAGCGCTGCAGGTTGTGCGTCAGGCTGCCTGATCCCACCACCAGCACGCCTTCGTGCGCAAGGCTTTGCAGGGCCCGGCCCGTGTCCATCAAGGCCTGTGTGCTGGCGTGCGGGTTGAGCGAAATCGGCACCACCGGCACACCGGCCTGTGGGTAGAGGTGCATCAGCGTGGTCCAGATGCCATGGTCCAGGCCGCTGTGCTCGGTGACCTGGGCTGGCAGGCCCGATCGTTGGAGCAATGTGCCGACAGCCTGCGCCACCTCGGGCGAGCCAGGCGCGTTGTAGCGCAACTCGTACAGGGCGGGTGGGAAGCCGCCGAAGTCATGGATGGCCTCATGACGCCCGGCCGACAGCACGTGCGTGGCCTTTGTGGCCGTGTGCGGCGACACGATCACCACCGCTTTCGGTCGCCCCCACAGCGCGTCCATGGCGCGGCCCGCGCGTTGCATGAACAAGCCCGCCTCGCCCGGCTCGACGGCGATCATGGGGGAGCCGTGCGACAGGAACAAGGTGGGCCACGGCGCAGCCGTTTGAGCTGTGGGGATGCGGGCGGGGGTGTTGACCATGGTGGTGTTCGTGCAGAAGGGCTCAACGGCGTTGTGGCAAGAATTGAACCGCGGCCAGTGTGGCCAGCACCAGAGCCAGGGGCACGGTCGAGATGTAGCCCAGGTGCTTGAACCCCAGCGCCCCCAGCAAGCCACCCAATACGAAAGCCCCAACCAATTTCATCAGCAGGGCGAGCTTGGCTTGGTTTGCACGCACGGCCGGTGTCTGTTCGGTGTCGGGCAAGTGGTTCCAGTAAAGCATTTTTCCCAGCTCAATGCCGATGTCGGTGACCATGCCGGTGACATGGGTGGTGCGGATCTCGGCGCGGGAGATTTTGGTGATCATGGCGTTTTGCCAGCCCATCAAGAAGCACAGCAGCGCCACGGTCAGCCCCATCGAGATCCCGATCAAGTGGCGCTCTGACCCCATCATCCCAAAAGCCAGCAGCAACAGGGCTTCGACCAAGAGCGGCCAGGCGTACAAGTGAGGCGAATGCTGCCGGTGGCCCAGGTTGATCACCACGGCCGATGAAGCAGCCCCAGCCACGAACGACACCAGTGACACCAGCCCCAACAAGGCCAGATCGACGCGGCCCAGTGCCAGGTCGTCCGCCATGCCAGACAGCAGCCCGGTCATGTGCGAGGTGTACACGTTGACGGCCAAGAAGCCCCCGGCGTTGATGGCGCCTGCCACGAAGGCCAGGGAAACACCCAGGTGAACGTCGGCACTGCGTGTGCGCTGCGGGGAGGTGAGCGTCCTCAAATAGTCAACGGGCATGTACGGGGCCAAAGCAGGTTGCAAACTATGCTGACATCATCTGTCTGAATCTCGCCATTTTGACGCACACATGAGTGACTTGCCTGCTTTGACCCTGCCAGCCTGGCGCTGGGCCTGGACACAGACGCGCCGCGACCTGCGCGCCAGCAGCATGCGCTTTTTGCTCTTGGCTGTGGTCTTGGCTGTGGCGGCACTCACTGCTGTCGCCTTCTTTGCCGACCGCATCGAGCGGGGCTTGAGCCGAGATGCGGCGCAACTGCTGGGCGCCGATGCCGTGGCCGTGGCCGATCAGGCTGTGCCCGCACCTTTGGCCCTTGCCGCCCAAGAACTGGGCTTGCGCACGGCGCGCACCGCCGTTTTCCAGAGCATGGCCCGCGCGCCCGATGAAGTCGGTGGCGAGGCCAAGCTGGCCACGCTCAAGGCGGTGAGCGATGCCTACCCCTTGCGTGGGCGACTCACTTTGCGCGACGGTGATGTGGGCTCACCCACGCGGCCTGCCCCGGTGGGCGGCCCACCTGCCGGGCGCGTGTGGGTGGATCCGGCCCTGCTGCTGACGCTCAACCTGCGCGTGGGCCAGAGCGTGTGGCTCGGTGAGGCCCGGTTCGTGATCGACGCGGCGATTGCCAGCGAGCCCGATCGCGGCGCCGGTTTTTCGAGCTTTTCACCCCGTGTGCTGATGCGCGAGGCCGATTTGCCCGCCACCGAGCTGATCCAGCCCGCCAGCCGTGTGACCTACCGCTTGCTGGTGGCGGGGCCCGCGCGTGCCAACGATGCGGGTGGCATCAAAGCATCGACCGCTGCATCGCCGGCGGCACTGAACGCGGCCCGGGCGGCAACCAACCCGGGTGTCGATCGGTTTGTGGCCGTGGCCCGCAAGCAGGCCGACACCACCCGCGGTTTGCGTGTCGAAACGCTCGAACAAGGCCGCCCAGAAATGCGCGCCACCCTGGATCGCGCCGGCCTGTTCTTGCGCCTGGTGGCCCTGCTGGCCGCGCTTTTGTCGGCTGTGGCCGTGGCCTTGGTGTCGAGGGACTTTGCCCAGCGCAGGCTGGACGACTGCGCCTTGCTGCGCGTCTTGGGCATGCCCCAGCGCACCATGGCTTGGTCCTACGGGCTTCAATTCGCCTTCATCGGTGGCCTCGCCAGCGTGATTGGCTTGGCGCTGGGTTGGTTGTTCCACCTCGTGTTTGTCAGCCTGTTGGCCAGCTTGGTGGGTGTGGACTTGCCCGCGGCGGGCTGGCAGCCCATCGCTTTGGGGTTGTCTGTGGGGGTGATGTTGACCCTGGGTTTCGGTTTGCCGCCCGTGCTGCAGTTGGCCAGCGTGCCACCCTTGCGTGTGCTGCGCCGCGACCTGGGCCAGTTGCAGGCCTCGACCACCTTGATGTGGTTGCTCGGTGGCGGCGCCTTGGCGGGCTTGTTGATGGTGGTGGCGCGTGACGCCAAGCTGGGCGCCATCGCGCTGGGCGGCTTTGCGGCCTCCACAGCCGTGTTCGCCTTGCTGGCTTGGTTGGCCGTGCTGGGCTTGAGGGCTGCCGCAGGGCGACTGGCCGGGCGTTTGCCCACGTGGTGGAGCCTGGCCACCCGCCAGCTCACGGCCCAGCCGGCCCACACGGTGGTGCAGGTGTGCGCTTTGGGCATGGGCTTGTTGTCGCTGATGTTGTTGATCTTGATCCGCACCGACCTGGTCGACAGTTGGCGGGCGGCCACGCCGGCCGATGCGCCCAACCGCTTTGTCATCAACATCCAGCCCGATCAGGTCGAGCCTTTCAAGGCGATGATCAAGCAGGCCGGTGTGCAGCACTTTGACTGGTACCCCATGGTCAGGGCACGGCTGGTGGCCATCAACGGCAAACCCGTCAAGCCCGATGACTACAGCGAAGAGCGCGCCCAGCGCCTGGTCGAGCGCGAGTTCAACCTCAGCCATGCCGATGTGGCGCCGCCCCAGAACCCGGTGGTGTCGGGCCGCTACACGCCCAACGAGGCCGACGCCTTCAGCGTGGAAGAGGGTTTGGCCAAGACCCTGGGTTTGCATTTGGGCGACCGATTGAGTTTTGACATGGCAGGCACGACCCAAGAAGGGCGCATCACCAGCCTGCGCAAGGTGGACTGGTCGTCCATGCGGGTCAATTTCTTTGTGATGGCGCCATCTGCCCAGATGCCCCAGTGGCCCGTCAGCTACATCACCGCCTTCAGGGTGCCACCCACCGCCAAGCTGGACCGTGACCTGGTTCAGCGTTTCCCCAACATCACCGTGGTCGATGTGTCGGCCACGCTGGCGCAGGTGCAGGGGGTGTTGTCGCAGGTGATCACGGCGGTCGAGTTCTTGTTCGTGTTCACCTTGGCCGCCGGCCTGATCGTGCTCATGGCGGGCTTGATGACGTCGCGCGAGCGCCGCGCCCGCGAGTGGGCTGTGCTGCGCTCTCTGGGCGCCACTCAGGCTTTGCTGGCTCGTGTTCAGCGCGTGGAACTGCTGGGCGTCGGGGCACTGGCGGGCACGCTGGCGGCCACGGCGGCTTTGGCCATGGGCTGGGCGCTGGCCGTCAAGGTCTTTGACTTCGAGTGGAACGCACCCCTGTGGTGGCCTTTGTTGGGCGCGCTGGTGGGTGCCTTGCTCGCCTGGGGGGGCGGCTGGTGGAGCCTGCGCGGCGTGTTGCAGCGCCCGGTCAGCTTGACCTTGCGCCAAGCCGATTGAGGCCATCGAACCGCTTGAGCCGCTTGACCAAAGCGCATGCCCCGGGGCGTTTGTTGCGGCCGGGGCAGGGCAGTGCATGAGGCCTGCAAGGGCCTCGGCGCTTCGCTCAGTTATGAGCCAGGCTGTTGATCAGGCCCATTTCGGCGCTGCCCATCAGCGACTCAATGTCCATCAAGATCAGCAGGCGTTCGTTCACATTGGCGATGCCCGTGATGTAGGTGGTGTCGACCATGGCGCTGCTCATCTCAGGCGCTGGCTGGATCGATTGCTCGGCCAGCTGCATCACGTCGCTGACCGAGTCCACCACCGCACCGACCACACGGCCCCGCACATTGAGCACGATCACCACGGTGAAGCTGTTGATGTCGCCCTGGCCATCGTCGTTCACGCAGTTGAACTTCACGCGCAAGTCCACGATGGGCACGATCACGCCGCGCAGGTTCACCACACCCTTGAGGTAAGACGGGGCGTTCGCGATTTTGGTAGGCGGCTCGTACGAGCGAATTTCCTGGACCTTCAGGATGTCGATGCCGTATTCCTCGCTGCCCAGGCGGAACGTGAGGTATTCACGGCCGGCGGGCACATGGCGAACTTGGCGTGCGGGGCTGCTGCGCATGCCCATGCCGGCGAGGGCGCCGCTCGGCTCTGTGCGAGCGGCGGGGGTGGCCAAATTGGGGGCGGCTTGCATCGTTTCCATGCTCATCCTCTGCGAAGGGTCGTAGACCGAGCGGGGTCTACACCGTGAAATGGGTGACTTGTGGGGATATCGGCCAGATCTTCAAAAACTGAAGGGCGTGTCAAAACTTCAGCCCATACCAGCCGATGCCCACGCCCCAGACCGTGCTGCTGGCCGTGGCATTGGTTCTCGTGGCCGTCAGGTCGAGCCCCAACTGATCGGGCAGCAGCCACCAGCGCATTCCGGTGCTCTGGGCGGCAGTGCTTTTGCTGTCGCCAATCACCTCGGCAAAGGCCTGCCAGCGAGGGCAGGGCGCCCAAGTCAAAGACACACTGATCGGGTTGACGTTGTTTTGTGCATCGATGTCGTGCTGATGGCCCGCATTGACATGCAAGGTCAGCTTGTCATTGATCGGCAGGCTGGCAATGCCCAAGAGCGACCATGTGCTCTGGCGCCAGTTGCCTTCACCCGGGTGTTTCTGTGTGAGCGTGCCGGCCTTCAATGCAAAGCGCCATCCGGCCCATTCCAGCCACTCAGGGGCCCACTTCAGGGCGGCGGCCCGGGCCTGGACCTGTTCGGTGGCAGGTGACGCGTAGACCGCTTCAAAGCCGATTTCAAACCCTTCGCTCACCCCGCATGCTGGCGCGATGTGGCCGTGCTTGGCGTCGCTGCCAAAGTCAACCCAGGTTTCAAGCTGACATTGCCCAGCCGCATTGGTGGCGGCATCTTCAGTGCCCATGGGGCGTGCCGCGTGGGCTGCAGGCAATGTGCCAGTCAGGACAACGGCAAGCGCAAGGGCCACTTTCGCAGCGCCTGCCTGCGGGGTCCATGCGCGGGGCGGGGAGTCATTGTGTTTGTTCATGCGAGGGCTCGTGATGGTGTTTGTGGGCTCTATGGCCGACGCCGGCCCTGCAGGGCGAGGCAGCATCTGTCCGGATTTCGGTAGGCTTTGGCATGGCTTGAGTGCGCATTGTGAATTTCTTGCCGACCTTTGCTTTAATTCCATGATTCAAATATAATTGAATAATGGAAGAGCAAGCCGCCATCAAGTCCCTCGCCGCATTGGCTCAGCCCGTGCGCCTGCGCGTTTTCCGCGCGCTGGTGGTGGCGGGCCCTCAAGGGCTCACACCCTCTGGCTTGTCGCAGCAGTTGGACGTGGCGGCAACCACCTTGTCCTTTCACCTCAAAGAGCTGGTCCACGCCGACTTGATCACGCAAGAGCGAGATGGCCGCCACCTCATCTACCGCGCGGCCTTCGAACACATGGCAGGCCTGTTGAGCTACCTGACCGAACACTGCTGCCAAGGGCAGGCCTGCGCGCCCCTGGCACCCCCGTCTTGCACCACCTGCTGAAGGAGACCTTGATGAAACGTTTTCACGTCCATGTGCATGTGACCGATCTGGCGCAGAACATCGCGTTCTATTCCAAGATGTTTGGTGCGCAACCCGCCCGTGTCGAAGCCGATTACGCCAAATGGATGCTGGACGATCCTGCCGTGAACTTCGCCATTTCGACCCGAGGGCATGGCCACACCGGCATTGATCACCTCGGATTGCAGGTCGACAACGACGCTGACTTGGCCGTGCTCAAGGCCCGCGCCCAGGACGCCGACTTGGCACTCATTGACGAAGGCGCGACGACGTGCTGCTACGCCAAGAGCGACAAACACTGGGTCATCGACCCACAAGGCCTGCCATGGGAGCATTTCCAAACCTTGGGCAGCATCCCTGTGTTCCGCCAAGCCGACGCTGAGTCGACGCCCACCGAAGACCGCAGGGCTGACGTCGCAACGGAGGCTGCTGGCGGCGCCTCCGCCTGTTGCACCCCCCGCGTCACCGGCAAGCCCATCGGCATCCCGGTCAAGTCTTCTTGCTGTTGATCTCCCCGAATTTCGCCCTCTCCGCATCACCATGACCACCCATGTTCTGATCCTGTGCACGCACAACTCCGCCCGCAGCGTTTTGTCTGAGGGCATGCTCAACCACCTGGCCGCCAAACTGGGCAAGGACGTTCGCGCGCACAGCGCTGGCAGCGCGCCCAGCGGGCGCCTCAACTCCTTTGCCATCGAGGTCTTGCAAAACGCGGGTGTCGACACGGCCGCTTATCGCAGCAAGAGCTGGGACGAGTTCAGCGGCGCAGGGGCTCCGCCCTTGTCCATCGTCATCACCGTGTGCGACAGCGCGGCGGCAGAAACGTGCCCTGTGTTCTTCGGGGGCCAAGCTGGGGTGCAACCCGTCAAGGTGCACTGGGGCTACCCCGATCCGTCACATGCCGAGGGTGGGGACGAGGGCAAGCGCCGAGCCTTCGAGCTCACACGCCAGGCCATCGCCTACAAGATGCTGTTGTTGCTGGCCTTGCCCCTCGATCACATGGGCCCAGATGCACTCCGTGCCGCTTTGCAGGACATTGCCCATGCCTGAACGCACACCTTCACCACGTCCCTCATTGCGCCAAGCGGTGCTGGCCGAAGGCCTGGGCACCATGCTCTTGCTGGCCATTGTGATTGGCTCGGGCATCATGGCCGAGCGCCTGTCTGGTGGCAACGTCGCTGTGGCTTTGCTGGCGAACACCGCAGCCACCGTGGGTGGCCTGTATGTGCTGATCGAGGCGCTCGGGCCCATCAGCGGCGCACATTTCAACCCCGCAGTGACATTGGTGATGGCGCTGCGCGGCCAGTTGCCACGCACGCATGCTTTGGCTTATGTGCCGGTTCAACTGCTGGCCGCTGTGGCCGGCGCCGTGCTGGCTCACGCGATGTTTGACTTGCCCTTGTGGCAGGTCTCTACCAAGGTCCGTTCAGGCCAGGGCCAGTGGATCGCCGAAGCCGTGGCCACGGCAGGCTTGCTGTTCGTGATCCTGCGCTCGCCGGCGGGCAAAGCCAGCGCGATGGTGGCAGCCTACATTGGCGCGGCCTATTGGTTCACGGCCTCCACCTCGTTTGCCAACCCCGCCGCCGTGGCCGGGCGCATGGTGAGCGACACCTTTGCGGGCATCTCGCCCGGCAGCGCGCTTGGTTTCATCGGCGCGCAGTTGCTGGGGGCCGCCATGGGCTGGGGCCTTTCAACCGCCATCAGCCCTTCTTCCTCATCTTCCTGATTTGCCTCTTCAGCCTAGTCATGAGCCACACCACCATCTTCCACAACCCCCAATGCGGCACGTCTCGCAACACGCTGGCTTTGATCCGCAACGCCGGCATTGAGCCTCAAGTGGTGCTTTACCTGGAGACGCCGCCCACGCGCAGCGAACTGGTGGCCCTGATTGCGGCGTGTGGCCTGTCGGTGCGCGATGTCTTGCGCAGCAAGGGCGATGTCTATGACGAACTCAAGCTCGACGATCCCACCTTGAGCGACGATGCCTTGTTGGACGCCATGGTCGCGCACCCGATCTTGATCAACCGACCCATCGTGGTCACCGACATAGGCACCCGTCTGTGTCGGCCTTCCGAGCTGGTGCTCGACATCCTGCCTCTGCCTCAGCAAGGCCCGTTCACCAAAGAAGACGGTCAGGTGGTGATCGGTGCACAAGTGCAACGCTTGGGTTGAGCTTTGCGCTTGGCTCTGAGCCTGGCTGACTGGTGCCGCTTGAAAGATTGGCGAAAGGAAGTCTTTACACACTCAGCGCGGTGACCCTGTCCGTCGGCGGGGCCTTGTGCTGAGCAGTGAGGGGGTCTTGTGCAAGCCAGTCGTGTCGCGTTTTTCCATGAAGGCAAGGCCGGCGGCGCCGAACCCATGACGCGTCAGGTGCCCTGACGTGCGAGCCTCCTCATCCTTCCTTGGCCGCGCGCGGGTCGGGCTGGCTTGTGCGGCCCTGATGGCCTCTATGCCTTTGGCACACGCCGATGCCGACGAGCCCGGTGGGGCACAACACCCCTTCAAATTCACTGCGGGCTATTACGACTACGGCAGTGACCAAGGCAAAGACGTCAACGTGCGCTGGTCGCGTGGCGATGCCCATGCGTGGATCGGGCACTACGAAGACCGCGGGTTTGGCCGACAAGACCGCATCGGTGTCGACAACAGCTGGGCGGCCAACGATTGGCTGTCGATACAGCCCTCGGTGCAAGCGGCAACAGGCGGCTTCGTGGGGGGCAGCCTCAATGCACAAGCAGGCCATGACACTTTCGTGGTGTTGGGTTTGGGGCGCACCAACCTCAAACCCTATTTCAACCTGAACTTTGACCCCAACGATGCGATCACGTTGGGCCTTGGCCATGTCTTTGACAACGGCCAGAGTTGGGGCGTGAGCATCATCAAAGACGACCGTCTGCACACGGGCCAGATCGATCGTCACCTGACAGGCCGCATTCCCTTTGGGCAAGACCGCCTCAGCATCGACATCATGTACAAGACCGGCCAGGGAGAGGGCGACTGGGTCAAGGCGTGGTCATGCTCGCTGACCTGGGACTTTCCCACTTGGTTCCTGCGCGTGGCGCGGGACCCCCAGCAGGGTTTTTCAGCACAAGACGCCAATCGGCTCTCTGTGGGCGTTCGCTTCTGAGCCCGACAAGTCGGCTTTCTCATCCCCACGCCCGTAGGCCATTCGCTTGGCTGGGCACTTTTTTGCTTGTCTCATGAACGCCAGCTCACGTTTGTTTTTGCTCTCTGGCACCTGCGCCGCGATGCTCGCTCCCACTGTGGTGCAGGCCGAGCAGGAGGACTGGAACCTCAAACTCCAGACCACTTACATCAGCCAAAGCAAGGCGGCGCTTCACGCGCCTTACTCGGGCGATCACAGCCTGCTGGCGGAGTCTGAGCACAGCCACTCGTGGACGGCCACGGCCTTTTTGGGTGTGCGTTTGGGCCCACGCACCGAGGCGTACCTCAACCCGGAGGCCGCAGCCGGTGTGCCACTGTCGGGCCTGCAGGGCCTGGGTGGCTTCACCAATGGCGAGATGGCGAGATCGTCTGGTGCCGACCCCAAGGTCTACCGGGCGCGCGCCTTCTTGCGGCACGTGGTGGACCTGTCTGACGAGACCGAAACGGTGGCCTCAGGTCCCAACCAGCTGGCAGGGGCCTATGCCACGCGGCGTCTGGTGATCACGGCGGGCAACCTGTCGGTGACCGACATCTTCGACCCCAATGCTTACGGACATGACCCACGCACCCAGTTCCTGAACTGGACCCTGATGACGCATGGCGCCTATGACTTTGCGGCCGATGCCCGTGGCTACACCTGGGGCGCGGCCGCCGAGTACATCGACGGCGACTGGAGCGTGCGGGCTGGCCGCTTTTTGCTGCCCAAAGAGCCCAATCAGCAGGCGCTGGACAAGCAAGCGGCCAAGCACCACGGTGACCAGATTGAGCTGGAGCGGCGACACAGCCTGGGTGACGACCGCCCGGGTGCGGTGCGCTTGCTGGCTTTCCGCGATCGTGCAGTGATGGCCCGTTACGACGAGGCCTTGCGTCTGGCCGATGCCACCCAGGACGCGCCTAACTTGGACCTGGTGCGCCAGCAGGCGCATGCCAAGGTGGGCGTCGGGATCAACGTTGAGCAGCAGGTTTTGAGCGATGTGGGCGTGTTCGCTCGTGCCATGTGGGCCGATGGCAAGACCGAGACCTATGCTTTCACCGAAGTCGACCGGTCGGTCTCGGGCGGCGTCTCGGTCAAAGGCCAACGGTGGGCGCGCCCCGACGACGTTGTGGGTCTCGGGGCAGCGTTCAATGACCTGTCGGCGGCGCACCGGCGCTATTTGGCCCAGGGCGGCACCGCGTTCTTCTTGGGCGATGGCCAATTGAACCACCGACCAGAGCGTGTGCTCGAGGCGTTTTATTCGCTGAGCCTGTCGCCGTGGCTCAAGGGCGTGGCCGTGTCGCTTGATCACCAGCAGGTGGCACATCCTGGCTACAACGCAGACCGCGGGCCGGCTCGCTTTTGGGCCTTGCGGGTGCACGCCGAGATCTGAGCTGCAGGCCCATGGGGCACGGGACTCAGTGGCTCAGTGGCAAGGTGATTTCGACCTGAAAGCCGCCGGATTCGGGCAGCGACAACCGCATCTGACCACCATGGGTGTGGGCGATCTCACGCACGATGGCCAGGCCCAAGCCTGAGCCTCCAGGGGCGCTGCCGCTGGGGCGGTGAAAGCGTTCGCCCAAGCGCGGCAGTTCGTGTGCAGGCAGGCCGGGTCCGTTGTCTTGCACGACCAGCATGGCTTGCAAGCCCTGGGTCTGGGTGCTCAGGGTGATGCAGGCGTTGGCTCCGGCGTATTTGAGGGCGTTTTCAATCAAGTTGCCCACGGCCTCTTCGAGCAAGAAGCGATCGCCCATGACCCAGGTGCCCGCTTGTCCCTCCAGGACGAAGTCGGCTTGCAGGTGCATGCCCAGGTCGATGAAGCGCCGGCCGACGTCGTGGCAAAGCGCATGCAGGTCCAGCCGCTTGAAGTTCACGGATGACAAGGCGCCGGGCTCTGCGCGGGCCAGGGTCAGCAGTTGACCCGTGAGGCGCGACATCCTGTCCATGCCGCTGTGAAGCAGGGTCAATGCGCGCACGTGTTTGGCCGGGTCGGGCTCTCTGACCGCGTGCTCCAGCTCCATTTTCAAGGCCGCCAAAGGCGTGCGCAGCTGATGGGCGGCATCGGCCATGAAGCGCCGCTGCAGTTTCACCGCAGCGTCCAGCTTGCTCAGCAGACCATTGATGGCGTGGGTGAAGGTGCGCAGCTCGGCAGAGACACTTTGGTCGGGCAGCTGGGTCAGGTCGCCATCGGCGCGCGCTTGCACCGCGGCGCTCAAGGTGAGCAAGGGCTTGAGCCCGCGGGTCACAGCGTCTCGCACCAGCACCACGGTGAGCAAGGCCAGAAGGGCACTCAAGGCCATCACCGTGCCCAGCAGGCGCGACGCCAAGCGGTGCCGTTTGTTGAGTGTCTCGGCGACGGTGATGGTGATCTGGTCGCCGGGCACGATGTCGCGTCGCACGATGCTGACCGCACGCATGCTCTGGCGTTGTGCCTGCACATCGCTGTAGACCACATCGGTGTCTGATGGTGGTAAGGGGGGCAGTGAGCCTTGTCCGCCAATCAGCCCTGAGCGCGCACTGTCAATGCGAAACAAAACGACGTCGTGCGCGTCCCACACCAGGGCTTGCAGTGTCGAGCTTGGCAGGTCCAGCGTGAGATGGTCTGGCTTGCTCTGCACCAGAAACGACAGCGAGCGAGCCGAGTCGAGCAGCCATTCATCGTAGGCTTCGTTGCTGAAGTTCAGCGCCAAGCGGTAGACCACCACCGATGACAAGCCCGAGAACACCAACACCAGCAGGCCCAGCCTCAGCATGAGGCTTCGCCGCAAGCTCATGGGCCTGATGGGACTCATGCGCCTTGCTCCAGAAGGTAGCCAAAGCCGCGCAGGGTCCGGATGCCCAGGCCACTGCCATCGAGCTTCTTGCGCAGACGGTGGATCAGGATGTCCAGCGCGTTGGCGCTCATGTCCTGGTCGAAGTCTGTGAGCCTGTGCATCAATTGCTCCTTGCTCTGTACCTGTCCGGCTTTGATGGCCAGGGACTGCATCAGGGTGAATTCTTTGAGCGTGAGTTGCATGTCTTGATCTCCCAGCCAAGCGCGGCGGGCTTGCAGGTCCAGCACCAAGGCACCCATCGCAATGCGGTTGTCCACCATGCCCGCATGCAGGCGCCGGATCAGCACGCGCAGCCGGGCTTCAAGTTCCATCAATTCAAAGGGCTTGGTGAGGTAGTCGTCGGCTCCCACATCCAGACCGGTGACACGGTCTTCCGTGTCGTCACGTGCCGAAAGAATCAGCACCGGTGTTTTGAGCCCGCGCATGCGCCACTGCCTGAGCAGGTCCAGGCCGTCTTTGTCGGGCAAGCTCAGGTCCAACACGATGGCATCGTAGGTGGCCGCCAGCACAGCGCCATCGGCCTCGCTTGCCGTGCCAAACCAGTCGACCATGTAGCCACCCAGCCTCAGGGATGAGGCCAGCCCGGTGGCCAGAGGTTCATCGTCTTCAACGAGCAAAAGGCGCATGGGGCATTCGAAAGGTTGGTGAAAGGTGGGGTGTCCACACTCGCAGACCATGAAGTTTGACACCGCTCCCTGCGCTTTGTTTGCGCGCCGCACCTTGGCCGTGTCTTTGATGTGCGTCGCAGCCCTGGGCTTGGCGCATGCGCAGGCCCAGCCCGCCGAGTCGGGGCTCACGCTGCAAGCCGCTTTGCAGCGCGCCCAAGAGGCCAACCGCGAAGTGCTTGGCGCTCGCCGTACCGTCGATGCGGCCTTGGCCGATGTGCAGACCGCGACCGTGACGCCGCCACCCCAGTTGAGCCTGCTCAGCCAAGGCATCAACACACAGAACCTGGGCAGCGGTGGTGTGTGGAACCGCCCTATCGACACCATCGTGCGGCTGGACACCCCCTGGGAGCGCGGTGGCAAGCGCGCGCAACGCGAGCGTCAGGCGCAAGCCGGCTGGCTGGCCGCACAGTCTGAGCAGTTGCAAACCGGACGCACCCAGCAGGTGGTCACGGCGCAGGCATATTGGGACCTCAAGCTGGCCCAGGTTCAGCACGACACGGCCTTGCAAGAGGCTCAACTCGCGCAAGAGAGCAGCCGCCTGGCGCAAGAGCGACTGCGTCACGGCGACCTGTCGCTGCTGGAAGCCACCCGGCTGAGCCTGGAGTCTGATCGGGCCCTGAACGAGGTCGAGCAGACCCGCAACCTGCTGAGCCAAGCCCAATGGGCATTGGCGACGGTGCTGGCGTGGGACCAAGGCCAGGCCTTGTGCGCGCTTGACCCGTGGCCGCCGGCACAAGCGTCGGCGTCCGCGCAGACGCCGTCCAAAGAGGATGACATGGATGCCGCATGGCTGGCGGGGCGTGCCGATGTGCAGGCCGCTCAGCAGCGGCTCGTTCAGGCCCAGGCCGCACTGGACTTGGCCCAGGCACAACGCCATGCCGATGTCACCTGGAGCGTTCAGTTCGAACACAACCCGCCCGCAGGCAATCGCCTGTGGGGTCTGGGCGTGGCCTTTCCTCTGGGTGTGGATGGCCGTCAGGACGGCCCCGTGATGCGGGCCCGGCTGGCGCTCGACGATGCCCAGGCTGTGCTTGACAAGACCCGGGCCGATGCCCGGGCCGACCGGGCGCGCCAGCGTGTCACGCTGGACACGGCGGCCCGCCGCATCGAGCGACTGGACGGACTGCTGGTCCCCAAGGCCAAACAGGCGGTCAAGGCGGCTGAGTTTGCCCGCCAGCAAGGCGCGCTGTCTTTGCAGGACGTGCTGGACACCCGCCGCTTGGCCCACGCCGCCGAACTGGATGCCGCCCAAGCGCATGCCGACCATGCCAAAGCCTTGGCCGCACTGAATCTGACCTCCAACCTGAGTGTGGTGTCCCCTTGAAACCAGCAATGTTCGTCGTGGCGGCCGCGGCCGCCCTCATCGCAGTGGCCGTTCACGTCACGCAAGCACATGGCGTGGCCAGCGAAGACGCCCCTGCGCAGGCGCTGGCAGCCCGTTCTGCAGCCAACATCCTGCATTACCCGGTGGGGTCGACCCAATTGGCCTACCTGGCCATTGCGCCAGTGAAGGCATCGGTGCCCCCGGTCACTGAGCCCCTGCCTGCACGCCTGGTGTTCGATGAAAACCAAACCGTGCGCGTTTACAGCCCCGTGGCGGGGCGTGTGGTGCAGATCGCTGCGGAAGTCGGCGCTCGGGTCAAGGCTGGCGATGTGCTGGCTTGGCTGCTGGCGCCAGACTACGACGCCGCTGTGGCCGACAGCCACAAGGCTCGTGCCGATCAGGATGCCAAGCAGTCGGCCTGGCGGCGCGCGCAGCGCCTGCACGAGGCGGGTGTGATCGCCACACGTGACCTGGAGGGCGCACAAGCCGATGCCCGCATGGCCCAAGCTGAGCTGGAGCGGGTTTCGGCCCGCATGAAGGCCCTTGGGCCGGTGGGAAAAGATGGCCGGTTTGCCTTGCGCGCCCCCATCTCCGGGGTCATCGCCGAGCGTCACCTCAACCCCGGCCAGGAATGGCGTCCTGATGCCCCCGATGCGGCCTTCGTGATCACCGACCCGTCACGGCTGGACGCGCTGGCCGACGTGGCCGAAACCGATCTGCACGGCATGCACGTTGGCCAGCCCGTGCGCTTGGTCTCTGACGACCCGAGCTTGCCGGCCATGCTGGGCAGGGTCAAATCCATCGGCGTGGCCATGGACAGCCACAGCCGCCGCATCCCGGTGCGCGCAAGCATTGATCAACCACCCGCTGGCGCGCGCGCTGAGATGTTCGTTCGCCTGCTCGCTCTGGACGAAGCACAAGCGCCTGAGCCCGTCGTGCCCAACAGCGCGATCGTGACCACCGGCTTGCAGAGCTTTGTCTTCATCGAAAAAGAACCGGGCACCTTGGTCAAGGTGCCCGTCAGCCTCAGCCACCGCGGTCGAGACGAGAGCCATGTGAGCCAGGGCTTGATGCCCGGCGCGCGCGTGGTCACCAAGGGCGCCATCTTGCTGGACGCCGAACTGGCATCGGACCATTGACATGCTTGACCGACTCGTTCGCTTTGCGCTGACCCAGCGCGTCTTTGTGGTCCTGGCCGTGATTGCCCTGCTCCTGGTGGGCGGCTACGCCGTGGCCGACCTGCCCGTTGAGGCGTTCCCCGACGTTCAGGACGTGCAGGTTCAGATCATCACGCAGTTGCCCGGTGGGGCGCCTGAAGAGGTCGAACGCTCGATCTCCAAGCCCATCGAGGTCGAGATGAGTGGCGTGCCTCACATCACCCAACTGCGCTCGGTGTCGATGCCCGGCCTGTCGGTGGTGACCTTGCTGTTCTCTGACAACACCGACGACTACTTTGCCCGTCAGCAGGTCTTGGAAAAACTTCAGAACGTGCAACTGCCGGCAGGCATCACGCCCCAGTTGGCGCCCTTGACCACTGCCGTTGGCGAGGTCTATCGCTACAGCGTCAAGGGCCAGCCCGGCGTCAGCCTGGCCGACCTGCGCACCGCGCAAGACACCATCGTGCGTCCCGCCTTGCGCCGCGTGCCGGGCGTTGCCGACGTGGTCACCATTGGCGGTGCGCTCAAAGAAATCCAGGTGCGAGCCCAGCCGCAGGCCCTTGAAAAGTTCAGCGTCAGCTTGCAGCAATTGCAAGACGCGCTGGGAAAGAACAGTGTCAACGGCGGCGGTGGTGTGCTGCTTCGCGGCGACGAGGCCTTGGTGGTGCGATCGCTGGGCTTGTTCAAGTCGCTGGACGACATCCGGCACACCGTGGTCTTGGTGCGCGAAGGTCAGCCTGTCACCGTGGGCGATCTGGCCACCGTGCAAGAGGGCGAGCGTGAGCGTGCCGGCATCGTGGCACTCGACAAAGAGAGCGACGTGGTCGAAGGCATCGTCGACATGACCAAGGGACAAGACCCAGCCAAGGTCATCGCCGCGCTGCAGGCCAGCATGGATGCGCTGTCCAAGCACCTGCCACCCGGCATGCGCCTGGAGCGCATCTACGATCGCCGCGACCTGATCGAGCACACCGTCAGCACCGTGACCGAGAACATGGTCATTGGGGCCGTGCTGGTGGTGGCGATCCTGGTGATCTTCCTGCGCAACTGGGGTGCCGCCCTGATCGTGGCCAGCGTGATCCCGCTGGCGCTCTTGCTGGCATTCACGCTCATGCACATCAAGGGCATGTCGGCCAACCTGATCTCATTGGGCGCGGTGGACTTCGGCATCATCATCGACTCGGCTGTGGTCCTGGTCGAAGCCTTGATGGTGCGCCTGACCTTGGAAGCCAGCGAGGGCAAGGCCAAGCGAGAAGGCCCGCACCGGCTTACCGCTTTGCGCCAGACGGCCACCAGCATGGGTCACCCCATCGTGTTTTCCAAGGCCATCATCATTTTGGCTTTCCTGCCGATCTTCACCTTCCAGCGGGTCGAGGGCAAGATCTTCTCGCCCATGGCCTTCACCTTGTCGTTTGCCCTGGCCGGTGCGGTGCTGCTGACGATGACCTGGATCCCCACGGCCCTGGCCATGTTGCTGACGCGGCGCAACCTGTTGGAAAAGCATTTGAACTGGATGGAGGCGCTCAAGCGCGGCTATTTGCAGCTGCTGCAGCGCTGCATGGGCGCCAGCCGCATCGTGGTCACGGTATCGGTCTTGGTGCTCGGTGTGGCCCTGGCCCTGGTGTCTGCGCTGGGCAGCGAGTTCTTGCCCAAGCTCGACGAGGGCAATTTGTGGATCACCATGAGCCTGCCGCCATCGACCAGCATCCAGGCCACACAGGCGGTCGAGGCACGACTGCGCCAAATCTTGTTGGACACCCCTGAGGTTCATCGGGTGGTCAGCCACATCGGCCGCCCTGATGACGGCACCGACCCCAAAGGCCCCAACAGCATCGAAATCCTGGCCGACCTCAACGAGCATCGCTCATGGCGTTTCAAAGACAAAGACGCCTTGATTGACAACATTGCGCAACGCATGAACGGCCTGCCTGGTGTGCACCCTAACTTCAGCCAGGTCATCGAGGACAACGTGGAAGAAGCGCTCTCTGGCGGCAAGGGCGAGTTGGCCGTGAAGATCTTTGGCCCTGACCTGGACGTGCTCAGCCAGAAAGCCGACGCTGTCGCCAATGTGCTCTCCAGCATCCGTGGTGCTGCTGACGTGGAAGCCATTCCGATCAATGGGCAGAGCGAAGTCTCGATCACGCCTGACCGTGACCGCCTGGCGCGCCATGGCATTGCCATTGCCGACTTCAACAGCGTGGTGCAGACCGCGCTGGGTGGCGTGACCGTCAACACTTACTTCGAAGAAAAGCGCAACCTCGACATCACGCTGCGCTTTGACCGACCCTACCGCGACTCTGTGGACTCGGTTGGACGCGTGCCCGTGGCCTTGCCCGACGGCGGCAGCATCCCCCTCAAAGAGCTGGCCACGGTCGAGGTGCGCCAAGGCCCGACGCGCATTGCCCGTGAAGCTGGCGTGCGCATGGTCCACATCAAAGCCAACCTGCGCGGCCGTGACCAAGGCAGCTTCGTGGCAGAAGCTCAAAAGCGCGTGGCCGCCGCCGTGCGTCTGCCTGCCGGTTACAGCATGACCTGGGGCGGCCAGTTCGAGAACCAGCAGCGCGCCATCAAGCGCCTGATGATCGTTGTGCCCTTGTCGCTGGCCGGCATTTTTGTTTTGCTGTTTTGGGCCTTCAAGTCGGTGTCGCGTGCCGCCTTGGTGCTGGCCATGGTGCCGTTCACCTTGATTGGTGGTTTTGCGGCCTTGGCCTTGGCTGGCATGCACCTGTCGATTTCTGCCGCCGTGGGCTTCATTGCCGTGGCTGGCATCTGCGTGCAGAACGGCGTGATCTTGGTCGAAGAGGTCAAGACCGGTCAAGACAATGGATTGAGCAAGGTCGCCGCCATCACGGCCGGTTCGGTCACGCGCATGCGACCCATTTTGATGACCGCGCTCATGGCCGGCCTCGGCCTCTTGCCAGCGGCCTTGTCCCATGGCATTGGCTCAGAGACGCAGCGTCCGTTCGCCTTGGTGATCGTGGGCGGCATCGTCTCGGCCACGGTGTTCACCCTGGTTTTGTTGCCCACCTTGCTGTCGATGTTTGAAAAGGATGACCCGGTATGAAGCTGTACACCTACCTGATCATGGGGGCCGTGCTGTCTGGCTTGACGGCCTGCGCCAGTTTCCCTGACGAGCAATACCCCGTGCAGCAAGGCTGGCGCATCGCCCATCTGGAGCGCACGGTGGGCAGCGCCGAAGCCTTGTCCACGGTGGACGCACAACGCGATTGCCGCAGCCTCCTGCCCGCGGCCGAAGCCGCTTCGCAGCGTTGGGCACTGGTGCATTTTCGTCGGCCACCAGGCTTGGTCGACAGCGTGGTGCCCATCGATTTGGACTCAGGCATCCAGCCAGGCGACGCCGTCTACGCCGACGTTGAGCACTGCGCCCATGCCCTCGTGCCGCGCCTGAGCCACTGACCAGACCCGCCTGATCACGGCAGGCGTCTGGCCTGCGCGTGCCTTACACGTTGAACAACATTGACATGATGTCGAGAGTGTGAACGCTTCCTGCGTAGAAGAATCAAAGACTTGCCTGAGCTATGTGTCGTAGTCCATCGATTCGATGTGGACAGTCGACAGACCAATGTGTCCATCAATCTCACTCCGTTCATTAGCCA
>CANCFV010000017.1 GCA_947377275.1 Burkholderiales bacterium | reverse complement strand
CGCTTGTCGGTCACGGTCATCACCAGGGACGAGACCAGATTGAAAGCCGCCACCGCCACGATCAAGGTCAGGATGATGAACATCATGCGTTTTTCAACCTGCACCGCCTCGAACCAGTTGCGGTTGGTGTGCGTCCAGTCACGCACGATGACGTCGGCGCCCAGGCTGTCGGCGAGCTCGTTGCCCACCGTGCGGGCCGCTTGCGCGTCTTTGAGCTTGAGCTGAACCCCCGTGGCGCCGCCCGTGCGAAACAGCTTGGCGGCGTCGTCGATGTGCATCAACACCAGGCCGTTGTCGTACTCGTAGTGGCCGGCATTGAAGATGCCCACAACGGTGACTTGTTTGATGCGAGGCACGATGCCTGCGGGCGTGACTTGCCCACTGGGCGCGACCAGGGTGAGCGGGTCGCCCACCATCACGCCCAACGAACGGGCCATCTCGATGCCAATGACCACACCCCAGCCACCGCTTTTGAGCTTGGCAAAGGTGTCTTGCATGCTGGCGGCCAGGGGCGTCACGGTGGCTTCGTCGGTGGGGCTGATGCCACGCACCATGGTGCCGCGCATGTCTTCACCACGGGCGATCAGGGCTTGCGCAGGCACAAAGGGCGCAGCACCGAGCACCGCCGGGTTGCGCCGCGCCTCTTGGGCCAGCACATGCCAGTCGGACAGGGCGCCGCCTCGGGCGTCGTACAGCTCGATGTGGGCCACCACCGACAACATGCGGTCGCGCACCTCTTTCTGAAAGCCGTTCATCACCGACAAGACGATGATCAAGGCCGCCACGCCCAGCGTGATGCCCAGCACCGACACACCAGAGATGAAAGAAATGAAACCGTTGCGCCGTGCTGATCGGCTGGCGCGGGTGTAACGCCAGCCCACGCGCCATTCGTATGGCAAGTTCATGGTGTGGGGAGTGTACTCACTCGATAATCGGCCCCATGCCTTCCATTGACCCGTCCGCGCCCGCCACACGGCCTTTGCACTGGGTGCTGCCCTTTGCCAGCAGCCTCTCAGACCCCTGCCTGCACGCCCTGTCGCGCCTGGGGAGCGCCACGCCACTGCCGCACCTAGAACGCCTGCTGGCCGTTTTGACCCAGCAGCAACGATTTGAGGCCGATGAATACGCCCTGTCGATGCCGCACGAGCGCGTGCTGGCTGCCGAACTGGGCTGGGCCGACCTCAGCCCAGCGCACGATGGGCTGTTGCCCTGGTCAGCGTGGTGGGCGACGCAAGACGGTTTGCAGCTTGACCCGGCTTTGTGCTGGGCCACCTTGAGCGTGGGCCACTGGCTGATGGGGCGCGAGCAACTCACCTTGTTGGACCCGACCGAGCTGCGCCTGAGCGATGCCGACTCGCGCACCTGCCTGGAAGCCGTTCGCAGCCTGTTTGAAGAAGAAGGCTGGACGCTGCTGTGGGGTTCGGCCACCCGTTGGTACGCCGCGCACCCTTCATTGCAAGGCCTGCCCACGGCCTCGCTCGACCGGGTCATTGGCCGCAACCCCGATGTGTGGCTAACCGACCACCCGCAGGCCCGCAGGCTGCGCCGCCTGCAAAGCGAGGTGCAGATGTCGCTGTACCAACACCCGCTGAACGACGCCCGAGAGGCCGCAGGGCAACCCACCGTCAACTCGTTTTGGCTGAGCGGTGGCGGGCGACCCCCGGCCGCGCTGACCTGGCCCGACACCACCGTGGTGTGCGACGCCCTGCGCGCGCCCCTGCTGGCCACCGACATGCCTGCGTGGATCGACACTTGGGCCCAGGTGGACGCCACCGTGCTGCGCGAAGCCTGCGCGGCCATCGACGCGGGCCACGCGGTGCGCATCACCCTGTGCGGCGAGCGCCACGCCTTGAGCCTGAGCGCTGCCGCGCCAGCCCCGCTGGGCCAACGCCTGTGGCAAAGCCTGCGCAGCGCGCTGGGTGGCGGCACCCGCCAGGCCGGCATCCCCGATGTTTTGCAAAGCCTTTGAGGCCTGCCCCTGGCACCCGCATCCGCACCAGCACCCACCCAACACCCCATGAAAATCACCACCCGCGAGGTGCCGCCTCGCACCGCCTGGTCGCTTGAACAAGCCGGCGTACACCCCTTGCTGGCGCGGCTGTATGCCTCACGCGGTGTGCGCAACGTCGACGAACTCGACGACAGCGCCGCCAAACTCTTGCCCCCCACCGACCTGCTGGGCGCCACCCAAGCCGCCACCTTGCTGGCCGATGCCATCGCGCAAGGCCAGCGCATCTGCATCGTGGCCGACTACGACTGCGATGGCGCCACAGCCTGCGCCACGGGCCTCATTGGCCTGCAGATGCTCGGCGCGCGCGCTGACCAAGTCAGCTACGTGGTGCCCGATCGCGCCGTGCATGGCTATGGCCTGACGCCCCCCATCGTTGACATGGTGCGTGCGCAAGGCGCCCATGTGCTGGTCACCGTGGACAACGGCATGGCCAGCCACGAGGCCGTGACCCTGGCCCGCGCCCAAGGCATGCGCGTCATCATCACCGACCACCACCTGCCCGTGGTGTTGTGCGACGGCAGCTTCAGCCTGCCCGATGCCGATGTGATCGTGAACCCCAATCAGCCCGATTGCCGCTTCGGCAGCAAGGCCCTGGTGGGTGTGGGTGTGATGTTTTACGTGCTGCTGGCCCTGCGCGCCGAGCTGCGCCAACGCGGCGCCTTTGATGCCGCCACACAGCCCCGCATCGACGCCCTGCTCGACCTGGTCGCCCTGGGCACCATCGCCGACGTGGGCCGCCTGGATGACAACAACCGCCGGCTGGTCTCGCTGGGCCTCAAGCGCATCCGCGCCGGGCGCATGCAGCCAGGCATCGCGGCGCTGTTCAATGCCTCGGGGCGCGACCCCGCCCGCGCCACCAGCCAAGACTTTGGCTTTGCCTTGGGGCCGCGCGTGAACGCCGCCGGCCGCCTGGCCGAGATGGGCCTGGGCATCGAGTGCCTGAGCACCGACCAACCCGGGCGCGCTTTGGAGCTGGCCCGCCAGCTCGACGCCATCAACCGCGAACGACGCGAGCTGGAATCGGGCATGCGCGAGCAAGCCGAGCAACTGGTGGCCACGCTGACGCCCGAGGGCGACCCACCTGCTGCGCTGACGATCTTCGATGCCGACTTCCACGAAGGTGTGGTCGGCATCGTGGCCTCGCGGCTCAAAGACCGCTTGCACCGCCCCACCTTCGTGTTTGCGCGCGGGCAAGACGGGCTGCTGAAAGGCTCAGGCCGCTCGATCCCGGGCTTTCACCTGAGAGATGCGCTGGACGTGATGAGCAAGCGTCACAGCGGCCTGCTCAAGCGCTTTGGTGGACATGCCATGGCGGCGGGCTGCACGATTGACGAGGCCGATTTACTCACCTTCGAGGCCGAGCTGGCCCGAATCGCGCAAAGCGAGATCGACCCCAGCTTGCTGCTGCGTGAACTCAGCACAGACGGCGCCCTGGACGCTCAGTGGTTCACGGCCGAGACCGTGTCCGCCCTCGACAGCGCCGTGTGGGGGCCAGGTTTTGAGGCGCCCTTGTTCAGTGACGAGGTGGAAGTGCTGGGGCAGCGGCTGGTGGGCGAGCGCCACCTCAAGCTCAGCTTGCGGGTGCAGGGGCAGGCACGCGACGGGATCTGGTTCGGTCACAGCGAGCCGGTGCCCAGCAAGACACGTTTGGCGTTTCGCGTCAGCCTGGACGAATACCAGGGCCGCCAGCGGGTGCAGCTCGTGATCGAAGGCAGCGCCGACTGAGGCGAAGCAAGGCCTGCCTCAACGGTAGGCTTTGAGCGCCTTCGCCGCAGGGCCGTTGCCCATGGCACCGTAGGTCGGGGCTTCAGCCTGCGGGAACAAGGCACCCAAAGTGCGGCCGTAGGTGTGCAGTGCGCGGTGAACCGCCACCTGCTGCGACACCAGGCGGGCTTGGGCGGCCCTCAAACGCTGGCGCAGCGAGGCCGGCAAAGACGCCAGGCCGTCGGGTTGGTCGCGCGCCGTCTGCGAAAAGGCATGCAGGGCGTCGGCCAGGCTGTCTTGCACGGCCCGGCTGCGGGTCTCGAGCACCGTCACATCGCCGCTTTGAAACGCCTCGTCCATGTCGGACAAGCGCGCTTCAATTTGGCTCAAACAGGCCGATAAGGCTTGGAAGGGCCCCGTGGGCAGGTCGGTGTCGGGTATCGGCATGGTCAAAACGGGTCAACGATCAGGTTCAGCCGCGCTTGTTGGGCAGCAGGTCGCGGGCATTGCTGATCAGCTTGTCAGCGATCGCCTCGGCGTTGACCTTGTAGCTGCCTTGCTCGATGGCTTGCTTGACGCTGGCCACCTTGCCGGCGTCGAAATCGCCATCCTGGTCTTGCCCCGCCAACAGCCCTGTGGCTGCCGACGAGAACGTCACCTTGGCGCTCGCGCCCACAGATGGTGTTTTGGCGCCCGAACCGCCCGAGGCGGTCCCTTCGGCACGGGGCGAAATGCCGCCCAGTGCCTTGTCGATGGGGTTGCCGATCTTCATGATGTACTCCTTGATCCCGGCGGAAACCGAGTGGTCACATCCGCGATATCGACGCGGCTGTGAAGGACTTTAATGCCAAAGGCGACATACCCCCTGGGTAAGGGGGATAAGTTGGCAACTGGATGTTGCGTCACCAGCTCAACTCCGCCACCCGCTCACCCACGGGCTGGGCGCAAACAACACGGCCATTGTCAGTGCGAACGCGGGCGCAACGGCCCTCGTCGCCAGGGGTCAGAGCCATGCCTTCAGAGGCGATCGTGAAACCCGAACCGCGCACATTCAAGCGAACCTGATCGCCGGCGGCAAACCAGCGACGCGCGCGGATGTCGTCCTGCCGCAGGCTTTGGCCGGGCTCGATGTTGTGGACCACCGAGCGGCCCAGCACCTCAGCGTGTTTGACCAGAGCGGGCGATGGGCTGGAGGCGATGTCGACCTCGGACATCCGCACGTCGGCCTCCCTGATGGGCATGCCAGGGCGCAAAGGCACGGTGGCCACGAGGGCAGGTGCCCAGACTTTGACCGTCACAGGCCAAGTCACATTCCAGCGCACCGGGCCTTGTTCACACCTCAAGCCCACGCGGGTCTTGCCCCACATCTGCACGCCATCGGGCATGTAGGCGTGAACTTTGTCACAAGGCGCCAGCTTCAGACGGGGGTCGAGCTGGCCCAGCACGACCTCGACACGGCGCGGCGCGGCGGCGCCACCGTCCGCATCGGCAGGAACCGACTGCTGGCGCAGCAGCGCTTCAACGTGAGACTGGAGTGCGGTTGAGATGCCCGATGGGTCCGGGATCACAGAGATGGCCGGAGACACCGCTTGTGCGTGCGCGGCATTGCTGGCCAACGCCGCCAGCGCGCACAACGCCGTCCAGAGCAAGCCGCTGGCCAGCGCCACCCAGAACTGGATGGGCGCCAAGCCGATGTCTTGACGAACGCTGCGCAGGCGGCGGGACGAGACCGTTTGGGAGTGGCTTTGTGGGGCTTTCATGCCTGCCCACTTTAGGCAAGCGCCCGGCGCGGAAGGCCCGGAATTGCGGCATCAAACCCCGTTTATTCCGGCTCATGTTTGGGCATCAGGCGATCACCATCGGATCCAAGCTGAGTCGAGGTGCATGCGCTCCGAGGCCATCAGCGCCAACAGGCGGTCCAGCCAGTCAGGGCCGCCGGAGGGGCACACCATGTTGAACCGATTGACCGACTCTTTGAACTTTCAGGCCGAGGCGCTCACCCTGCGCTCAGAGCGCCAGCGCCTGATCGCCAGCAACATCGCCAATGCCGACACCCCAGGCTACGTGGCCCGCGACTTCGACTTTTCGACCGCTCTGAAAAACGCGACCGGCCAGGCCTCGACGGAGCAAACCGCCTTAACCAAGGGCCACCTACAGCTCGCCACCGGCCACGGCAATCACCTCAACAGCCAGGGCATGCCCGCCAGCAGCAAGGCCACCCCCGAGATGGGCTACGCCACCTCGGCACAAACCAACTTGGACAACAACAGCGTCGACATGGACCGCGAGCGCGCCAACTTTGCCGACAACACCGTGCGCTACGAAGCGACCCTGCGCTTCATCAACAGCCAGGTGCGCACTTTGAACACGGCCATCACCGGCCAGTGATCAGGCGTTTGACAGGAGAAAACCATGTCGATGTTCAAGATCTTCAACGTGTCAGGCAGCGCGGTCAGTGCGCAGTCGCAACGGCTCAACGTCGTGGCCTCGAACCTGGCCAACGCCGACACGGTGGCCGGACCTGACCGCAGCGCCTACAAGGCCCGCCAAGTGGTGTTCACCACCACGCCCATGGGCGAAGTGGGGACCGCGGGCGTCAACGTCAGCCAGATCACCGAAGACAACAGCCCCGGCCGCCGCGTGCACGACCCCAAGCACCCACAGGCCGATGCGGAGGGCTATGTCACCTACAGCAACGTCAACACGGTGGAGGAGATGGTCAACATGATTTCGGCCTCGCGCTCGTACCAGAACAACGTCGAGGTCATGACCACGGCCAAGACCTTGCTGATGAAGACCCTGCAAATGGGCCAAGGCGGCTGAGCCGCCCCCACGCCCTGACCTACGAGGCCCACGCACATGACCGCTACCACCGCCACCACATCCAGCTCGTCCACCAGCAGCACCACTGCGGCGGCCGCTGCAGGCAAAACCACCAGCCCCACCGAGGCCTCCGACCGCTTCTTGAAGCTGCTGGTGACGCAGATGCAGAACCAGGACCCGCTGAACCCGATGGACAACGCCCAGGTCACCAGCCAGATGGCGCAAATCAACACGGTGACCGGCATCGACAAGCTCAACACCACCATGACCAACATGGGCGCCAGCATGGCGCAGATGCAGATGCTGCAAGGCGCCGGTCTGGTCGGGCACAGCGTGCTGCTGGAAGGCAACAAGCTGGTCGTGGGCACCAATGGCAAGGCCGTGGCCGGCTACTCGCTTGATGCCGCCGCCAGCAACGTGCGCATCGACGTGCTGGACGCCGGCGGCACCACGGTCGACACGATCACACAAACTGGCATGGGGGCTGGCCAACAAGGCTTCAGCTGGACCCCACCGAGCGGCACCTCAACCACCGGATTGACCTTCAAGGTCACGGCCACCAGCTCGGGCAAGGCCATCAAATCCACGCCGCTGATGAGCGACATGGTAGAGGCCATCACCAATAGCAACGGCACCTTGAACCTGGAGCTGCGCGACAGCGGCACCACGGCATACAGCAAGGTCAAGTCGGTTTCCTGATTTCACAGCGACGCATCTCTGCAGTACCCGAAAGGACATCACCATGGGCTTCCAACAAGGTCTCTCCGGCTTGAACACCTCCAGCAAAAACCTGGAAGTGATCGGCAACAACGTCGCCAACGCCAACACCTTTGGTGCCAAGGCCTCTCGGGCCGAATTCGCTGACATGTATGCGGCATCGCTGGGCGGCGGCGGCAACAACGGCATCGGCATTGGGGCAAACATCGCCGTGGTGGCGCAGCAATTCACACAAGGCAACATCACAACCACATCCAACAACCTGGACATCGCCATCAATGGACGAGGCTTCTATGCGTTGCAAACCGCACAAGGAGAAACGGTGTACTCCCGCAACGGGCAATTCAAACGCGATGCCAATGGCAACATCGTCAATAACAGCTTGCACCTTTTGCTGGGGCAAGCACTTGACGACACGGGCGCCCCCGCAGGCCCAGCAGGTTCGCCCATCGTGCTGACGAACGACAACTCCCCACCCAAAGTTGCCGGCAACGTCAAGATGACAGCCAACCTCGATGCGCGCGCCACCAAGATCACAGCGCCGCTCGATCTCGGTAACTCAAAGACCTATAACTTCGTCACATCACAAACGGCATATGGCGACAATGGTGCACCCATTGCCGTCAACTACTACTTCAAGAAGGTAGCCGACCCGGTGGCAGCTGATCCCGCAGCCACCCCTCCTGTGACCGCCGCAGGCTCCCAATGGGAGGTCTACATGAGCGCCGATGGCAACACCAACGCGGCCTCGGTGAACAAAGATGCATCAGGCAACCCAGTGCCCGTGGGCACCGTGACCTTCAATGCCAATGGCACACTTCCTGTCGGCACCAGCTTCACGGTGGCCAACATCCCGGGTGGCACCAATGGTCAACCGCTGACCAACATCAAGGTGGACCTTTCGTCCAGCACCGAGTACTCGGGCAGTTACAGCGTCACCGAGCTCTCGGGGGGCGGGTATGCGCAAGGCAATCTTTCTGACTTTTTGATCGAGTCCGACGGCACGGTCAAGGCGCGCTACACGAATGGCCAATCCAAGTCCATTGCTCGCGTGCAGCTTGCCGACTTCAAAAACCTCAACGGATTGCAGCCCACCGGAGGCAACGAGTGGAAGCCCACCAATGCGTCTGGCGACCCCTTGCCACTGGGTGCACCGGGCAGCGGCGTTTTTGGGCTGCTGCAATCGGGTGCACTGGAAGAGTCCAACGTCGACCTCACGGGCGAGCTGGTCAACATGATCGTGGCGCAGCGTTCCTATCAGGCCAACGCACAAACCATCAAGGCCGAAGACCAGGTCTTGCAGACCCTGGTGAACCTGCGTTGATCACGCGCTTTGACGCACGGAGGTCAACATGGACCGCATGATTTACCTGAGCATGGCTGGCGCCAAAATGAACATGCAGCGCCAGGACGTGCTCTCCAACAACCTGGCCAACGTCAGCACCACCGGCTTTCGGGCCGAACTGCAAGCCACGCGGGCCGTCCCGGTGCGCGGCGATGGCGCGAGCACCCGTGTTTACGCTCTGGAAACCACCGTGGGCTACGACGACACGGCCGGCCCCATCACCTTCACCGGTCGCTCACTGGATGTGGCCGCGCAAGGCAAGTCCTGGCTCAGCGTGCAGGCCCTGGACGGCACCGAGGCCTACACCCGCTTCGGCTCGTTCACCGTGACGGCCGAAGGCACCCTGACCACGCAAAGCGGCTTGCCCGTGATGGGCGACGGCGGGCCCATCGTGCTGCCGCCTAACACCGAACCCACCATCGCACCCGACGGCACCGTGAGCGCACGCTCGGCCAACGGGCGCACGACTGGCGTGGGCAAGCTCAAGCTGGTCACCCCAGAGAACAAGCTCGTGCGAGGCGAAGACGGCCTCTTTCGGGCGGGCGATGGCGCCGACCTCAATGCCGATCCGCTGGCACGCGTGCAAGACGGCGCGCTGGAAGGATCGAACGTGAACCCGATCGAGACCATGGTGTCGATGATCGCGGCGGCACGCCAGTTCGAGACCCAGATGAAGATGATGAAGACGGCCGAAGACGATGAGCGCGCTGCCGCTCAACTGCTCTCGACCAATGGCTGATCAGATTGAAGGAGTACGACCATGATGCGTTCACTGTGGGTATCAAAGTCCGGCATGGAAGCCCAGCAAATCCAGCTGGACCACATCTCGCAAAACCTGGCCAACGGCTCGACCAACGGCTACAAGCAATCGCACGCCGTGTTCGAAGACCTGATGTACCAGAACCTGCGCCAAAGCGGGGCCAACAGCTCTGAGCAGACCCAGCTGCCCACCGGCTTGCAGGTGGGCCTGGGTGTGCGTCCCGTTGCCACCTCGCGCCAGTTCACACAGGGCAACTTGCAGCAGACGTCGAACAACATGGACCTCGCCATCCAAGGCAAGGGCTTCTTTCAGATCACCCAACCCGACGGCACCACGGCCTACACCCGCGACGGCTCTTTCCAGCTCGATGCGCAAGGGCAACTGGTGACCAACAACGGCTACCTGGTCCAGCCGGGCATCACCGTGCCGAGCAACGCCAGCGGCCTGACCATCGGCAACGACGGCACCGTGACGGTGACCATCCCCGGGCAGACGGCGTTGCAAAGCCTGGGACAAATCCAACTGGCCAACTTCATCAACCCAGCTGGCCTGGAGCCCAAGGGCCAAAACCTGTTCACAGAAACGGCCGCCTCGGGTGCGCCACAAACGGCTGCGCCCACCGTCAACGGCATGGGCATGCTCTCACAAGGCTTTGTGGAGACGTCGAACGTGAACGTGGTGCAAGAGTTGGTGACCATGATCCAGACGCAACGCGCCTACGAGCTGAACTCCAAAGCCATCCAGACCTCGGACCAGATGCTACAAAAGCTGGGTCAAATGTGATGACACACCTCCGCAAACTGCGCTGGCTCGGCTGGCTCGCCCCTGCCCTGCTGTCGGCTTGCGTGACCACCAGCCCGCGGGTGGAGGTGGTCGAGCCCACACAGGCGCGTCCCTCCGCTGCGACCTATGCCCCAGCCAGCAATGGCGCGATCTTCCAAGCTGCCGGCTATCGCCCTTTGTACGAGACCTACCGTGCGCGCATGGTGGGCGACGTCATCACCGTGGTCATCAGCGAAAGCATCAGCGCCAAGCAAGAAACCACCAGTTCGATCGAGAAGAAAGGCGCCGTCAGCAGCGCCATCAGCGCCGTGCCCTTGCTGCGCCTGGACCAGATCGCCAAGTTGGGCGCGTCTGGCAGCTCGGCCAACAAATTCGATGGCACGGGCAGCTCGGTCAGCACCAACAATTTCACCGGCACCATCACCACGACGGTGATCGAGGTGCTGCCCAACGGGCACCTGATCATTTCGGGCGAAAAGCAGATTGGCGTGGCCAAGAACGTCGATGTGCTGCGTTTCTCAGGCCAAGTCGACCCCAACAGCATCCAACCTGGGAACTCTGTCACGTCCACGCAGGTGGCCAACGTGCGCATCGAGCAAATGGGCCGCGGCGCCCAGCAAGAAGCGCAAGGAATAGGCTGGCTTGCGCGCTTCTTTTTGAACATTTCGCCGTTCTAAAGATTCGCACAATGGAGCCGAACCCCCAAGGAATTCGGCCCATGAACACCGCAGACCGCCTCCTCAAACTGCTGATCGCCCTGGCCTTCGCAGCCGCCTCGGCAGCGCTGTGGTGGCCTGTGGATGCCAAGGCCGTGAGGCTCAAGGAAATCGCCAACATCCAGGGCGTGCGCAGCAACCAGCTGATGGGCTACGGCCTGGTGGTGGGCCTGGACGGCACCGGCGACCAAACCACCCAAGCGCCCTTCACGGCGCAAAGCCTCAATGCCATGCTGCAGCAGATGGGCATCACCGTGCCCGCTGGCGTGGCGATGCAGGTCAAGAACGTGGCCGCCGTGCTGGTCACCGCCACCCTCCCCCCTTTTGCACAGCCAGGCCAAGCCATTGACGTGAACGTCTCGTCGCTGGGCAACTCCAAATCGCTGCGCGGTGGCACGCTGATCGCCACCCCGCTCAAGGGCGCTGACGGCCAGATCTACGGCATGGCCCAGGGCAACTTGGTGATCAGCGGCGCAGGTGCCTCAGCCGGTGGCGCCAAGGTGCAGGTCAACCAGCTCAGCGCAGGCCGCATCCCTGGTGGTGCCACGGTGGAGCGCAGCGTGCCCACGCCCTGGCTGCAAGGCAGCGTCATGCAATACGACCTGCAAGCCGACGACTTCAACACCGCGCGCACCGTGGCCGACGCGATCAACAAGGCCAAGGGCCAAGGCACAGCCGAAGCCATCAGCGGCCGCACGGTCAACGTCAAGCTGCCCACCCCACCCGGCGAGCGTGTGGCTTTCATGGCCGACCTCGAAAACCTCAGCGTGGACAAGGCCATGCCCGCCGCGCGCATCGTCATCAACGCACGTACGGGCTCCATCGTGGTCAACCAGGCGGTCACCATCGGCCCCTGCGCGGTGGCGCACGGCAACCTGTCCGTGACCATCAGCTCCACCCCCGTCATCAGTCAGCCCAACGCCCTATCGAACGGGCAAACCGTGGCGGCAGAGAAAACCGACATCAAGATCAACCAGGAGCCCGGCGCGCTGATTCAGCTGCCTCAAGGCACCAAGTTGACCGAGGTGGTCAAGGCGCTCAACACCTTGGGTGCCAACCCGCAAGACCTGCTGGCCATCTTGCAAGCGATGAAAGCGGCCGGCGCACTCCAAGCTGAGCTGGAGGTGATCTGATGAGCTTGAACAGCAGCGGCCAGAACAATGGCCTGACCATGGACACGCGCTCACTTGAGCGCTTGAAAACCACCGTGGGCCGCAGCCCGCAAGAGGGCATCAAGGACACGGCCAAACAGCTCGAAGGCCTGTTCATGCAAGAGCTGGTCAAGAGCATGCGCGCCACCACCATGAGCAGCGGCATGATGGACAACTCAGCCACCGAGATGGGATCGAGCATGCTCGACACCCAGCTGGCAAACCAGATGACCGGCCTGCCTGGCGGCTTGAGCGCCATGATCACCCGGCAGCTCGAAAGGCAGCTGGGCATCAACCCGGCCGGCGCCAAAGACAGCCCCCTCAAAGGCGTGGGCGACCTCTCGCTCAGCAACATGCCATCGGGTGCCGCCACGGCATCGGCACAAATCCTGAACGATGCAGCGAGCAAAAGCAGCAGCCTCCCTAGTACCACCGGAGCCGATGCCAAGAAGCTGAGCAGCTCCGAGAACTTCGTCCGCAAACACCAGGCGGCGGCGCAAGCGGCCGAGTTGGCCACCGGCATCCCGTCCACCCACATCCTGGGTCAGGCCGCCCTGGAATCGGGCTGGGGCAAGCACGAGATCCGCATGAAAGACGGCAGCTCCAGCCACAACTTGTTTGGCATCAAAGCCACCTCCGACTGGAAAGGCAAGGTCGCCGAGGTGACCACGACCGAGTACTTCGGCGGCGTTGCGCACAAAGTCACGGCCAAATTCCGCGCCTACGACTCGTATGCAGATGCCTTCAAGGACCACGCCCGGATGCTCAGCAAGAGCCCGCGCTACAGTCAAACCGTCGCGCAGGCAGACACCGCACAGGGCTTTGCCCGCGGATTGCAAAAAGCCGGCTACGCCACGGACCCTGCCTACGCAGACAAGCTGACCAAGGTGATCAACACCGCCTTGCGTCTGCAAAAGACCGTCACCTGACGCTCTGATCGGAGTACACGATGGCCAGTAGCATTTTCGGGATGGCGACACGATCATTGGGTATCGCCCAATCCATGCTGGACACAGTCGGCAACAACATCAGCAACGTCAACACGCCGGGCTACTCACGTCAGCAGGTTGAGCTTGCAACAGAAGGTGGCCAGTTCACCGGTGCTGGCTTCATGGGCCGCGGGGTGAAAGCGATCACCGTCACCCGGGCCACTGACGCTGCACTGATCCAGCAAGACGATGCAAACCGGGCGCAAGCGGCCGCCAACAGCACTCGACTGAACAAGCTTGAGCAACTCGAAACGGTGCTGCCGACCGGCGATGCCAGCCTTGGCAATTCAGCCTCAAAGATCCTGAATGCTTTTGTCGATGTTTCCAACCAGCCGCAAGACATGGCTGCCCGCCAAGTGGTTTTGGCAAGGGCGCAGGAGTGGGTCAGCCGCGTCAACAGTGCAGGCGCCCAACTGAACACACTGCAGGCTGGGGTCATTGACGACATGTCGACCTCGGTAGGGATCATCAACGGATTGACTTCACAAATCGCCGCCATCAACGACAGTGTGGCCAAGACCACTGGCTCTGGGCACTCGGCCAACGATTTGCTTGACAAACGTGATGAACTCATCAGACAACTCAGCAAGCAAATTCAGGTCACTGCCATTCCAGCCGAGGACGGCACGACCACTGTCAGCATGACTGGTGGACAGATCCTGGTGCTGGGCAACACGGCACAGACCCTGACTGTGATTCGCGGCGCATCCAATGCATCCCCAGGCCAAATTGGACTCACAACAACAGACGGCTCAACCCGCTCCCTGGACAGCACCCAAATGGCCGGGGGTGCGCTCAAAGGTCTGCTGCAATTCCAAGACAGTGACCTCACAGCCACGCGGACCCAGCTCAACAAATTCACATCGTCGTTCGCAGACGCCATCAACCAGCAACAGGCCTTGGGCCTGGACGCCGCAGGCGCTCCACAAACTTCGTTTGATGCCAGCGGCAATCCCATCAACACCCATCCCATTTTCATCAACACAGGAGCCGCAGACACCATCGCTGTGGCGCTCCAAACACCCAAGGGCCTGGCTGCTGCGAGTCCATTGGTTGCCTCGGTTCCCAGCACGAACACCGGCACACTCAGCGTGTCCTCATTGAACATGCAGCGCGCCTTGCCCTCCGGCACCGCATCTGACGCAGCAACATCGCTGCCAACGACAAGCAGTCCATTGAATGTGGTGTTCTCGCAAGACCCGTCCAACCCAGCGCAGTTGACTTACCGCTTCGTCGATAGCACGGGTGCAGGCTACAAAGATGTCACCCCCACGCGCACGTGGCAGCCCGGAACACCCATCAATGACGCTGACCCGGCCAGCACGCCCAGCGGCGCGCTTTTCAGCGTGAACGTCAGTGGCGTCCCACGCGCAGGTGACAAGTTGACGGTCGCGACCACAACCTACCCTGGCAGCAACAATGGCAATGCGCAAGCGATGCTGCAGTTGCGTGACAAGGCGATATGCACGGCGGATGGCGTCACCAACTCCACCGTCACAGACACCTATTCTCAAATGGTTGGCAACCTCGGCGTGGCCGTGCAATCCGGCCAGACCATGGCAGACATCGCCAGCACACTGGCCACCAACTCGGCTCAGATGCTGAGCAGCATCACGGGGGTCAACCTCGACGAGGAAGCGGCCAGACTGATCCAATACCAGCAAAGTTACCAAGCGTCCGCGAAGATGTTGCAAGTCGCACAGTCGATTCTCGACACCTTGTTAAAAGTCGCTGGTTCCTGAGGAGATTGATCATGCGCATTGTTACTGCGTCGAGCTATGAAGCTGCGATTTTCAACCTGCAACAGCGACAACAGGGCTTGGACAAAGCCCAGATGCAGTTGACGTCCGGCAAGCGGGTCAACCTGGCCAGCGATGACCCAACCGCTGCGGCCCGGGCCGAACGTGCCCAGGCGAGCATGGACCGCAGTGACGCCGACAAGCGTTCACTGGATGCCAGCCGCAACGTCATGAGCATCACCGAATCCGCAATGGGTGACTCGGTGGAGTTGCTCCAAACTGCGCGCGAAACACTGATGGCCGCCGGCAACGGCACCTACTCTGATGGAGAGCGCAAAACCCTGGCGCTCAAGCTGGTCAACATCCGCAACCAGTTGCTGTCGGTCGCCAACCGGCCTGACGGTGGCGGCGGCTTTGTGTTTGGGGGACAAGGCTCAGCCACGCCACCGTTTGTCGACACGCCCTCGGGCGTGGTCTTCCAAGGCCAGAGCGGCGAGCTGATGGCGTCGACTGGCGAGCGCCTGAGCCTCACTGTCGACGGCGATCAGGCCTGGCTCAAAGCCCGATCCGGCAACGGCGTGTTCACAACGGCACCGGTCAGTGGCAGCAATTCAGGCAACGCTTGGATCACACCAGGCACGGTCACTGCGCCCAACGATGTCCCCTATCTCACGGGGGGCAGCTCACCCAACTACACCGTGCAGTTCAACGTCTCGGGCACGGGCACAACCTACGACATTCTGGAAAATGGCACATCGATTGGCACAGGCACGTTCAAGCCCGACAAGGCCATTGCAATCCCTGGCAGGGGCATGTCGGTCACGGTGAAAGGCAGCCCGGCCAATGGCGACCAATTCGCCATTGGTGAGGCCAAGAACGACCTCAACATTTTCACCAGCCTGAACAATGTCATCGCGGCCTTGAACAGCAGCAACCAAAGCGGTCCGGCCATCGTGCAAGCGGTCAACACCGGGACGCTAGAGCTCGACTCGGTCCTCACCAACATGCAGTCCAGCCGGACAGCCGTGGGCGAATCTCTCAACCGCATGGACGGCATCGAAGACCGCATCGGCACGCTCAAACTCGCCGCAGCAACGGAAAAGTCGAATGCCGAAGACCTGGACATGACCCAGGCCATCTCCAACTTCCAAAACCAGCAAGTGGGCTACCAGGCGGCGCTGCAAAGCTACGCCTCGGTGCAAAAACTCTCGCTCTTCCAGTACATCAACGGCTGAGACCGCATCCCAGCAGGAAACCGCCCACATGGACCATCCCATCCTCGGTCAAGTCGCGCTGGCCTACAGCCCGGTCATCGACCGCAACCGCAGCGTCGTCGCCACGCGCCTGACCGTTTTCCCGCTCAACCCCAGCGCCACACTGGATGCCAAAGCCTTGCTTGACGCTCTGGCAGAAACCTGGCCAGTGGGCGGATCACAGCTGTGGCTGAACGTGACGCACGAGCGCCTCTTGCACGACGTGCTGCTGGCCCAACCTGGCTCGCACATCCAGATCGAGATCCCGGCCTTCATGGCCTGCCAAGACGACAACACCGACGCCATCTGCACCCTGCAAGCCAACGGCAGCACCCTGCTGCTCAAAGGCCGTCCGCTGCAGGAGCTGCCACGCCCCGTGTTGAGCAGCTTCAAGTACGCCATCGTCGACATCGAGGACGACCGCCGCATCGACCAGACCACCGGCGGCAGCGGCACCGTGACCGATGGCGTGGTACGCAACATCGAGCATGTGCAAGCGGGCATCACCACCACCGAAGAGATGGAAGTGAGCTTTCGCCGCGGGGCCTCTGCCGTGCTGGGCTGGCCCATCGACGACGTGATCAAGATCGCTCAAAAGCCCGCTGACCAGCCCGCCCTGCAGGTCATCGTGCAACTGATCGACCAGGTCCACAAGCAAGACGACATCGAAGACCTGGAAGCCACGCTCAAGCGCGACCCGCCCCTGGCCTACAAGCTGATGCGCTACATCAACTCGCCCGCCTTTGGCCTGTCGGTCGAGATCAGCTCTTTCCGGCACGCCATCATGATCCTGGGCTACCAGCGCCTCAAACGCTGGCTGGCCCTGCTGCTGGCCACCGCGTCCAAAGACCCGAACATGAAGCCCGTCATGTTCGCTGCCGTGCGGCGTGGTCTGGTGATGGAAGAGCTGGCCCGCATCGGGGGCGACGAAGACATGCGCAACGAACTCTTCATCTGCGGCGTGTTCTCGCTGCTTGACCGCATGTTCCAGCAGCCCTTCAGCGAACTGCTCAAAACCATCCCGGTGCCCGAACGCGTCTACCAGGTGCTGGCCGAACACACCGGCCCCTACGAGCCCTACTTCAAGCTGGTCCAGGCCATGGAAGGCAACAGCCTGTTCGACGTCAAGGAAGCCGCCGAAGCACTGATGCTCAGCTTCGACGACATCAACCCAGCACTGCTGAAAGCCACGACCGCCGCCGGCCAGCTGGAGTGAGCACCGCCAGCCCCTCATTCAAGGGTAAACCCTTGATTTGAGAGGCCAAATCGGTATCCTCTGGGGGCATGAACGCGATCGCCCCCCTCATCGGTGTTTTGGTGTTGTCGGCCGTGCTGGTCACCAACTTTTTCGTGGCCGCTTGGCACCTGGGCATCCTGCGAGCATTTGGGCGACGACGCTCGGTGCTGTGGCGCACCCTGGCCGCTGGCGCCCTCGCCGCTTGCTTGCCCTTCGCCGGCGTCCTGGCCGCCTTGGTGTTGATCCCCTCAGACAATGCGGTGGACCTGTCGATGTCGGCTGGCCAGTTGGCGCTGCAGCTCTCCGTCTGCGGCCTGCTCATGCACCTGCTCAACGACCAACTCGTGCGCTGGGGGCGTGCCCCACAAGCCTGACGGTGTCCTAAGATGCCGCATGCACAACGACACCCCCTACGCTGACCTCACCCCCGACCTCGTTCTGGACGCGCTCGAAGCGGTGGGGCAAGACGTTGATGGGCGCCTGCTGCAACTCAACTCCTATGAAAACCGCGTCTTTCAGGTCGGACTGAACGACGGCAGTTTCGTCGTCGCCAAGTTCTACCGCCCAGGCCGCTGGAGCGACGCCCAAATCCTGGAAGAACACGCCTTCGCCCTCGAGTTGCAAGCCGCTGAAGTGCCTGCGGTGGCGCCCTTGAGCCTGAGCCACCCGGCTGTGGCACGCGCCCACGCCACCGCCCAACTTCAAGGCGAGCCGCCCACACTGGGCCACTGCCTCGGTCACCGGGTTGCCGTCAGCCCACGCAAAGGCGGCCGCGCCCCCGAACTCGAAGACCCCGAGGTGCTGCAATGGCTGGGCCGCTTCCTGGCACGCCTGCATGAGGTGGGCGCCCGGCGCCCCTTCGAACACCGCCTGAGCATGGGCGTGAGCGAAACCGGGCGCAGTGCGCGCCAATGGCTGGCCGAGCACGACGCCATCCCCATGGACCACAGCAGCGCGTGGCTGGCCGCGGCCGACCAGGTCCTGGACCTGTGCGACACCTCATTCGCCCGCGTCAGCGGCCTGCGCCTGCGCCGCCTGCACGGCGACTGCCACCCCGGTAACCTGCTGTGGACACCCGAAGGCCCCCATTTCGTTGACCTGGACGACGCCTGCATGGGGCCCGCCGTGCAAGACCTGTGGATGCTGCTCAGCGGCGACGCCGAGGACAGGCCTGCACAACTCAACGCCCTGCTCGACGGCTACGAGTCGGTCATCGAATTCGACTGGCGCGAGCTGCAGCTCATCGAACCCTTGCGCACCTTGCGCATCATCCACCACAGCGCGTGGCTGGCCCGCCGCTGGCACGACCCGGCCTTCCCGGCAGCCTTCCCCTGGTTCGAATCGGGCAGCTACTGGCAACAGCAAACCGACCTGCTGCGCCAGCAAATCGACACATTGCAAAACGCCCACGCCCAACCCAGCTGGATGCACGGCTGAGTGCTTGCGCGCGGTCGGCCCGTTTGGGCCGCTCATGCCTCTTGCAGCGAACAGCATTGGCCAACAACGTGCTTATGTCGCGCAACACCCGGGCTGCCCCCTGACGCTGCGCCCGCACCAGGCTTACAGTCCGTGTCGCCCCTCAGCACGTGGAGACCTGCATGGCCACAAGCGCCCCTTCAGCCACCGGCACCGCCCGCCCTCAGCGCACCTGGCCTATGCTGGAAATCGCCATTGGCGCCACGGCCTTGATCCTGGGCCTGGCCGTCTGGGCCTATGTGAGCAAGGACAAAGCGCACGACAAGGCCAAGCCCCTGCCGGTTTGGCTGGCCTTGCCCAAGGTCACCTCGGAAACCGACGATGGGCGCGTGCTCAACATCAAAGTCAACCTGCGCCTGACCGAGTTGGAGCAACTCAAAACGCTGCAGGGTCACGCCAACGCCTTCAAAGCCATCGTGCAAGACCTGGGCAACGAAGTCACCCCAGACGACATGCACGACCCCGATCGCATCACCGAACTGGGTCGCCATATCAAGGGCACCGTGAACAACTACCTGCGCTCGCAGCAGGTCAAGGCAAGCATCAAAGGCGTGGCTTTTGACGAGTTGCACCTGTTGCCCTGAACTGCGTCACAAAACTGCCTCATTTCGCAGCACCCCAGGGTCCACCCCAGGGGGGAGGTCGGTTCCCCCCTGCTTGCCAACAAGGTTATCCACAGGATCGGGGGATAAGTCATGAGCCGGCGCGGTAGCCACCGGTGGCACAGGCGAAAAAAAACCGTCGCAAGCGACGGTTTTTTGTGTCATCCGACTGGGCGCTCACGCGCCCATGGGATCACAGCGAGCGGATGTTCGCAGCTTGAGGACCCTTAGGGCCTTGCTTGACTTCGAACTCAACGCGTTGGTTTTCTTGCAGGCTGCGGAAACCGCCGCCGTTCTTGATTTCGCTGTGGTGAGCGAACAGGTCTTTGCTGCCGTCTTCAGGGGTGATGAAGCCGAAACCTTTGCCGTCGTCGAACCACTTGACGATGCCGTTTTGTGTACTCATGGATGTGTTCCTTGTTGAGTGTGGATGAAAAATACCACCCCGATGACACGTGCCATCAGGGACAGAAACACTCAAGAAACGCCAAACCGGAGAGTTGTTACCTAGACCGGCTCCGTGTGCAAGCTGCGCTTGCGCAGCAGGTGGGGAGCGGGGAAAAGCAAGACCTTGAAGAAACGGTCTTGTGTATGTCTGTGAACCCAGTATAGGGCTTAGATACACACTGCGGGGCATTTATTTTGAGCGGCCGACCTGTTTGTGACATTCACGCCCAAACAGGTCAGCAAGACAGCAAGTCATTCGTCGCGACCGCCGAAGACACCCAACAGCGCCAGCAAGTTCTGGAACACGCTGTAAATGCTGAGGTAGACGCCGAGGGTGGCAGTGATGTAATTGGTCTCCAGACCGTCCTGCACGCGCTTGAGGTCATGCAAGATGAAGGCCGAGAAAACACCGATGGCCAACACGCTCAGCGTGATCATCAAAGCACTCGACTGGATGAAGATGTTGGCAACGCCAGCCACCAGCATCATGATCATCCCGACGAACAAGAACTTGCCCATCGAGCTCAGGTCACGCTTGATCACCGACGACAGCGAGGCCATGCCCAGGAAGATCGCCCCGGTCCCGGCAAACGCCGTCATGATCAGATTGGCGCCATTGGCCAAGCCCAACACCGAGCCCACCAAGCGGGACAGCATCAGCCCCATGAAAAAGGTGAAGCCGAGCAAGACCAACACCCCCACAGACGAGTTCTTGGTTTTCTCAATGGCGAACATGAAGCCAAACGCGCCGGCCATGAAAACAACCAGGCCCACCATTGGCGACATGGCGCGGCTCAAGCCGGTGCTCACACCCAACCACGCCCCCAACACGGTGGGCACCATCGACAAGGCGAGCAACCAGTAGGTGTTGCGCAGCACTTGGTTGCGCTGCGCAGCCGAAGTCGCCAAGCCGGCATTGGCATAGAGGTCTTGACCGGCGACAGGGAAGTTCATGATGGATCTTTCAAGGGACAAACGAAACACAAATCGCTCTGAGGCTCCGCGGATCACCACGGCCAGCGCACAGCACACGGTTTGACTTTAGGCGCGATAACACTTCGCGTAAATTCGATTAATGCGAATCTTTGACTCGGGTTTCTCGAAGGATTGACGCACGTCGATCAGACCGACTTGGCCAAGCGCTTGCTGCGAGAGCGGATGTTGAGAAACTCAACCGCCAACGAGAACGCCATCGCCGCGTAGATGTAGCCCTTGGGCATGTGCATGTCAAAGGCTTCTGCGGTGAGCGCCATGCCGACCATCACCAAAAACGCAAGTGCCAGCACCTTCACCGAAGGGTGACGGTCCACGAAATCCCCGATCGGCTTGGCGGCCACCAACATCACCAGCACAGAGGCAATGACGGCCGCCATCATCACGCCCACCTGTTCCACCATGCCCACGGCCGTGATCACCGAGTCAAGCGAAAACACGATGTCGATGATGGCGATTTGGCCAATCACACCCCAGAACACACCTTTGCGCGCGGACTCGCTTGCTGGAGAACGCTGATCCGGTGTGTGCTCTTCTCGAGCCTCGACCTCCACAAAGATCTCGTGCGAGGCTTTGTAGAGCAAGAAGACACCACCGAGCAGCAACACCAAGTCGCGACCGCTGATGCCCTGGTCGAACACCTCAAACAGGTCCGTGGTGAGGCCCATCACCCAACTCAAGGACAACAGCAACAACAAGCGCGTGACCATGGCGAAGGCCAGTCCCATGCGGCGCGCCTGGTCACGCTGATCGGGCGGCAGGCGCCCCACCAAGATGGAAATGAAGATGATGTTGTCGATGCCCAGGACGATTTCCAGCGCGGTCAACATCGCAAAAGCGATCCAAATGTTCGGGTCGAGCAGGAGTTCCATGGAAAACGACTTTGGTGTTGCGGTCAAAACCGTCGACTGTAGCCAATGTCAGTGATGCGGTAAATTCGCGAATTCAGCATGAACGCTGCGAAAAAAACGCAATGTTCAAGGCCGCCAACCTACCGACGCACCCATGAACTTCAAGCATCTTCACTATTTTTGGGCCGCAGCCAAGGCGGGTGGCGTTGTTCGGGCGGGCGAGCAACTGAACATTTCACCGCAGACGCTATCGGGACAGATTAAGCAGCTAGAGGAGCGCCTGGGCTGCGCATTGTTCAGGAAGGCCGGGCGCGGCCTGGAGTTGACCGACGAAGGGCGCATCGCCTTGGGCTACGCGGATCAAATTTTTGCACTGGGCATTGAACTAGAGAGTGCGGTCGGCAAAGCAAGAGGCCGCGACAAGGTGCTCGACTTCCGCGTTGGCATCTCCGACTCCGTCCCCAAGGCCATGGCCTACCGCCTGCTGGAGCCGGCTCTGGCCGCGTCTAAGCACGTGCACTTGATCTGTCATGAGGGCAAGTTCGAGGACCTGCTCGGGCAACTCGCTGTTCAACGGCTCGACCTGGTGATTGCCGATGAACCCATGGGCCGACAGGTCAGCGTCAAAGCGTTCAATCACCTGCTGGGGGCCACCGCGATGAGCTTTTTTGCATCACCACAGCTCAAGCGCTCCCTGAGTGGGCCCTTCCCTCAATGCCTGGACGGTGCGCCGATGTTGCTCCAGGGCGCTGCTTCTGCCATGCGCCGACGCTTTGACGTCTGGCTGGCAACCCACAAAATCCACCCCCAAACGATTGGTGAGTTTGACGACGCCGCGCTGATGAAGGCCTTTGGAGGAGAAGGTCGTGGCATTTTCATGGGCCCCACCGTGCTCGAATCCGAAACCGCAGCCCAGTACGGCGTGCGGGTCATTGGACGCACCGACGAGCTGGTGGAGGAGTTTTATGCCGTCTCTGTGGAGCGCCGCATCACGCACCCATGCGTGGCCGCCATCACCAACGTCGCTCGAGATCAGTTGTTCAGCAGCTGAATGGCCGCGCTGGACTGCGATGCCGCATGCGCGAAGGCGAATCAAACTGGAGGGGTGGTAGGCCGTGTTGGACTTGAACCAACGACCAAAGGATTATGAGTTGGCGGGCAACGGTGTGTACCTAGCAAAGTGTACCGGAATCAACCGTAGCCTAGAAGAGCTGAAAGTACTTTGCTGACAGTAACTTAGCGATGTTTACCGGAATCGGTCAAAGCTGATGACTGTACCGCTGGTGTACCTGGAAAGGCACTGTACCTAGGTCGGCCTTGCGGCTCACTAGGGTACCGATGCGTCCCAGGACTGGCACGTCACCGCATCACGGAGCGCAGATACGCAGCCGCTCGTCGCGCACCGAATGAGTCAGCAATTTGCAGGCTGTTTTGACCATACCCATCTGGCTGCCTTGGCTCACCGCCATGCTCCATCATCATGTGAAGCACCTCGGGCAGATCACTCTCAGCGGCCAGCATCATTGGCGTGCGCCCCACCACAGGGTACCCATGAGGCCGATTGGGCTTGGCTTCATGTTCCAGCAACAGTTTCACGATCTGCGTAAGGCTACTTATCGAATGGCGCTTCACGTACTGATCAACTTGGATGCGCGCCAGTTGAAGAACCAATGCTGGATTGGCCTGCGCGAGTGTGATGTCACTGCCGAAAACGCCAGCAGACACCACGCCGAATCGCCTGAGCGTCTCTTGCTGAACCTGATCTGGGGCAGTCAAAAAAGCCCCAATGAGCTGCTTCATAAAGGCTTGCGGCTGAGCCCGCGCAAACAACCTGGACACCGAGTAATACAACGGTGATTGATTGTCCGTCAGTGCCACAAGGTCAGCATCGGCGCCTTTTTCCAACAATGCCTGAACGACATCAGGCGTGCCAAGATCAATGGCACACATCAGTGGTGTCAGCCTTTTGCGGTGGGTTTGAGCATTCAACGTTGCAGGCAAATGCTGTGCTTTGAGCAGTAAGTTCAATGCATCTTGATTGCCTGAGCCCTCCGCATGCTGGATAGCGCAGAGCAGTGCCGAGCCGCCCGAGCTGTCCAATTCATCCACCGATGCGCCGCGAGCCAAGAGGTCGCGAACCTGCGAATCCTTGCCGAAGGAGGCGAACAGCCGTAATTGAGGCCACCGGCGAACTGAGCCGTCTGAAAACGTCACGGTATGCACGCGATCTGGCTTTTTTGGATCCAGTTTCATGGCGTCAATAACTACAGCAGACATCACCTTGAAGCCAGGGATCGGCGATTGCGAAAGCTCCTGTGGACTCTCAGGAAACCGCCCATCGGGGGGGAACAGTACAAGCAATCGCTGCGCGAACTGCTCGAACTCCCATTTCTCGACCAGGGGGCGCTCGTGCGGACGTATGAACAGTGCAAGTGCTATTGAAACGTGCTTAAACTGTTTAACCACAGGCGCTTTGTTGCCAAGGAATGCAGCGAGGCAGAGGCCCTCCTCAACAAGGTCTTTGATGGCGTGACCCGCGCGGTAAGTGGCCAGCTCAAAGGCTATCTTGTAGTGTGGAATGGCTTCGTCGTACAGGCCCGACAAAACATGCCAACGCGCCTTCATCCACGCATAGTGGTAGGCCGTCATTCCAGCTGGGTCGAGCTGGTTGGCCAGACGCTCGATCTGCTCGATCCGATGCCATAGGCCCTGCTGGTCTCCGACGTTCTTCGCTGACGTTCGACGAAGGTCAAACCACAAGCGTCGACCTTCGTCAGCCATCTCTGGCCAATCAGCGCCGGCCTTTCTCACCAGGCCTTCAAGGCTGTTCACAAGGGCGGCAATGTCATGAGGCCGTTGAACCGCAGCCAAAATCTGAGGCCTGATGGACGTTGCGAATTTCTGATCAAACCGCGACAAGGCAGAGGCAATCAAAAGCCACCTGGTGAACGCCCCTGCGTATTCCTTGCCTCGTGGCTCGTTGCTCAGGCGGCCAAACAACAGCTTGATACCTTGAAGAGAGGGAGTGTCAGTGCCGTTGCGCCATTTACTGATCTTGTCCCGTGAGACCTTGTCCGCGTCGGTGGATGCTGGATACAGCAACTTGCCGATGGGCTCGGAGATCTTCTTCTCCAGCCAGCTGAAAACGACGTCAACTGGTGAATGAGTCCCATCCAGCAAATCAGCCAAATCTGGTCCTGGCAGGGCGTCATGGAGGCGACGCAGCAGTTCCGCCCCCTTTGGCAGAAAGAAGTGCTCCATCAGTACAGGCAGCGACTGCGCGCGGCCAATTGAATCCAAGCCTGCCGACAAAATGATTTGGGTGTATTCGTCTCTGGCCTTTAAGAGCCAAGGCCTCAAGACCGAGTCGGCCGTGGGCCCCATGACAGCCTTCGTGCCATGCACCAGCAACTCTTCGATGACTCCGTCCAGCAGTGACCAGTCAAAGTCGCCTTTTCTTGCGAGCAGGTCAACATCGCGGTCGCTGCTTTTGGAGTCAAACCCACCGGCCAAAAAGCGGATGCATTCGCCAAATCTTGGGTAAGGGGTTAAGGTCATGTCAGTTCGCTCAGGGTAATTCGGCGGGCATCGCGCTTGAAATTCATGCTGGCACGCCAGTCACTCGGTGTACCTGGGATGGCTAGCTTCCTGCCATTTGGGGCGATCAGCTTGCCATGCTTCCTCCCGCACACATGACGCCATCCTTGCGCAACCAGGGCTTTGACGGTGGCTGCGATTCTCTCGTCTTTGCTGTATTTCATGGTTTGACAGCGGTGCAGCGCCTTGGTTGGTGCCGCACCGCGCCTCCCTCAATTACTTCGAGCCTTTGGTTCCACCCTGATTGACGGCTGCTGCACGCTGCGCGCGGGCGACAAACGAACCCTTCTGCACTTGCCCTCCGTTACTCGTCGCAATCTTCGACTGGATACGGGCGGCCGCTTGCGTGGTCATGGGAGTGGCTTTGGCGGTGGACTTGTTCGACATGTTGAACCTTTCTTCATATGGACGTTGCTCGGATTGGCAACACCGAAAGGCTAAAGACGCAGCCTGAAAAGGTCTGCTGCGCGTCTGGTCAAAGTTTTTTGATTTTTGCGAGAAGCATGGCGAATCGCCATCCCCAACCGGAGTTCCTGCTGGTGCGCTGGCATAGTTGCTACAGAGAGCAACAAGACTCAGGGGCGTCAATGCAATCGTCAAATTCGGACATCACAGCCTTCCACGCCAAATATTTCGCGTGGGAGCTTTCGCGCAAGCGCTCCTCATCCGAAGAGGATCGGCTGTCTCAGTCACTGTTTGACGCCAGCGTTGACCTGAACCCCCACCAGATTGACGCGGCCCTCTTTGCCTTGCAAAACCCCTTGAGCCAGGGCGTCATGCTGGCTGATGAGGTCGGTCTCGGCAAAACCATCGAGGCTTCCTTGGTGATGTGCCAGCTTTGGGCGGAGCGCCGTCGGCGCCTTCTGGTCATTTGCCCGGCAGCACTTCGCAAGCAATGGGCACAAGAACTGTCAGACAAGTTCAGCCTGCCCGCTGAGGTGCTGGACGCGCGCACGTGGGGCACGCTGCGCAAAAGCGGTGTCTTTGATCCCCTGGATCGCGACGTTATCTGCGTCATGTCCTACAACTTCGCCACGCGCCTCGAAAAGCAGTTGGGAGCTATCCCATGGGACGTGGTCGTCATCGACGAAGCACACAAGCTGCGCAATGCGCACCGCAAGAGCCATGAGACAGGCCAGTCACTGAAACGCGCTCTGGCAGGCCGCAAAAAGCTGCTTCTCACCGCCACGCCGCTGCAGAACTCCCTGATGGAGCTGTATGGCCTGACATCGATCATTGACGAAAACATCTTTGGTGATGAGCGCAGCTTCCGCACCCGATACACCAACAGCGATGGCGACATCAGCGCGCTGCGCCGTCGGCTACAGCCGTTTGTTCAGCGCACGCTGCGGCGAGATGTTTTGGAATACGTGCCCTATACCCAGCGCCATGCGCTGACCACGCCGTTTGCACCGAGCGATGTCGAGCAAGAGCTTTACACCTGTATTTCTGCCTACCTGCAAAGAGAGTTCAGCTACGGTTTCCCCCTGCGGCAGAAGCATCTGGTTTCGCTGGTGTTGCGCAAGCTGCTGGCGTCCTCCACTGAAGCCGTTTTGGCCACGCTGCAAGGAATGCGGGAGCGCCTTCAGAACCTGCTGAACCAACAGAGCATCGACGAAGATTGGCTCGTCAAACTGTTGGACGATGAGGACCTGGAATCAGACTTGGTCGATGACGTGGAAGACGACGCAGATGAAGAGGCCACCGGCACTCCCTCCGCGATTGACTTGGCACTGTTGAAAACTGAGATCGCTGAACTGGATCAGTACATCGCCCTGGCATCCAAAGTTCGAGAAGACCAGAAGTCCCATGCGCTGCTTCGTGCACTTGAACAAGGCTTCGAACGCATGGCGCAAATGGGGGCGGCCCGAAAGGCCGTGATCTTCACCGAGTCTCGCCGCACGCAAGAGTACCTGGCTCGCTTCCTCGAAGCGCATGGCCATCCGGGCAAGGTCGTCACCTTCAGCGGCAAGAACCAGGGCGAAAACACCAACGGCATCTACCAACGGTGGCTCGCCCGCCATTCAGGCTCAGATCGTGTCACTGGCTCCCCTGCCGTGGACCGGCGTACCGCCTTGATCGACCACTTTCGTGAGCATGCAGACATCCTCATTGCCACCGAGGCTGCCGCCGAAGGCGTCAACCTGCAATTCGCCTCATTGGTGGTGAACTACGACCTGCCGTGGAACCCTCAACGGGTAGAGCAGCGCATCGGTCGATGCCACCGATATGGACAGCGCTTCGATGTGGTGGTCATCAATTTTTTGAACCAACGCAACGAGGCGGATCAGCGCGTGTTGGAGCTGCTGCAAGACAAGTTCCATTTGTTCGATGGCGTCTTTGGTGCCTCGGACCAGATTCTGGGGCGTATCGAAAGCGGCCTCGACTTCGAACGCCGCATTGCCGAGATCTACGACCAATGCCGCACGCCACAAGCCATCGAAGCGGCCTTTGCCGCGCTTCGTGCCGAGCTGGATGGTGACATTCAGGCCCGCATGCAAGAAACCGAGCGGTTGTTGCTGGAGCACTTTGATTCAGACATCCACGATCGCTTGCGTACGCACAAGGAGCGAGCAGAGTCCCAGCTTGACCGGGTGTCGCGCCTCTTCTGGAAGCTGACACAACATGTCTTGGCCAATCAGGCCAAGTTCAATGCGTCGAATCTGTCTTTTGATCTGGCTGCCCCACCGCTGCCATCTGTCCCGCCGGGTACCTATAAACTGATTCGAAAGGGTGACTCGGTCAGCGAGAAGGTGTTGGAGCACGCCCGGGTGTACCGCCTGACCCACCCACTTGGTGAATACGTGTTGGACCAAGGGCGATCTGCTGAAACCGCCCAGGCACTGCTACGGTTTCAGTACCGTTCAGCCAAACCTCGCATCAGCGCCGTGGAGCAATTGACAGGCCGAAGTGGTTGGCTGCAGCTCAACTTGTTGGAGCTGGACAGCTTTCAGCGTGAAGAGCACCTGGTCTTTACGGCATGCACCGATGACGCAGCGGTGCTTGACCAGGAGACCTGTGAAAAGCTCTTCCAGCTGACCGCCACAGCCGAACCGTTCAGCCAAACGGCACCAGATGCATTGCAAGGCAATGCGCGCCGCCAGATGGATGCCGCACTCAGCCGTGCGCTGGAGCAAAACGACAAGTTTTTCCAGCAAGAGCGGGAAAAGCTGGATTCCTGGGCTGACGACCGTGTTTTTGCAGCTGAGCAGGCCCTGCAAGACACCAAGCTCAAGCTCAAGGGTCTAAAGCGGCAAGCACGCCTGGCTCTGAGTATGGATGAGGCCAAACGGCTCCAAGACGAAACCCGCAAGGTCGAAAGCGAACAGCGCCGCCAACGGCAGGAGATCTTTGCCGTGGAGGACGAGATCGAAGCGCGCCGAGATGCCTTGATCGAGGCGCTGGAGAAGCGTTTGCACCGCGCAAGCCACACCAGGCACCTGTTCACCATCAGGTGGGAAGTGGCCTGACACGTCGCAGAAATACAAATTTGACGACACATTCAACCGACGTGTCGCTACCGACGACATGACGTGATAACGTGTCGCCGATTATCAAAAATAGCGACACGGCAAAACCTCGTGTCGCTGCCCGCACCACGAGACCGCCTGGCCCATGAGCGACCCATTGCCCCCTTGGCGCGCTGAAACGCCCTACAACCAGCTGCCCCCCTTGCCGCCCCGGCATGACCTTGAAAGCAAGGCAGTGCTCAAGGCGTGCATCACTGCGCGCGCAGCGCTGGCCGAATTGAAACAGGCGGCAGAGCTGATCCCGAACCAGACCATGCTGATCAACACGATCCCGCTGCTGGAAGCCAAGGACAGCTCCGAGATCGAGAACATCGTCACCACCACTGACCAGTTGTTCCAGCACGTACAGGGCGATGGCTCGGCTGACCATGCCACCAAAGAGGCGCTGCGCTACCGATCGGCCTTGCAGCGGGGGTTCCTGTCGCTGAAAGACCGTCCCCTGTGCACCGCCACCGCCGTGGAAATTTGCCGCACCCTCAAAGGTGCAGACATGGACATCCGCCGCACACCCGGAACCCAACTGGCCAATGACCGCACAGGCGAAGTGATCTACACCCCACCAGAGGGCGAGGCACACCTAAGAGACCTGCTGGCCAACTGGGAGCGCTTTCTGCACAACCAGACCGAGCTGGACCCTTTGATACGCATGGCCGTGGGCCACTACCAGTTCGAGGCCATCCACCCCTTCACCGACGGCAACGGCCGCACTGGCCGGGTGGTGAACATCCTGTACCTGATCCAGGAAGAGCTGCTCAGCCTGCCTATCCTTTACCTGAGCCGCCACATCATCGCCCACAAGGCCGACTACTACCGTCTGCTGTTGGAGGTGACACAGGAGGAGGCCTGGGAGCCCTGGTTGCTATTCATGCTCCGTGCCGTGGAAGAAACCTCACGCTGGACCACGGCCAAGATTGCCGCCATCCGCAGCCTGGCTGATCACACCACCGAGCATGTGCGTGCCCGCCTGCCCAAGATCTACAGCCGTGAGCTGGTTGATGTGATCTTCGAGCAGCCCTATTGCCGCATCGCCAACCTAGTCGAGAAAGACATCGCCCAACGGCAGGCCGCATCTCGATACTTGAAAGACCTAGTGGAGCTTGGTGTGCTGCGAGAAATGCAGTACGGCAAAGAGAAGCTATTCATCCACCCAAAATTGATGCAGCTGTTGACACGCGACAGCAATGCCTTCGTGCCTTACGCCTGAGAAAGCTGCCATGAGCACCGCCAACGACAACAAACGCCAACAGCTGGTCGACAAGCTGAAAGAGATGTTCCAGATGGACCAGGCCGACCTGGACTTTGGCATCTACCGCATCATGAATGCCAAGCGAGATGAGATCAGCCAATTCCTAGAGCATGAGCTGATGCCCAGCTTGCGAACGGAATTGCAAGAGGCGCTGCCCGCTGACTTGGCAGACAAGCAGAAGGAATTGGCAGAGGCCATCGCCAACGCCAAGAAGCTGAAAATCGATCCTGACAGCCTGGACTTGGTCAAAGAGCTCAAGGGCCAAATTGCACAACAGGGCGACCTGCTGCACTGGGAGAACGAGTGCTATTCAGACCTCTACACGTTCTTCAGCCGCTACTACCGAGATGGTGACTTCCATTCGCTTCGCCGGTACAAGGAAGGTGTCTACGCGATGCCCTATGAGGGCGAAGAGGTCAAGATGCACTGGTCGAATCACGACCAGTTTTACATCAAGTCCAGTGAGAAGTTCACCAGCTACGCGTTCAAGACCGAACAAGGCCGCGCCAGGTTTGAGCTGGGCTTTGTCAGCACCGAACAAGACAACAAGAAGGCCGCCTCCCCGGAAGGCGAGCGCCGCTTCATGCTGGCCAGCGACCCGCTGTGCCTTGATGGCGACGAGCTGGTGATCTATTTCGAGTACAGGCCTGACAGTGAGAAGCGAAAGCAAAAAGATCTGAACACCCAGATCATTGATGGATTGTTGAGCCTCCCAGAAGGTGCGCCGCTGACACAGCGAGTGAGCAACTGGTCGCTGTGGAAGTCAGCAATGGCCAAGCTTGCGCCAACCGAGAAAAGCAAGGGCCGAACGCTGCTTGAAAAGTACGTGACCGACTACACGGCACGAAACAGCTTCGACTATTTCATCCACAAGAACTTGGGCAAGTTCTTGCGCCGAGAGCTCGACTTCTTCATCAAGAATGAAGTCATACGTCTGGATGACTTGGAAAACAATGATCGGGCAGTGTCCGTCGAAAGTTACCTTTCGCGCTTGAAAGCCCTGCGACGAATCGCCCACAAGATCATCGACTTCCTCGCGCAGCTGGAGGAGTTTCAAAAGAAGCTGTGGCTCAAAAAGAAGTTCGTCCTGGAGACCAACTGGCTGATCACACTCGATCGGGTGCCAGACTCGTTGTATCCCGCGATATGTGAAGCGGCAGAGCGGCGTGTACGCGGCTGGGATGGTCTGGAGCGCAATCTGCGTGAAGAATGGGTGCGACTGTTCGCCATCGACCAGCTCCCAGGTGGAACCAACAAAGACGCCGATGCACAGCTATTCGAGCAGCCTCGCCCCACCTATTCGGCACCCCTGACGCCAGCGTTTCTTAAGGCTCTGCCGTTCTTGACGCTCGACACGGCCTACCTCGACACCAGTTTGAAGTACGAGGTGCTGGCTGGCATCGAGGATCTCGATGCCAACACGCAAGGCGTGCTGCTGCATGGCGACAACTTTCAAGCGCTCAACTTGCTGCAGCAACGATACAAAGAGCAAATCAAGACCATCTACATCGACCCGCCCTACAACACGGGCAGCGACGACTTCATCTACAAGGATGCCTACCAGCATTCATCCTGGATGTCGTTGATGCATGACCGCCTACTGGCTGGCAAAGCCCTGCAGACACCCGATGGGACAATCACTGTCAGCATCGATGACGCCGAGATGCACAGACTGGCCGAGATGCTGGACGTGACTTATGGACGCAATGAGCTGGCCAAGCTGGTGTGGGACCGTAATCGGAAGAACGACGCCAAGTTCTTCTCCGTCGGGCACGAGTACATGCTCGTGTGGGCCAACCAGAAGGATCACCTGATTGAACGAGGTGTCAAGTTCAGGGAGCCTAAAGAAGGCTTAGATGATGCAAAGCAGGTGTTTGCTCGTTTGTGCAAGACCAACGGTCAAGACTGGGACGCTATCCGCACTGGATGGAAGAAATGGTTTGATGACATTCCAGTTTCAGATCCTCGCCGCAGACTAAACAGGTTTGGAAAAGTAGGCCCTCGTGGACCATATCGGGATGATCGAGATCTAAGCTGGCCAGGCGGTGGTGGGCCTCGCTATGAAGTGAGGCACCCTGTTACTGGCCGCCCATGCAAGCAGCCTTCAAGAGGATGGATCTTTCCAACGGCAGAGCGCTTCTGGGAAGAGCATGCTACCGGCCGTATAGCTTTTGGCGAGGATGAAGGGAAGATTCCCAGCGGGATCACCTATCTGTTCGAAGACTCCGATGGACAAGTTATGCCAAGCGTTTTCTACAGCTACGCGCAATTGGCAAGTCAAAAGTTTGATGCACTGTTTGGAGACCGCGCGTTTGACAACCCAAAGCCTTGGCCGGACCTGATGCGTGTCATCCGCTACTTGTCTCCGGAAGGGGGCTATGTGCTGGACTACTTCGCAGGCTCAGGCTCCACAGGGCATGCCGCCATTGACCTGCGCCGCGAGCAAGGCATGGATCAACGGTTCGTATTGGTCGAAATGGGTGATCACTTTGACCGCGTACTCAAGCCACGCATCCAGAAGGCCATCTTCGCCTCTCAATGGGATGCTGGTAAACCGGTCAACACAGAAGGCGTGTCACTCGTGGTGAAGTACGTCCGGCTGGAGTCGTATGAGGACGCCTGCGACAACCTGGCGTTGGCACGTGACACCAACCAGCAGGCATTGCTGGACTCCTCGCCTGCCTTCCGTGAGAACTATGTGCTCAAGTACATGCTCGACGTAGAGGCTCGCGCCAGCTTGCTGAACATGGATCGCTTCAATGATCCGTTCAATGTCGAGATGGTCGTCACTCGCAACGACGAGAGCCGCCGGGTCAAGCTCGACCTGGTGGAGACCTTCAACTACCTGCTTGGACTGCGTGTGGTGAGCATGCGCACCCTCAAGGGCGTCCTGGAAGTCACCGGCTCACTCGCCTCCGGCGAGCGCGTATTGGTCCTGTGGAGAAACACTCAGGATGTGGGTCGCGACGAACTGGATACCTGGTTCAAGAAGCAGGCCTACAACAGCCGTGATCAAGAGTTCGACCTGATCTTCGTGAACGGCGACAACAACATCGAAAACCTGAAGCGGCCGGATGAGACCTGGAAGGTCCGACTTACTGAAGACCACTTCACATCGCTGATGTTTGGCAATCCGAACTGACTCACGCCATGGCAAACAACGCGATCACTCGTTTAAAGATCCACCAACTTCAGCGGTTGAGAGACATCGAGCTAGAGCTTCCTGAGGTGGGCGTCACCGCAATCGTCGGCGTAAATGGTTCAGGCAAATCGACCATCATGCGTGCTTTGGCTTGCACGTTCCAACCTAAGCAAAGAATCGCACTCAAGCAAGAAGACTATCGTCCCCAAAAGTTCTTCAAGTCATATGAGGGGTGCGACTGGAACGGCTCAAGTTTTGACGTTGACATCAAGGGCGACCAGGACGAAACGCGGGTGTTCACAAAGCTCGAAGGTGCTTGGCAACCCTTGCCTCAGAACCGATTCCAACGCTATGTCAAGCTCATAGGCATTGGTGATGCAGTCCCACACATCGAGAGGGATGCCGAAGACGAATCTCTTGAGTATGTGAAGTCTGATTTCATAGAGCTAGATGGCCCCAGACTTCTTTCGTACTTGGGCGAAATTGGGAAAATCATGGATCGCAGCTATCCAGCCGCGGGGCATGCAAAGAAAAATTCAGGAGCAATCCAAAGCTTCCTCTACGCTTCGCTCGACGATCGGAGCCTTGGAAAGGTCACTTATCCCTCTCACTACATGGGTGCGGGCGAGCAGAAGATATTCGAAGTAGTTCGGGAGGTTTTTTTAGCGCCCAAAGGAAGTTTGATCCTGATCGAGGAACCGGAAGTTTCCCTCCACAACAAAGCGATGCACGACTTGCTGTTGTTCTTGGAAGAGCAAGCCGAAAAAAAGAAGTTGCAGGTCGTGATCTCGACCCATTGGTTGGGTATCAAGAGCTGGAAGGGCCGACTGTGCACCTACTCACTTAATGTCGACAAAGCAACAGATGCGGTCACCTGCAAGAAAGGCCTTGCGCCTGCAGACCAGCACGCGCTATCGGGACACCTTTCCGACATCAAGAAGATCACGATTTGGGTGGAGGATGAGCTCGCCAAGAAGATCGTCGACCACCTTGCGAACGAACTCAACGTAAAGAAGTTCATCCAGAAAATTGGCGTGGCCTACAGCGCGAGCAATCTTTTCTCGGTGGCTGCCGGGATCGTGATTGACCGAGACAACGTGGACAACGTGATGATTGTCGGTGATGGCGATGTTGCTACTTCGCTCGAAGAAAAGCGCACGGAAATTGAAAAGCGGATCAGCATGGTCGGTGAAAACATGCCGCTTGACGGACCTCGTGTGTGGGTAGAGAGGAAACGCGCACAAGCCACAGCCTTGGTCACAGAGTTCCATGCAGCAAACCAAGAGAATCCAGAGAGCTTCTTCCTCTCTGTTGCACAGGAGCTTAGAGACGCTGGGAAAGCTCCGCCGTGGCTCATTGAAGATCTTGGCGAGATCGCGAGGATGCGGCCGCCGCCGCAACCTAAAGTTGCTCTATACGAGCTGGCGAAGATGAAGTGTGAGTCTGACGCACCCGCCGACATCACCAATGAGCTTGGAAGCCTACACGCTCGCCTGATAGGGGCAATTGCAGCCAGTGAACGCTGGTCCCCGTACGTGGAGCCTGTCTCTAGTCGTCTGAAACAAATGTGTGAAGCTTTGAATTTATTGCCTCCAAGCCCACCGCAGGCAGCATTACAGGTTGTTGCGGCGGCAGGCGCAATACAGGCGGCAGAGGCAATCTAATGGCAAACGTTCCATTCCCCCGTAAGCTGGTGCTTCAACGCTTCCTTTTCAGTGTCTTTGGGGCTAGCCCTTTAGACATCGAGCAAGACGCCTTCCGTGAAGTCACGAAGCGACTCACTGACGAGTCCATGGAGTTGCGAGAAGAGGATGGCTCATTCCGCTTTGCGGATGAGCTGACCCGACTTCTGCCATCGGGTGGCGCCATCGCGCGTGAACAGATCCTGGAGTACGACGCCAACATCGCCAGGCACACAGATGCCATTTCGAGCAGGCGATCACAGCACCTTCAATGGAAGTACTTTCAGTACATGACCTTGATGTTCGCTGAGATCTACTTGGATTGGTACTTCCGCGATGAGCAAGGTCTGCTTGATGCGCTGAACGCGCATGTGTCGGATTTCAACGAAGCACTGAAGAGCTTCGGCGAGGTCAAAAAAGACCTCATCAAACCCTATACGACGGGCTCACTGCGCAAAATATCTTTGTGGAACGCCACAGGCAGCGGCAAAACCCTGCTGATGCATGTGAACTTGCTTCAGTTCAGGCATTACCTCGCCAAGTACCGGCGCACCCACGAGATCAACCGCGTGGTGCTGCTCACGCCCAATGAGGGCCTGACACGTCAACATCTGCAAGAGTTGGGTGAGTCGGGTATCGCGGCGGCACCGTTTGACAAAGACAGCACTGGCAACAGCACGGGCCTGTTCCGTGGTCAGACTGTCGATGTCATCGACATGAACAAATTGCGCGACGAGGGCAAGAAGAAAACAGTCTCCGTTGATCAGTTCGAGACGAACAACTTGGTCTTGATTGACGAAGCACACCGTGGATCGCAAGGCGAAGTCTGGTCAGACATGCGCAGCCGCCTGGCTCAGAACGGCTTCACCTTCGAGTATTCAGCCACCTTGGGTCAGGCCGTGGGCGGTGACACCGCGTTGGCCGATGAGTACGCCAAAAGCATTCTGTTTGACTACTCCTACCGATACTTCCATGCCGACGGCTTTGGCAAAGACTACAAGATCCTGAACATCGATGGGCAGGAGGGCAGCCAAGCCGAAGAGGAGCGGCGCAGGCTGTACCTCACTGCTTGCCTGTTGAGCTACTACCAGCAACTGCGCATCTATGAAGACCAGCATGGCCGCTACAAGGCGTTCGCCATTGCCAAGCCGCTGTGGGTGTTTGTGGGCAGCAAAGTCACGGCGGTGCGGACAGAGAACAAAAAACAGGTGTCAGACGTGGTCGACATCCTGCTGTTCCTGGCTGAGTTAGTGGCAGACAGGGCAAAGACAGTCGCTCACATTCAAAAGCTATTGAGTGGCGACACGGGCCTGCTGGACCAACAGCAAAGGGATACCTTCTCCGAAGCATTTCCCTACCTGGCTCAGAGCGGAGGCACAGCGCAGACCGTGTTTGACGACATCTTGTCTACGATGTTCAACGCGCCCGCTGGCGGCAGCCTGCATGTGGAATATTTGACGGGTGGCGATGGCGAACTGGCACTGCGCCTTGGCGCTGCAGAGGAACCCTTCGGCGTGGTGAACGTGGGCGATGCGCGTAAGGTGGCGGACTTGTGCGAAGCCCACCCTGAGCTGCTCCACGTGTCGGAGCGCCCATTTGGTGAATCCTTGTTCCGTTCTTTGAACGACAAGAGCTCCAAGCTCACCTTGCTGATTGGCTCCAAGCGCTTCAGTGAAGGGTGGAACAGCTATCGCGTTTCCACGCTAGGGCTGATGCATGTCGGCCAGAGCGAAGGCTCCGAGATCATCCAGTTGTTTGGCCGTGGCGTGCGGCTCAAAGGCTTTGCGTCAAGCTTGAAGCGCAGCCGTGCCATCCACTGGGCTGCAAAGGGCAAAGAGCTCGTCTGGGTCGCCAAAGATCCCTACCTTCCTTTGCTTGAAACCTTGAACGTGTTCGGCGTGAAGTCGGACTACATGGAGCGATTCAACGAGTTCCTGGAAGGCGAAGGCATCACGAAGCCCGATGACCGCAAGACCTTCGATATTCCCGTGCGCATCAAGCTGCCCACCACACCCTTGGTGACGGTCAAGGTTCCAGACAACATCAACTTCAAGAAGGAAGAGAAGACCTCTCTTGCTGCGGCCGAAGCCATTGGCCTGAAGCCGGGCGACGTAGTGTTGGACTGGTATCCGCGCGTGTCTTCCAAGGCCAGCAAGGGCGTGGCGTTCTCCCAGATTCAGACGAGTCGCAACAGGGCTTTCTTGACCGATGAGCATCTGGCCTTCATGGACTTTGATGCCATTTACCTGGCACTGCAGCAGCTCAAAGCGGAGCGCGGTTGGCACAACTTGAACTTGAGCCGCGAGATGCCCTGGGCATTGCTCAAGCCTGGCAACGACTGGTATGCGCTTTACGTTCCGCAGGAGGTGATGCAGCCAGACAGCTTCGACAAAGTGAAGGAGTGGGAGGAGATCGCCACTGCACTGCTTCGCAAGTACTGCGACCGCTTCTACAAGGTCAAGAAAGACGCCTATGAAGCGCCTCACCGTGTGTACGAGGAGTTATCGCCCACAGACCCCAATTTCATTGATGCCTACAAAGTTCTGGTGGACCGATCTGAGAAGCTGATCATCCAGCGCCTGGTTGAGTTACAGCAGCACATCAGCGACGGCAACCTCACCGATTTCAACATTGGCGGCAAGGGTGAGGCGCTGTTCTTTGATCAGCACCTTTACTCTCCCCTGCTTCACCTGCGTAACGGCGTGGACACTGACCTGCTCAGCGTTAGCCCCGTGCACTTGAACGAGGGAGAACGCGACTTCGTGGTCGATTTGCGCAACTATTGCCAGAGTCGGCCAGCACTGCTTGACAGCAAAGAGGTATACCTTTTGCGCAACCAGTCAAAAGGCCGGGGCGTTGGGTTCTTTGAGGCAGGGAATTTCTACCCTGATTTCATCCTTTGGGTGCTCGACAAGGGCCGCCAGCATGTGATCTTTGTTGACCCAAAGGGCATCTTGCGTTGCGAGGGTCTGAACGATCCGAAGTTGCGCTTCTTTGAAACCGTCAAAGAGATCGAAGAGAAATTGGCCATCAAAGACCCGGCTCGCAAAGGCAAGATCTCGTTGCACTCGTTCGTCGTGTCCAACACCCCCTTGGGTGCTGTGCGTTGGTGGCAACCAGGCATGGCCACGCTTGAAGACTTTGCCGATCGGCATGTCCTGTTTCAAAAGGATGCTGGGGCTTCTAGCTATGTGAACGAGATCTTCCTGCGAACGATCGCGGTCGCTTGAGCTGATTGGGGCGCCCGTGTCGCCCCAATCCCTTGAATCTCAGGTCTTCCAGATCAATTCGCTCAGCACAAACAATAAGCGTTGACGCTCTTCGAGCTGCTCTGGCCCGAACGTCTCCAAGGGTTGGAAGTTCAAGTCATTGTTCTTGATGAAGGCCAGGAAATCCAGCTTGCTCTTGTAGGTGTCAGCCCTGAGCGTTTCATTCCAATACAGTGAGTTCGCGTAGGACTTGAGTTTGTCCGCGTACAGCTCATTGCTGCTTGAAATGTTGTCCTTGCCTTTGAGCAAAAGGACCCCGCCCAAGCGGTTGCGCTCCACCTCGAATCGCTCCTCGTCACCTTTGAAGGCAGCCAGACTCTCTGGGTTGCGAGAGAGGATGTGCTCCACATGGAAACCGGTCTTGCTTCCCCTGGATGTGACCAGCTCATGCAGGGAATGCTTCATCTGCAACTGCATGCCCGACGCCAAAAGCTGTTCGATGCGGGCAAAGAAGTACCGAATGAACCTGGGGTTCAATCGGTCGATGGACATAGGCCTGAACAAGGCGTAACTAAAAGCATGCTTGACATCGGTTGTACGCCGTTCGGCGATTTCCGCAATCAAGTGCCTGTCAAAGATGGCGGGGATCAAAGCCGCTGGCTGATTTCGAATCTCTGCGCTGACCTCAAACAGACGGGCCGCAAATTCATTGCTGTCATACGCCCCTTGTAAACGCAGCAGGGTGAAGAGTCGGTCAAGCTGCTCGGTAACCAGCCGAACCTTATCGGCCTCCTCTGGGTCGTGCACCTTGCAGGCAGACAAGACCAGCAAGTACTGGCTGTCCAGCTCGTTCAAGCTGTTGTAAAAAACGGCTGGGCAGCTTGGATCTTCGCTCGACGCAGCCGCAAGCAACTTGCCATACAAGGTGGCGTAATAGCTGAAGGTGTTCTTCAAGAAGGCCTTCACCGCCCCCACATCGTGATCAAGCTTGAGCTGTTCGTTCATGTCTGACTTGAACATCTCGCGGTGATAGTCACCATCGAAACGCTGGCCAGTTTTGCGCGTGTCCGCAAACTTCGCCTTGAGCCAGTACCGGAAGAAATTGTCAATTTCATCTTCCCGGACGGCATTGACGGCTTTGACACGGTCATCCCAAAGCTCGTTGAAGCCACCGCTGTCGAGTTCGATCTTGTCGATTTGCCCCAGCAGTTTGCCCTTCAAAATTTCGTAGGGTTTCAGCCGAACGCCTCGATCATTGATCACCTCAAAGACCATGGGCACATGCAAAGTGTCAACGGACAGGTTGATCAACACTAACCGATGCAGGAAGTAAAAGACGAACGTATCGAACTTGTGCTTGGTCTCCAAGCGGCGAACAAGCTCATCAGCAATGAGCTTGAAGTTCTTCACCATGTTGTCTGCGGTGACGCCTGACGATGTCGAAATTTGCCCCGGCGCCACGCCATCCATGAATGCCTTGAGCACATGGATGTGACGCACATGGTTCATCCAGAACTCATACTCGACACCGGCATATCCAGCAATCTTTCGCTCCAGCCAACCCTGGGTCTTTGACTCAAAGCCCTTGGCCATCCTGTATAGCTGAACCAGGAACAACGTCAGCGTGGTGAGGCGCTGCTGGCCATCAACGACAAACACACGGCCTTGCACGGTGTTGGTCACATAGGTGTTCAGGTAGTACCAGGGGTATCTGGCATTGACGTTCTCGGCTGTGGGCTCAAGCGCGTTGTGCTTGGCATAGGCTTCGTCAAACTGGTAGAACACATCGTCCATCAAGCGACGAACAGGCTCCTCAGTCCACTTGTAATCGCGCTGGTAGAAGTCGATGTAATAGACCGTATTGGCAAAAGTCCTATCGAGGTTCTGCTTGTCAGGTTGGATGTCCATTGGGCAAGGGTTCCGGTTAATTCTTAGTCATGCGTCTGAATGGCCTACTGTCCATCACTTGAGCCGAATGGCAAGGTGGGTGAAGCCAGACACGTCTGTGTTTTCCTTGACTTCAAGATAGGATTGCTTTCGAACCAGCTCGCTCAACTTTGTGCAGCCGTAGAGGCGCGTGTCAAACGCCGGATTATTTTTGGCGATGTATGAGCCCACAGCTGAAAGCGCACCCCAGCCGCTGTCGCGGGAAGTCGCTGCCAAGGCCTGAGTGAAGGCCTCTTTCAGATCTGGAATGTCATCCACGGTCGGCCGACCTTCTGTCGCAGGCGACGCTGATCGAAGCACCTCGAAGTAGACAAACCTGTCGCATGCAGCTCGGAAGGCCTCCGGCGTCTTTTGCTCACCAAGCCCGTACACAAGCTTGCCTGCCTCCCGCATGCGGGTGGCCAGGCGTGTGAAATCGCTGTCAGATGACACCAGGCAGAAGCCGTCGACGTTGCCGGCATAGAGCAGGTCCATCGCATCGATGATCAGCGACGCATCGGTGGAGTTTTTGCTCTTGGTATAGGCGAACTGCTGAATGGGCTGTATCGCATAACGATGCAACTGATCTTTCCAGCCAACCAGGTTCTGAGTTGTCCAGTCGCCGTAGGCCCGCTTGACAGTTGCGATGCCGAATTTGGCTATTTCTTCCAGCAGTGGCTTGATCATGGCTGCCGATGCATTGTCGGCATCGATCAATACAGCAAGCCGGGCGGTATCGGTGGTGCTCAATTCAATCCCCTGTTTATTCAATCCTGAGGCTAACCGGGAAGGCGGCACCCCGCGACACCGAGTGGGTTGCCGACAACATTCGCCTACCGTGACTTCGACTCCCTCGCCAGTTGAAGGTTGGCGATAGCGGCGTCTGCGTCTCCTGTACGTTTGGCTGAAACATCCTCCAGGCCACCCAGCACATCTCTGATCAGTAGTCTGTGGCCTTCAGCTGCCTCGCAGCTAGCTTGAAGGTGCCCGGCCGGGACACCGCTACGCTCCAGGCGAAGCTCGTCAAGCAGCCCCGATTGTTTGAACGTGACCAACTCCAGTTCAAGGCCGAGGATCGCCAGAACGGCCAGCAGCTTGCGTATACCCAGCTCGGCCAGGCGCCCGCGCTCAAAACGGGACAGCGATTCAGGCGTGATGCCAGCCTGGGCAGCCACGACTTGTTGACGAAGGCCCAGGGCACGCCGACGTTGTGCGGCGGCCAGACCAAGCTCTTGGAGGGTTTGCATTTGATATTTGTATCAAGCCCGCCTGAAGAGCTCGGCCTTCTTGAGAAATACATCAATCCTGGCGCTGATCTTCTGGATCTTGATGGGCCCTGGGCGGCTCCTGCTGCGCTATCAATCCTGCAGGGATGCTCCGACGCAGCAACTCAGCCCGCATCCAAGCCGATGCCTCCTGCATCTCTCGACGCAAGTCAACGATCTCATCTTCACTGAGCATCCGTGGGCGACCATGATCCAGAGGCATGACATTGCTCCCGATTTTTTAGCGGCTAAAGTTTTTTAGCGGCTAAAACGCCGCGCACTTTCGCCACGGTACCAAACCGTTGGAGGGAAGGCCACGTCTCGCGAGCCTTACGTCTTTGATTTCGGCCGAACAACCGCCTTGGCAATGCCTTGAAGCTCTCCCTGCGTGGCCTCGATCTTCCAAAGCACGGCCCGGATGGTGGCATCGCTGAGGCCTGCTGCCCGCTTATCGCCAGAGAGCCAAAGCTTCAACAGACCACCCAGGCGCCCAAGGTCACCGTTGACGCGCATCAGCTCACCCACCATCTGGTGATCAAGGATGCCTTTGACTTGGTAGCCCATGCCGACACGGCGCAGATAGCAGGCCATCGACAGCCCGGTGGACCTTGCTTGCTGCTCGATGACCTGGCGCTCACTTGGCAGGCAGTAGACCTTGATCGGTGGGCTGCCCTTGCGCGTGGCCGCATCACCGGCCTCTTCTGGCGTACCCATCAGACCTCCAAGCGGCGGCAGCCGACCGCCTCGCAGAGCAGGATGCCCATTGAGCACGAAGTGCGAATACGGGCCAGTGAAGTGAGACCAACCGCTTGCGGTGGGCCCACTTCACATATCCTGCCCCGGACTCGGCCTTGCTTTTCGCAAGGCCCTCGCGTTGCCGAAGCTTGTTCGACGCTTGCTTTGAACGTTCGAACGAAAGTTGACCGGCCATTGAAAGCAAAGAAAGCTTTTTGAACGCCAAGGGTAGGGAAAGTGAGGCCACAAGCAAGGTGCAGCAAAGCTTGAAGACGAGGGCTCACAACAAGGCCCCTTTGTTTCGGTCGGAGCCACAGTCCAGTTGCCCACTTGTGCCCTTTGCGCCCTTCTTGGGCGTTCGCTTTGGTGATGGTGGCAAGGCCTTGCCCAGCAACAACCGGTTCACGTACAGCCGGAACGACTGGTAGCTGAACAAAACGACGCCCTCTTCGTTCAAGGTTTCATAGATGGCCAGGACAGACCAGCCGTCATCAAGTGCGCTTTGTATGTCGGCACGCAAAGCCAAGAACACCGCCCGATTGCTTTTGGGGCTTGGCGCGGGCTTTTCGCCAGTTCGCGCAGAAATGCGTTCTGAGAGCGTTTTCATGATTCAAGCACCCCTGACCTTCCTCAAACCCCGATCGGGGCGTGTGAGCCGCATTTGATGGGTCAGCTCGGCAATCTTGGCGCGAGCCGCCTCCCTCATCGCCGGATTGCCCTCATCCGGCCCCGGATCCCGCCGTTCACGAAGTAGCCGCTCACGGTCCCGCACCGCTCTGGCCATCGCAAGGCGTTTGGGCTTCCAGTCCAGAGCAGCGGATGGGACGAAGCGCCCCCGCCTAGCCGCGTCCACCAACTTCGAAATCAAGCCCATGGGATGACGCACAGCACCCCGATCTGCCAGCCCCGCCACCTCGTCGAGCACTTGCTGCCGCAACTTAGGCGGACATGACTCCATGACGGCGGCCCCCACAACACGCTCTTGCTCTGTGAGCAACCGAGGCCAAATCAAACCGTCGATCTGCTCCGAATCCGGCTCATCCGAACCGGTCTGTGGGGTAGTAGTTGGTTCAATGATGGTTAATGGTGGTTGGGGCGCCACCTGTGTCACCCTTTGCATACCGCCAGCGTCACCCTTTTCTGCTTCATCTGACGCCCTTGTGCCTGGGTTTTCAGCAAAGGGTGTCAAATTGACAGGGTTAGTTATCCACAGGGGATTGATGCGGTATTCGGCAGCGTGCCCGCGCCCTCCGTGACCGTTTCTGACCTGGATCAGCCACCCCGATGCGCGCATCTGAGACAGCTGCCGTTGAACGGTGCGAGTGCTCTGGCGAGTCTTGCGGGCAAGGTGCCCGACGCTCGGCCGGACGCTCGTTCCGTCGTCATGCGCGTGGTCCGCGCAAGCCAAAGCCATCAGCAGGTCACCACCACCCGCCGGGTAGTGCTCCCACACCATGCTCATGATCTTGATGCTCACGATTGCAACAGGCCAGGAATCAATTGGCGGACAGCATGCTGGCGACTTGCGAGGTGCGGAAGTACACCCGTCGCCCAACCTTGAGGCGCGCCGTGTTGATCTCGGTGGCCCAGTCGCTGGTTCTGCGGAGACTGATTCGGAGCCCTTCAGGCGAGCGATCCAAAATCGATGCCAGTTGGCTGATGCTGAGCAAAGGGCCGTACTGCTGCAGAAGCGTTTCTTCGATGGTCATTCCGTACTCCAGCCGTGTTGATGCAACTTGAACGGACAAATTCTTGTCGTTACGGCAGTAGGATTGAAGGTCAACAAATGGCCCATTTTCTTACTAGGACAAATTGCCCTATGGCCCGACCAAAACGCACCGAGACCGAGGCGCGTCGCAGCCGAATGCGCACGGTGGCATTGATGAGGGAGCTTTCTCGGCGCGTTGGGGCGGAGAACCCCAATCAGTTCGCCGGCTGGTTCGACAAGCAAGTCGAAGCCACCACTCAGGAGTCAGGCAAATGGAGGCACAACTTCAATGGAACGCGACCAATCTCAGAGCAACAGTTGAACTGGCTCAGCAGGATTCCTGAATCGAGCGATGCGCGCGAAATTTACTGGCACGGCCCGTCAGATCTTTGGCGAGCTTTGTGGGATGAGCCGCAAGCATTGTGGCCTATTTGCCGGACTCGCTTCTTGGAAGATGGCCCAGAAATCGATGATCGAATATGGCCGCATCTTGTTGCCGAAATGGAAACACCAACGGGCACTTGGAAAACGAACGCAAGCGAACCAGAAATAGACGTTTGGGCATTCAGCGTTGAAGACGAGCCTTCCAATGAATACAGCCTCCAAGAAGCTATGCGGAATTTTGAAGGGGAGCTTTTGCTGGCTGAAGCATATGACATGCCGCTTACACTTCGCCACGTGACCGAAGCTATTGCACTGCACCGAATAAGTCAGCTCGTAACCCGCATTGGAAAATCAAGCATTGATATGACCGGGGCATACCGATGCGTCAGAATGTGCACAGACAACTACGCCGCACTTACAACCCTTGACGCTATTGGAATTTATGACGACCTGCTTGACGAGCTGAGGGCTCAAGAGGCGCAACACCTCAGCGGCAATCGAGAATATCGCGCAAACCTACCCATCAGCAACTTTGTGCTCGATGATTACCTTCGAAACCCGCAAAGAGTAATTCCCAATGATTTTCGATGGGAAAAACTAAGCTTCGATTGGGCAAAAGATTAAACGTCGCCGACTACTTCTCTACCACCTGAGGTCTCGGCAAGGCGTCCAATTTAGCCACCAAGTCCTCAGCCCTCAAGTGCGTGTACCGCTTGAGCATCTGCATCGACTTGTGCCCACTGATGGCCGACACCTCCTGGTCACTCAGCCCCGCCTCCACAAACCGGCTCACGGCCTCGTGGCGCAGGTCATGAAAATGCAGGTCAGGCATGCCCGCCTTGGCCTTGATCTCACGCCAAGCCTTGTTGAAGTTATAGGGTCGGCGCTTCTCGTCCTTGCCAGGCTCACCAAAGAACACCAGGCTGGTTTCCTTCTTTGGCCTCGTCGGGTTGGCCACAGCCTCGGTGAACAGCTCGGTCGCTTTTTTGCTCAATGGCACGGTGCGCTGCGTGGTGTTCTTGGTCTGCTTGAGCAACACCACCCGCTTCGTCAGGTCCACCTGGTCGAGCTTCAGTGTGCCGATCTCTGAAGAGCGCATGCCCGTCTCGATGGCAATGCGCGCGATCCAGCGCAGCATGGGGTTGGAGTACTGGTCGATCAAGGCAAACAGCGTGGACTCTTCCTTGGCCGACAAGCGCCTGTTGCGGCCCGCCCCTGGCGATGGCCGCCGGATGTTCAGCACAGGGTTGTAGATCAGCCCCAGGCCCCATTCCTTGATGGCCACGGTGAACAGGTGCCCGATCAGGGCCAGCTCCAGCCGCACAGAGTTGGCAGCGCGCGGCTTGGGGTTGCCATCGGCGTCGAGGCGGTCAAGGCCAGCCAGGCGCTCGTCGCGGTACTTGGCCACCAGCTCGGCTGTGATGCCCGCCAGCGAGTACTTGCCAAAGTGCTTCTTCAGCGTGGCCGCCCGATGCTTCTCGCCTGCCTGCGTGAAAGGCCGCTTGCTGGGCGTGACCTCGGCCAGGTAGCGGTCGATGGCAGCGGCGAACAGCAGCTTCTCGGCGGGCGCACGCTTGACGTACATACCGCGCACCATCTCGTCCTCGGTGGTGCGGGCCCAGTCCTCAGCATCGCGCTTGAGGCGGAAGGTCTTTGTGGTGGTGGGGAAGCCGGTCTTGCGGATGACGGCTTTCCAGGTCCCTGAATCGGTCTTGACGATGGTTGGCATGCAGGCTCTCTGAAGGATCTGTCCCTGGCCACTGTACCGAATTTGTACCTTTCGGCAAATTTCGGCTTGTGACGCAGCGACCAAATCGCCCGCAAACATCGATGAATACTTGGTAGGCCGTGTTGGACTTGAACCAACGACCAAAGGATTATGAGTCCTCTGCTCTAACCAACTGAGCTAACGGCCCCCGGCTGGCAAGCTGCAGATTGTAGGCGCAGCTCAGCGCTGACTCAGCGCGTTGGTCACCAGCCGTGACGTGATGTCCACAATCTCGATCATGCGGTCATAGGCCATGCGCGTGGGGCCGATCACGCCCAGGGTGCCGACCACCTGCCCATTGATCTCGTAAGGTGCCGACACGACCGACAGCTCTTCGAACGGCACGATCTGGCTTTCGCCGCCAATGTAGATTCGCACGCCCTCGGCGCGGCTGGAGCCATCGAGCAAGCGCATCAGCTGCGTTTTTTGCTCGAACACGTCGAACATGCGGCGCAGCGAGCCCAGGTCGTTCGAGAAGCTCTCGACCGTCAACAAATTACGCTCGCCTGAGACCACCAGCTGCTCGGTGCTCTCGGCCATCGCCTCGCCACCGGCCTGCACCGCCGCCTGCATGAGGCTGGCAATGTCGCTGCGCAGCTGGTCCACCTCGTTCTTGAGGCGCTCACGCATTTCTTCGATGCTCAAGCCCGAATAGTGGGCATTGAGGATGTTGCTGGCCTCGATCAGCTGTGCCTGGCTGAAGTCCTGCGGGGTGAAGATCACGCGGTTTTGGACGTCACCGTCCGGGGCCACCAAGATCACCAGCACGCGCTTGTCGCCCAGCCGCAAGAACTCGACGTGCCTGAACACCGTGGCTTTGCGCGGCGCCGTCACCACGCCCACAAACTGCGACAGGCTCGAGAGCATGTTCGCCGCATTGGCGATCACGCGCTG
>CANCFV010000016.1 GCA_947377275.1 Burkholderiales bacterium | reverse complement strand
GGTCGCCACGGTGGCCGTGTCGCTGTGGGTGCGCCGGCGGTTCAGCCGAGCAGGCTGAGCCAAAACAAAAGCCCGTAGGCGCAAACCTACGGGCTTTGAAAATGGTGCGGCTGGCAGGATTCGAACCCACGACCCCTTGGTTCGTAGCCAAGTACTCTATCCAACTGAGCTACAGCCGCATGCTGTACCACCGGTGATCACTGGTGGTGCGCTCGACGCCCTGAGGACGTCTTTCTCTCGTTTGATTGAACCGTGAAATGAATCATTCAACGGATCAATTTGATTGTCTCTGGTGCGGCTGGCAGGATTCGAACCCACGACCCCTTGGTTCGTAGCCAAGTACTCTATCCAACTGAGCTACAGCCGCCGAGAGGCAAGACTATAACATGCTTTCAAACGTTTTGTACAGCACCGTTTGATTTCACGCTTCTGGTTTGGTGAGCGCAGCCAGCCTGAAGAAGCGGGCCGCCTCTTCCGTGCGCGATTCCTGCTCCGCCAGTTGGCCCAACTTGGCCCACGCGTGGCGACGTTGTTCAGGGGCCAGCGTCAGGTCGTTGGCTGCCGACAGCAGCATCCCTCGGGCTTTGCCCCACAGTTGGCGTTCGGCCAAGGCCAGGCCCAGTGTCAGCGCCAGGGTTGGGTTGCGCAGGGCGGCTGGTGAGCAGGCGTCCAGGCGCGGCAGCCATTCGGCCTCCAGGTCTTGCAGGCCGAGGGCCAGGGCCTTCGAGAGCGCTTCAACGGCATCCACAGGCAAGCTGTTGAGCTTGTCCCACAGCGGGGCGAGCCATTGCCGGGCTTCTTGCGGTGCACCGAGCAGGGCCATGCGACGGGCCGCGTGGGCCACGATCAAGGGGTCCTTCCGGTCATGGCCATCCATGGACTGCCACAAGGTGCGGAGCTGGTCGGCGTCGCGCACAGTGTCAAGCGTTTCGGCGGCCAAGGTGCGCAGCAGCCCTTCGGCCGCACCGGTGCTGAAGCCCTGGTGCTTGGCCAGCAGGCGCGCGGTTTTGAGCGCCTCCATGGGTTGCCGTGCCAGTCGCGTCGCCTGCAGCTTCAGGCGCAGCGCCTGTGTGCGGCGGGCCACGCCAGGGGGCAATTCGGCCAGATCTCGCAGCGCGCGCGGAGCATCCCGGTCTTCCAGTGCACATTCGGCGGCGAGCAGTCGGGCGCCTTCCTCGGTGGCGCGCGGCTTTCGCGTCAGTTGAGACAGCTCCAGTGCGCGCTGGATGTGTTCGTCGCGGTGTTTGCGGTCCTGGAGCCGGTGCAGGCTGCCGGCAGACAGCAGGTGCGCGATGGCGGTGAACTCGGCATCGAGCGCGAGGTCGGGTGTGTCTGCCTGAATGGCCACGGCCTTCTGGCAGGCCTTGTGGGCGCGGATGTAGCGGCCCGCCATGTACAAGGCCAAGCCTTCGCGCAGGGCCGCCTGGGCGAGGCGATCGCGCTGGGCCACCCGCCAGCGTTTCGCGCGCTCAGGCAGATGGAGCAGTCCGTCCAGGCCACGCATCAGCGAGTAGATGGCCAAAAAGGCCAGCAACAGGGTCAGCAGGAACAGGTTGAGAGAGACGTCTGCGCGCCAACCCAGCCAGAAGATGGTCACCAGGCCGTCGTTGCCGCCGAGGGCCGTGGCGCCAACCACGGCGACAACCGCCAACAAAAGGAGCCAGACAATGGAGCGCATGAGGGGGGAGCTCTTCGAGAGGGCGGTAGGGCTGTGGCTCAGCGACCGCCAGAGACCGTGGCCAAAGCGGCCAGGGTGTCGTCAGGGCGCGGCACGGTGGTTTGTTGGCCTTGGGCAGCCACGTCGGTGAGCATGGACAGCAGCAGTTGCGTCTTGCGCGACTGGGTGTCGAAATAACGGGGCACCACGCTCTGGATCGTTTGCAGGTCACCCAAAGCCAAGCCGTTTTGACGGCTCAGCAGAGACAACCTGGCGTTGAGCAGGCGCAGTTTGATGTTTTCACGCAGCATGAAGCCTTGGTCTGGCGAGAGCAGCATGGCTTCTGGCCGCGCGATCCGTGTCAGACGCACCAGCCCGCGTGTTTCATTCCAAGCGTTTTGGGCTGCGCCCTGTGTCCAGGTCCAGGCTTGTTCTCCCCAGGAGGATGCAGCCGGGGCGCTGGCTGTGGCTGCGCTCGTTTCTTCGGGTGTGGTGCGTGCCTTGGCACCCTTGTTCGCGCTGCCGTTTGACGTCGACGGGCCGCCGCTTTTGGCCGATGCCGGCGCGCTCGTTTGTATCGACTCTGGTTGGTTGATCAAAGGGATTTCATCGACCAGGCGCGTGGCCTCGTCGAGTCGAATGGTCAGCGAGGTCAGGTCGGCCACACGGGTGCCGCGCACCCGGTCGAGGTCTTTGGCGACGGCGCGTCGGATGTTGTCCAGGCGAGGTTGTTTGGCTCGGGCCAGGCGATCGTCGGCCGACTGGAGTGCCGAGATCAAGGGCTCTGCGCTGGCGGTGAGGGTGGCTTGCTGGTTGGCAACCCGCAGGCCGGCGTCGATGTCGGCGACCAAGTTTTCGTCGCGCGAGAGGCTCAGCGTCTTGATCAACTCTTCAATTTGGGTGCGCTGCAATGCCACCTCAGCCAGCCGTGTCTCCAGCAGCGTGGTGCGCGCCACGGCTTCGCGAGAGAGGTCTTCAGCTTGCTTGGACAGCACTCGCGCTTCGGTGGCCTGGCCTTGGCTGTCTTGCTGGCGCCGCACCAGTTCTTGTTCCAGCGATTGCACGCGCTTTTGGGTGTTCCAGGCCAACCAGCCGGCGCTCAAGGTGGCGGCGCTCAAAATGAGCACGGCCCAGCGCATCCAGTGCTCAGGCGCGCCGCTGTCCACGGCGGTATCGGCAGTGGGCTGGCCGCCAGAGGCGGGTGCTGGGGTGGGGTGGGGGGCGCTGGTGTCAATCACGGTGAATTCATTGTATCGACAGGGCTTGGCGTCGTGGTGGTGCTTGTGGCTCAGTCCGGCTGACCTTGCAAAGAGCGTCGTGCTTGCACCACTGCGGCCAGGGTCGGGCGAGCCGCCAGGATGCGGCCAAATCCGGCCTCACGGGCACGTTGGGTGATTTTCGGGTGGGTGCTGATGGCGAGAGACTGGCCCAGGTCGGTGTGCGGTTTGCCGGTGAGGTCTGGCAGGTGGTGCGCCACGAGGTTGGCAATGCCCTGCGAGCTGCTCAGCAGCCACACGTGCTCGGTGGGGTGCTGCAAGGCCAGTGTGGCCTGCTCGCGCTGGGCGCTCGTCCATGAACCCGGGGTGCGTTGGTAGCTCAGCAACGCGGTGACGTGCGCACCTCGGCTTTGGAGCTGCTCGGCCAGCCAGGTCCTGCCTTGCACTTCGGTGTCGTCGCCGCCACTGACCACGGTGACCCGGGCGTCTTGCCAGGGGTGCGGGGCCAGCAATGGCCACAGCGCTTCAGAGTCAAACTGCGCAGCCGATGGAGGAGGCACGATGATGTGCTGTGCAGCCAAGCCCAGGGGCTCGCCGGCCTCTCGCAAGGCCTTGGCGGTGCCGGGCCCTGGTGTGGCGGCCAGCGTGCCAGCCGGCCATGCGGCGCCCAAGGGGCGCAGGCGGAAAAACCACTCGACGGCGCTGGGGCTCACGAACATCAACAGGCGCTGCCCAGCCAGTTGCTCCCACAGCTGTGTGACCGGTTCCGGGTCCTGAGGGGCGCCGATGGCGATCAGCGGCAAAGCGCTGGAGGCCAAGCCCTCCTGGTTCAGGTCCGCAGCCCATTGGCTTGCTTGAGGCTCAGGGCGGGTGACCAGGGTGTGCATGGCTCAGAGGGCCGCCAGCCAAGCAGGTCCAGCCTGTGCCTTGAGTTGCGCGGCGACGGCCAGGCCCATGGCCTCGGCTTGTTCAGGCGTATCAGGGCTGGCCACGTGCGAGCTCGACACCAACTGGGGTTCGGTCGGATGGCCCAAAAGGGCTTGCAGCTCCAGAACCGGTTGCGCGCCTTCACGCCATTGCGCGAAAGCCGCCAAGGGCATGGAGCAGCTGCCGCCCATGGCGCGGGACACGGCGCGTTCAGCAAGTGTCGCCAGCCACGTGGGTTGATGTGCCAAACCTTGGACGGCGCTGGCGAGTGCCGGATCGGCGCTGCCTTTGATTTCCAGCCCCAGGGCGCCTTGCCCTGCGGCGGGCAGCATGTCTTGGGGATCGATCAGGGCTTTGATGCGTGAGGCCAGGCCCAGGCGCTTGAGGCCGGCTGCGGCCAAAATGATGGCGTCGTACTGGCCTTCATCGAGCTTGCGCAGCCGCGTGTCCAGGTTGCCGCGCAGGGCTTGGATCTGCAGGTCAGGGCGACGTGCGCGCAGCTGCACCATCCGGCGCAGGCTGGATGTGCCCACCACCGCGCCTTGCGGTAAATCTGACAGCTGCGCATGGTGGTTGGAGACGAAGGCGTCTCGGGGGTCTTCGCGTTCCATGACGGCGGCCAGCACAAAGCCTTCGGGCAGCTCCATGGGCACGTCTTTGAGCGAGTGCACGGCCAGGTCGGCACGACCTTCTGCGATGGCGACTTCGAGTTCTTTGACGAAAAGGCCTTTACCGCCGACTTTGGACAAGGCTCGGTCCAGGATTTGGTCGCCTTGCGTGGTCATGCCTAGCAGTTGCACGGTGCGTTGCGTGCGGCTTTGGAGCAGGTCGCGCACGTGTTCGGCTTGCCACAGGGCCAAGCGGCTTTCACGTGTGGCGATGGTCCAGGGCGTGTGTGAGGAGGGGCGGGCGTTCTCGGTCATCCCCGAATGCTAGCAGCCCGAGCTCGGCTCGCTTGCGCAGGGCGGGTGCCAGCTGGTCAGACTGACGGCAGCGCCAGGCGGCGCTTTTGCGTCAGGTTGATGTAGCTTTGCAGGCTCCGATCGCCCCAATCCAGCGTGATCAGCTCGCATCCCAGGCGGAGGCCTTTGGTCTCTGGGTGGATGGAGGTGACGTGCTGGATCAGCAGGCCGGTGGTGATCTGGGTGTCGTCGTCCAGCGTCAGCTGGCATTGTCCGATGCGCACGCCCGCGTCGATGGGGGGCACGTTTTCCGGGAGAAACAAGGCCACGCCACTCAGGCTGATGTCCAGCACACGCAGGGACAAGGTCATGTCGGGCATTGCCGGGTGCGGGAACTGTGCGGTCGGCATGCGGCTGCTCAGCGGGCGCACGCGGAAAGCGGATCGTCGCTGAAAGCGGTACATCTCTTGTGGCAGGCGCGCATTGATCGCCTGATCGCTGGGTCCGTTCACCAGCACCGCACCGATCAAATCGAACTGCACTTTGATGCTGTTGAGGTAAGCCACGGCCACCACCTCGTCGCCAGAGAGCAGCGATTGCAAGGGGGCATCGTGTGCACTCGCGCTCAGGCAGATGATGCCGCGCTTGCTGTCTGCGCTGCGCAGCAAGGTGGTGTAGCAGCTGCCATTGGGTGCGCTGAGGGTGATCAGGGCATTGCTGTCGAGCAACTGCTGCAGCAAGGCCATGATCTCGACCGAGTTGCCGATGCGATAGTCGTCCAATGCGCTGACTGCGGACCTGGAGCTTGACGTGGACATCTGCTGGGGCTTTCGGGTTGTACGTGGCGCCAGGCCTGTCGGCCTGCGCTCAGTGCATCTTTTGTGGATCGGTCGAGGTCCCCATCATGTTGCCCAGGTCATTGATCCAGGGCTCGGCGAGGTTGCGTATTTCGGCGTCATTGACCAGGATGCGCTGCATGATGCGCGTCTTCTGAGTCAGCTCGCTTGACTCCAGCGGGTGTTCATCGCTGGCATGGCGCAACTGAGCAATCAGAACGGCGCATGCGCCTTCCAATTTGACGACCGTGTCCCAGTCGCCCGCGCGTGCTGCTGTGAGCATGTCGTGGCTGGCATGTTCGATCGCTTCGTAGTAGCTGAGCAGGTTGCCGTGGGCCAACTCTTCGTCGGCGGGCATGAGCAGTTCGGGGGCGTTCATGCTTGCAACTCCATGCGGCTGGCTTGAACCTGGCCTGCGTTGGTTTGAATGGCGTCCCATGCTTCCTTGACTGGCGTCATCAGATTTGCGCATTCGTCCAGTGCCTTTTCGTCGTTGTGCAGATTGGCATGCGTCAAGCGGATGCAGATGTAGCTGTAGAGGTCATTGAGGTTGCGCGCAATCTCTCCGCCTGCACTCAGGTCGAGGCTGGCCTTGAGGCCTTCATCGACGATGCGGATGGCCCGGCCGATGGCCTTGCCTTTGCCCTCATGGTCTTTCTTGGGCATCGCGCCCTTCGCTTCAGTCAGGGCCTCGAAGTAGCCGTTGAAGAGCAGCTTGATGAGCTGATGAGGGCTGGCGCCACTGATGCTGGTTTCAACGCCGATTTGGCGATACATCGCAGACATCGTGCGATCACCGGCAGGCAGTGGGCGAGAGAAGGGGCTGGCAGGTGCAAACATCTTGAAGCTCTGCTGTGTTGTCTTGGATGTATTTGTTATCGACTGCTGGCTCAGGACCTTGAACGATGCCATCGATCAAACTGACAGGTGTTGTGCCTCAAGCGGTTTTGTTCAGCGCGGCCAGTTGTGCCGAGACGTAGGTGGACAAGCCATTGAGCTTGGAGATGCTGGTGTCAAGGGCTGTGTACTGGGCACGCAGTCGCTTCTCCACCAGAGCGGCCTTGGCGTCGATGCTGTCGATCCTGGCCTTGTTGCGTGTGATGGTCGCATTCAGGCCGTCGGTGCGGGTTTTGATCGCACCGTCGGAGCCGAGCAGTTGCCCGCTGAGCTTGCTGATCATCTGAGACATGCCGTTCTTGCTGGCATCGGTGTCATTGGTGTTCGAGAAAAACTTTTTGAGTTCCGCCCCGTTGGTGCTCAGCGCCTTCCCGAGCTTGGCGCTGTTGCTGGACAAGGTGCCATCGGTGGCGATGTCAATGCCAATGTCAGAGAAGCGACCAAACACGCTGGAGGCACCGGAGCCACTGCCGACCAGGCTGCGCAACTGGCTTAGCAAGCCACGAGCCGTGGCATCGCCTTGCAGGGGGCCGCCCGTTTTGGAAGCCGGGTCGTACAGGCTCTGGACACGGATGGTGCTCACCACGTTGTTGTAGGCGGTGGTGAAGTCGCTGAGGCCCTTGGTGATGCTGTCTGTGTCTTTGGTGACATTGACCGTCACAGGCGAGGTGGTGACCTTGCCCAGCGTCAGTGTCAGCCCATCGACCACGCCGCTCATGGTGTTGCTCTCGGTGCTCACTTGCAGGCCATTGATGGTGGCCTTTGCGTTGCTGGCCGATTGCGTGCGGTTCATGGCACTGGTGCCACCAGTCGATGCATCGAAGGCCAACGCAGACAAGCCAGGGGCTGCGCTGTCTTCGGTGATGGACACCTTGAAGGCATTGCTATCGCCACTGGGACCCCGCATGACGAGGCGAGCCCCGGCGGCGTCATTGACCAACGATGCGGTGACGCCGGCATTGGCCGAGTTGATGCGGTCGCGGATTTTTTCGAGGGTGTCGTCGCCCGGGCCAATCGGTATGTTGACTGCGGAGGCGGCAACCTTGGCATTGAAGGTCACCGCAGGCGGGGTGGCGTTGTCAGACACGTAGGTGCCCAACTCGATCTTGATGCTGCCTTGGCCCACCGAGGTGGTGCTGGCCGCATAGGCTTGGCTGGCGACGTACTGAGAGGCGGCAAGCGACTGCACCGAAATGCTGTAAGAGCCCGCACTGCTGGACGCGCCGGTGGTGACGCTCACGGTGCTGTCGTCGCTGGATGTGCCCTTGGTGGCATCCCAGAAGGTGCTTTTGTTGAGGGCATTGGCCGCATCTTGCAATGCTGAAAATGTGCTCTGAACCTTGCCCCAAGTGGACACCTGGGTGCTGAGGTCTTTGTTTGTCGCAACAATGGCGGCCTCTGGTTGCTTTTCGATGGCGACCAGTTTGGTGACGATCGTTTCAGCATCCAAGCCGCTGCCGACGCCCAGTGAGCTCAATGTGGCCATGGTGTACCCCTCTCAATGCAAAGATGTCCTGGCGGTCGATACTCCGCCTGGACATCGTTGCTTTCGGCAGACCATCATGCAACTTGAGCGTTGCGTCGACCAAGTTGTGACGTAATGTTCGGTTTAGCCCTTGAGCAGGCTCAGGACCTGCTGGGGCAACTGGTTGGCCTGCGCCACCATCGCCGTGCCTGCCTGCTGCAAGATCTGCGATCGAGACAGGTTCGAGGTTTCTGCTGCGAAGTCGGCATCCATGATCCGGCCCCGCGCAGCGGCTTGGTTCTCGACGCTCGTCTGCAGGTTCGAGATCACGGCTTCGAAGCGGTTTTGGGTCGCACCGAAGGCCGCGCGCTTGTCGTTGATCACGTTCAGGGCCTTGTCGATCATGTTGATCGCGTCGTCGACCTGCGTCACGCTGGAGATTGTGGTTGATGCGCCCGACGCCGCGCCGCCGATGGCCACGCCATTGGTCCCGTCCCATTGGGCGGTGATGGTGGCAATGAGGTCGGGCTCAGCCGTTGTTGAGGTGGACTCGATCGCGGAGGCAGCCGACATGGCCGTGCCGCCACCCAGCAGGGCGCCGGTCACGTCGATTTTGTCGGTCGCTGCGGTGCCTGCGCCGACCTGGAACGACAGGGTGGTGGCGGTGCCTGATGCAAACAGGGCGCTGCCGTTGAACTTGGTTCCGTCCACTGTGCGAGAGATTTCGTTTTGCAGCTGGATGAATTCCTTCTGCAAGTTCTCGCGGTCGCCATCGCTGTTGGTGGCATTGCGGGACTGAACCGCCAGCTCACGCATGCGCTGGAGGTTGTCACCGATCTTGCCCAGCGCGCCTTCAGCGGTTTGCGCCAGCGAGATGCCGTCATTGGCGTTGCGAATGGCGACGTTCATGCCGCGCACCTGGGTGTTCATCCGTTCCGCGATGGCCAGGCCGGCGGCGTCGTCCTTGGCGGAGTTCACACGCAGGCCAGACGACAGCCGCTGCATGGACGTCGCAAGCGATGTTTGCGACATGTTCAGGTTTCGCTGCGAGTTGAGCGAGACGATGTTCGTGTTGATCGTTTGGGGCATGGTGAACTCCTAAAGAATCTAAAGACTCCCGGCTCGCATGCCGGCCGGCTTCAAGGCAGAAGAATGGCCAAAGATGCAATCGGGAAACTCTGACCTGTGCAGTGATATTCGACCAAATCAAGCACGAGCAAAAACCCGATGAAGAGCGCTTTTCACCCCCAGTTCTCTTTAATTCCTGAACGTGAAAAAGCCGCCCCGGGGGGCGGCTTTCTGGGCGGCGCTTGTTCGATAAGCGCCAGGACGTGAGGTCTGGATCAACGCAGGAGGCTGAGGACCTGCTGGGGCAGCTGGTTGGCCTGCGCCACCATCGCGGTACCGGCCTGCTGCAGGATCTGCGATCGAGACAGGTTCGACGTTTCCGTCGCAAAGTCGGCGTCGACGATACGGCCACGGGCTGCAGCTTGGTTCTCGATGTTGGTTTGCAGGTTCGAGATCACGGCTTCAAAGCGGTTTTGAGAGGCACCGAAGTTGGCTCGCTTGTTGTTGACCAGGTCCATGGCCTTGTCGATCGCGTTGATTGCGTCATCGACTTGGCTGACGGTCGCGATGTTGGTCGCTGCGCCAGATGCGCCACCGCCGATCGAGATGCCGTTGGTGCCGTCCCAGTTGGAGGTGACCGTGGAGACCAGGTCAGCTTCGGCTGTGGCAGTGGTGGAGGAAATGGCCGACGAAGCCGAGGTGGCGGTGCCGCCGCCCAGTGCTGCACCTTCGATGGTGATGCGGTCTTCTGCCTTGGTGCCAGCACCCACTTGGAATGAGATCTGTGTGGCGGCGCCCGAGGCAAACATGGCCGTGCCGTTGAACTTGGTGCCGTCCACGGTGCGGCTGATTTCAGACTGCAGTTCTTTGAATTCCTTTTGCAGGTTCTCGCGGTCGCCATCGCTGTTGGTGGCGTTACGCGATTGCACAGCCAGTTCACGCATGCGCTGCAGGTTGTCGCCGATTTTCCCCAGCGCACCTTCAGCGGTCTGCGTCATCGAGATGCCGTCGTTGGCGTTGCGCACCGCGACGTTCATGCCCTTGACTTGCGCATTCATGCGCTCGGCAATGGCAAGACCGGCAGCGTCGTCTTTGGCAGAGTTCACACGCAGGCCTGATGAAAGGCGCTGCATGGCCATGGCCAGGCTGCTTTGAGAAGAGGACAGATTGCGTTGCGCATTGAGCGAAACGACGTTGGTGTTGACTGAAGTGGACATGATGTGATCCTTTGGCGATGATTACTACCCGGCGATAGCGCCGGCGAACAAGTGCTGTTGGGTCTTGCGACGTCTTCAGCGTGACCTGCCCGACGCTAGTCAGTCCTTCGCCCTTGTGGATGAATCCACGTGAAGCTCTGGCCGGCTAACCGGACCCCGAAACCTTGCGATCCCGTTGGTTTGTTTATCGACCCCGGTATTGGCCTTCTTGAGGGCCTTTTTTCACGCTTTTACAAGCTGTTTGCACAAGCGCTGCTTGACGTCTGCAGGAAATGGCACTCGTTTTCGGCGCACTTGGTGAGTTCTTGAGGGTTGTGCGTCTTCTAGACTGAATTCGGGCTTTCACTGGCCTTTCCGTCTACGCACCAATGTCCTGAGGTCGCCATGCTCGCCTTGCAAAAGCCCCATTCCCGTTCTGTCCGCCAGGCGCATCAGCATTGGGAACGAGGCGTTGCGTTGGGCAAGCGCGGCGACTGGGGCGACGCACTCAAGGCGTTCGAGGCAGCGCTCAAGCAGTCGCCCAATGACGATGTCTATTTGTTGAACGCAGCGAAGGCGGCGCACAAGGTCGGTCAATTTGAAGACTCGGTCAGGTACAGCGGCAAAGCGCTCAAGCAGAACCCGGCCTCTGAGCTGGCACTCATGCTCAAGGTGGGCGCCCTCAATCGGCTGCAACGCCACGGCGACATCATCGAATTGTTGAAGTCGGTGAAGGAGGAGGCCAGGCACGACCACGATTACTGGAGTGCCATGGCCTGCGCATTGCAGAACTCAGGTCAGCATCAGCAAGCCATTCCGATTTTCATGAACACGCTGCAGGAGCAGATGGACGACGCCTTGTCGCACTACCGCATGGGCATCTCCTTTTATGAGCTGTTGCTCAAAGAGGAGGCCTCGGAGTGCTTTCGCACGGGCTTGCTGCTCGGCTTGGGGGCCTACGAACTGCATGTCCACGGCATGCTGGCTTACGCTGAGCGCGAGAGCTGCCGCTGGACGCATGCACGCGAGGCCGAGCAGAAGATGAAAGCGTTGGTCGAGGCTGCTGCTGACAACGCAGCGATCATGACAGCCCCGTTTGCGCACATCACGCTGGTCGACGACCCCCTGCACCAGCTTAAGGCGTGCCGCCTGATGAGCAACAACTGGCGCGGCATCAAGCCAGCGGTGCGCCATGCACGGCCCCGCACCGAAGGCCGGATTCGCCTGGGCTACCTCTCGGCCGACTTCCACCAACACGCCACGTGTGTGCTGATGTGCGAGGTGTTCGAGCAAACCGACCGAAGCCAGTTCGAGGTGTTTTTGTACTCCCACGGTTCCAACATCGAGCGCACAGCCATGCGCTTGCGCGTGGAGCAATCGGCCGAGCACTTTGTGAACTTGCGTGGCGTGCCCGACCAAGACATTGCCCAGCGCATTGCCGACGACCAGATCGACCTGCTGATCGACCTCAAGGGCTTTACGGCCGAAAACCGCATGAGCGTCATGGCGCGTCGCCCAGCCCCCGTACAAGCCACGTTCCTGGGCTTTCCGGGCACCACAGGAGGCGACTACATGGACTACATCATTGGTGATCCCATCGTCACGCCCATCGAGCATGCCACTCACTTTGCTGAGCAAATCGCCCAAATGCCGATCTGTTATCAGCCCAATGACCAGCAGCGCATCCGCCCTTCGCCCATGACCCGCGCCGAAGCGGGACTGTCAGAAGACGCTGTCGTGCTGTGTGGGTTTAACCAGGCTTACAAGATCTCTGATGAGGTGCTGGACGTGTGGTGCGGCTTGCTCAACGACATCCCGAACGCGGTGCTGTGGTTGCTGGACTGGCACGGCCAAGCCCGGCCCCACCTGGAAGAAGAGCTGTCTGTGCGTGGCGTGGACCTGTCGCGCATCCATTGGGCGCCCCGTCTGGGCTTGACGGAGCACATCAATCGCATCCGACTGGCCGATGTCTTCATCGACACCTGGCCTTGCAATGCCCACACCACCGCCAGCGATGCCTTGTGGTCGGGGCTGCCAGTGGTGACCTACCGGGGCAAGACGTTTGCCTCCAGGGTGGCGTCCAGTCTGCTCAATGCTGTGGGTTTGCCAGAACTCATTGCGGACAGCTTGGCCGAGTACCACGACAAGGTGGTGCAACTGGCGAGCGACCCACAAGCCATTCAGCGTCTGAAAGATCACTTGGATCGCGCGCGCGACACAGCCCCCCTGTTTGACAGTGCCGCTTACACGCGCGACTTCAACGCCTTGCTCAAACGCATGGTCGAACGTCACCAGCAGGGGCTGGAGCCTGCGCCCTTGCTGGCTCAGCGCTGAGCTCGGCAGGTCGCACAAGCACACGCTGGTCATTCAGGAGCACATCACATGAAGGCAGTCATCTTGGCAGGGGGCTTGGGCACCCGGTTGTCCGAAGAGACCATGTACAAGCCCAAGCCCATGGTCGAGGTGGGTGGTCGCCCCGTGCTGTGGCACATCATGAAGACGTACTCGGCCTATGGCATCAACGAGTTCGTCATCTGCCTTGGCTACAAGGGCTACGTCATCAAGGAGTACTTCGCCAACTACTTCTTGCACATGTCTGATGTGACCTTCGACTTGGCGCAAAACCAGATGGAAGTCTGCCAACGCCATTGCGAACCCTGGAAAGTCACCCTGGTCGACACCGGTGACCAAACCCAGACGGGTGGCCGTCTCAAGCGCGTGGCGCGTTACCTGGAACCCGGTCAGCCTTTTTGCTTTACTTATGGCGATGGCCTTTCGGACGTGGACATTGGCAAGTTGATCCAGTTCCACAAGCAGCAAAAGCGCATGGCCACGATCACAGGCGTGCAGCCTCCCGGCCGATTTGGCGCCCTGGACATCCAGGATCAACGCATCACCCGCTTTGAAGAGAAGCCTCAAGGTGATGGGCACTGGATCAATGGGGGTTACTTTGTGCTGCAGCCCGAAGTGCTTGACTACATTGACGGCGACAGCACCGTGTGGGAGCAAGACCCCATCGAGAACCTGGCCAGAGACGCCCAGCTCTCGGCCTTTGTGCACAAGGGCTTCTGGCAGCCTATGGACACCTTGCGCGACAAGATGCGCTTGGATGACCTGTGGCAGTCTGGTCAAGCGCCTTGGAAGGTGTGGGATTGAGGTCCGCCATGCAAGCGCAGCAACTGTTCGGTGGTCTGTACGAGGGACGGCGGGTCTTGGTGACCGGCCACACCGGCTTCAAGGGCTCATGGCTGGTTCGCTGGTTGCAGCGCATGGGTGCCCACGTCAGCGCCTTGTCCTTGCCGCCCATAGGGGACTTGTCTCACCATGGCTTGCTGACCGAGGCGAGTGCAGGCCAAGGCGATGGCCGGCTCAGCGAGTGCCTGGTGGACCTGGCCGATGCGCAGGCCGTACGTGAGTGCTTGCGCGCATCTCAGCCCGAGATCGTTTTTCACCTTGCGGCACAAGCCTTGGTTCGGCCCAGCTACGCCGATCCGGTGGGCACTTATGCGACCAACGTGATGGGTCTCATCCACCTGATGGAAGCCGTTCGCGAGACACCTTCGGTGAAGGTGATGCTCAACGTCACCACCGACAAGTGCTATCGGAACGTGCACCGACGCGAGGGCTACCGTGAGAACGATGCACTCGGTGGACATGACCCCTACAGCGCCTCCAAGGCGTGCGCCGAGATCGTGACGGCCAGCTACCGCGACAGCTTCTTGGCGCGGCCTGACCGGGCAGGGGGCCCCGTCAAGGTGGCGACCGCGCGCGCTGGCAATGTGATCGGCGGCGGTGACTGGTCGGTGGATCGCCTCGTGCCCGATCTGGTGCGTGGCGCCGTGGCCGGGCAGGCGGTGGCGATCCGCTACCCGCAGGCCACGCGCCCCTGGCAGCATGTGCTCGAACCCGTGGCGGCCTACCTCTTGATGGGGCAGGCCTTGTGGCGTGACGCCGGGCGACTGTCGCTGGCCTGGAACATCGGCCCTGACCCGCAAGGCCACCACACCGTGTCCGACATGATCGGGATGATGAGCGCCCGTTGGCCTGCCATCCGTCACGAAGTGTTGAATTCACCCCAGCCCCACGAGGCTGGCTTGTTGCATCTGGATTGCGCCTTGGCGCAGCGTGAGCTGGACTGGCGACCGGTCTGGTCTACGGCAGACATGGTGACCCACACCATGGACTGGTACCGCGCGTGGCACGAGCGTGGCGAGTTGATCACCGACGCGCAGTTGGACGCCTTTGTGGCGCGTGCCCGCCAGTTGGGTCAGCCATGGGCTTGATGCAACTGCAAGAAGCGCCTTTGCGCGGCGCCTGGATCGTCGGCACCCAAGGACGCGGTGATGCGCGTGGGCGCCTGACCCGTGTGTTTTGCTCCGACGAGTTGGCTCCCATCCGGCCTGACCTGCGTTTTGTGCAAACCAACCTGAGCCGAACCGCCCTCAAAGGCACAGTCCGAGGCATGCACTTTCAGCGCGCACCTGCGCTCGACGCCAAGCTCATCCGCTGTCTGCGTGGCGCGGTGCACGACGTCATGGTGGACTTGCGCGAGGGCTCGCCCTCCTTTGGTCATTGGCACAGCGTGCGCTTGTGTGAAGACAATGACACCCAGGTCTTCATTCCAGAAGGCTTTGCACATGGCTTTCAGGCGCTCACCGATGACGTGGAGTTGCTCTACCAACACACCGGCCACTACAGACCAGAACACGAGGCTGGCGTGCGCCATGACGACCCCACATTGGCCATTGCCTGGCCTTTGCCGATCACGCTCGTGTCTGATCGAGACCGTCAGCACTCCCTGATCGACAGCCATTTTCTGAAGGTGATCCCATGAAATGCCGACACTGCGCTTGCCAGCTTGACGATGCACGAGACGTGTTTGTGGACCTGGGCACGGCGCCACCATCGAATGCCTTCTTGACGTCCGAGGACCTGCATCGACCCGAAACGCACTTTCCGTTGAAGGTGTTCACCTGCCCGAGTTGCCGCTTGGTGCAAGTCGACGAGGTGCAGCGCCACGACGCCCTGTTCTCAGCTGACTACGTGTACTTCTCGTCCTACTCAAGCAGTTGGGTCGAGCACGCCAAGCGCTATGTCGATTTGGCCGTGCAACGCCTGAGTTTGAGTGCGCAGTCTCTGGTCATGGAAGTCGCCTCCAACGACGGCTATCTGCTGCAGCACGTTCAGGCCCGCGGCATCCCTTGTGTCGGCGTGGAACCGACCGCCAGCACGGCACGCGTGGCGCGCGAGAAGGGCATCGAGTCGATCGAGTCCTTTTTTGGCCGCGACATGGCCAGGGCCTTCGTTGCCGAGCGCGGTCGGGTGAGCCTGGTGCTGGGCAACAACGTGTTGGCGCACGTGCCCGACATCAATGACTTTGTGGGCGGATTTCAAGAGGTGCTGGCGCCTGACGGCTGTGTCACGGTCGAATTCCCACACCTATTGCAGCTGGTCCAGCACCACCAGTTCGACACGATCTACCACGAGCATTTCTCTTACCTTTCCTTCCACACGGTGTGCCAGGTGTTTGCCGAACAAGGCCTGACGGTGTGGGATGTCGAGACCTTGCCCACCCATGGCGGCTCGTTGCGCGTGTGGGCTCAGCACGCCGCCTTTGACGTCACACGAGCTGTGACCCAGCGTGTTGCCAACATGCGCCAGACCGAGGCGGATGCCGGCATGCAGGAGCCCGCTTTCTACAGAGGACTCCAAGAGCACGCTGACCGGCTCAAGAACGACCTTCTGGCCTTTTTGCTGCAAGCCAAGCAACAGGGGCTCAAGGTGATGGCTTATGGGGCAGCAGCCAAGGGCAATACATTGCTCAACCACGCCGGTGTCCGACCAGACCTGTTGCCTTGCGTTGTTGACGCATCGCCCCACAAGCAAGGCCGATTTTTGCCGGGCAGCCGGATCCCGGTCAGGGCCCCCGCTGTCATCGACGAGGTGCGACCGGACTTGATCTTGATCCTGCCCTGGAACCTCAAGAACGAGGTCATGCAGCAGCTGTCCCATTGCCGTGCGTGGGGCGCCCGTTTCGTCACCGCCGTGCCGCATTTGCACATCGAGTGAGGAGCCGACCATGTCTCAACGCGTGCTTTACACCAAGCCTTCCATCACCGAGTTGGAGGTCAGCTATGTGACCGACGCCGCCCGTCACGGATGGGGCGCGCGTTGCTACGAATACATCGAGCGGTTCGAGCGGGGCTTTGAGCAGCACCTTGGGGTGGCGCACGCCATGGCCACCTCCAGTTGCACGGGCGCTTTGCACATGGGGCTGGTGGCCTTGGGCGTGGGGCCTGGCGACGAGGTGATCGTGCCCGAGATCACCTGGATCGCCTCGGCAGCGCCTGTGGTCCACGTCGGGGCCAAGCCCGTGTTCGTGGACGTGTTGCCAGACACCTGGTGCCTGGACCCGTCTCGCGTGGAAGCGGCCATCACCCCACGCACCCGCGCCATCATCGCGGTGCATGTGTATGGCAATGTGTGCGACATGGCCGCGCTGAAGGCCATTGCCGATCGCCACCAGCTGCCTTTGATCGAAGACGCCGCCGAAGCCCTTGGCTCGCAGTGGCAGGGCAGGGCGGCAGGCAGCATCGGCACCTTTGCCACTTTCTCCTTCCATGGCACCAAGACCATGACCACGGGCGAGGGCGGCATGTTCGTCACGCAAGACGCCGCCCTGTACGACCGTGTGTTGACCTTGTCCAACCATGGACGTGCCAAAGGCAACACACGCCAGTTTTGGCCCGACATGGTCGGCTTCAAATACAAGATGAGCAACCTGCAAGCCGCCGTTGGTTGCGCACAGCTGGAGCGCTTGCCCGAGCTGATTGCGCGCAAGCGTCAGGTTTTCCAGGCATATCAGGAACGCCTGCGTGACCTGCCGCTTCGCATGAACCCCGAACCTGACGGTGTCGTCAACGGTTACTGGATGCCTTCGATCGTTTGTGATGCCGCCAGTGGCGTGGGGCGAGATGCCTTGTTGCAAGCCTTTGCTGCCAAAGACATCGACGGAAGGGTGTTTTTCTGGCCTTTGTCGTCGCTGCCCATGTTCGATGCTTGTCCTGAGAACACGGTCGCGTCTGACCTCGCTGAGCGCAGCATCAACTTGCCCAGTTACCATGACATGGACATGGCAGACATCGACCGGGTTGTCGCCGCGGTTCGATCGGTCTTTTGAGGCCATCGGCCTCTCACCCTTGATCTCGATCCCTGATCGGCCCGCATCGCCATGACCGTCGCGTCGCATCCCCTTCGATCCTTTGAAGACTTGCTGATCCCGCACGCCGATCGGGTCTTATTCCATGCCGACGATGGACACCAGTGTCATTACGCTGACGCCCTGGCCTTGGGGCAGCAGTCGGCATGGCAACAAACGCGTCGCCGCCTCGTTCTGTGCGTGTTGGACAACACCCCGGGCGCCTTGATCGGGTACCTGGGGCTGATGGCCGTCAACGCGGTGCCCATGAACGTGGGCGTCGGTTTGGCCGACGACAAGCTGGCGCAATTGCTGGCGCTTTACCGCCCTGAGTTCATCTGGTTGCCAGATGCCCGTGCAGCGTCGGTGGTGGGAGGCTCGGTGGTCGCGGCCTTGGGCGGGCACAGCCTGCTCGCCTTGCCGGCTCACGATTCGCCGTCCATGCACGGTGACTTGGCCTTGCTGCTCAGCACTTCGGGCAGCACCGGGAGCCCGAAATTCGTGCGCCTCTCGCATCGCAACGTGGTGCGCAATGCCGAGGCCATCGCGCTATATCTCCAGCTGGGCCCGCAAGATCGGCCAGTCACGTCCTTGCCACCGCATTACACCTACGGCCTGTCGGTCATCCACAGCCATGTGGCGGTGGGCAGCGCCATCGCGCTGACGCGGCAAACCTTGTTTGACCGAGGCTTCTGGTCCTTCATGAAAGACGCTGCGGTCACGAGCTTTGCGGGGGTGCCATATCACTACGAAATGCTCAAGAAGCTGCGCTTTTGGCGTCAAGACCTGCCGGCTCTGAATCTCTTGACGCAAGCCGGCGGTCGCATGGACCCGGATGCCTCGTTGGAGATGGCGCAAGAGGCCCAGCGACGCGGCATCCGCTACGTGACCATGTACGGGCAAGTTGAGGCTACAGCGCGCATGTCCTACCTTCCGCCTGAGCTGGCCATCGAAAAGGCCGGCAGCATTGGCGTGCCGATCCCGGGTGGCGCCTTTGTGCTGGAGGGCGACGAAGGGCAACTCATCCTCGAGGCTGAGCAGACTGGGCACCTGGTTTTCCGTGGTCAAAACGTCTCGATGGGTTACGCCGAGGGCCGCAGTGACCTGGCACGTGGCGATGACAACCAGGGCGTTTTGCGTACAGGCGACCTGGCGCGCCGCGATGCCGATGGGCACTATCACATCGTCGGCCGGCAAAAGCGCTTCCTTAAACTGTTTGGCCACCGTGTCAACCTGCAAGACGTCGAAGTCGGCCTGCAGGGCGCGGGCTTTGATGTGGCCTGTGGCGGGCAGGACGACCACCTCAAGGTCTATGCGGTGGGAGTCGCGTCCAGCGCCGATGCCGACGAGCGGATCAAGGCCTTGGTCGTCTCTCAGTTGCAGGTTCATCCCAGTGCCGTGAGCGTTCTGCGCATCGCCCACTTGCCCCGCAGCGAGTCGGGTAAGGTGCTGTACCCGGCACTGGACGCCATGGTCGCAGAGGCCTCGGCATGAACGCTGCACACCTTCCCGATCTGCAGGAGTGGCTGGCCATGCCGCCGTACAGCATGTCGGGCTCGCAAAAGCAGGACCGCTTCACCCAGGCGTTGGCGCAGTTGACCTCGTTTCACCGCCAGCAGTGCGTGCCCTATCGCCGTGTGCTGGATGTGCTCGGGGTGGGCGATGGGCCCTTCGAGCGCTTTGAAGACATTCCGTTTTTGCCGGTGCGCGCCTTCAAGGAGCACGAGCTGTTGAGCATCCCTCGCGATCAGGTCTTCAAAACCATGACATCGTCGGGCACCAGCGGGCAAAGCGTGTCGCGCATCTATCTGGACCGAGACACGGCCATGTTCCAGAACAAGGTGCTGGCGCGTTTGATGGTCGAGCTGATGGGCAAGTCGCGCTTGCCCATGCTGATCATCGACTCACCCTCGGTCTTGAAAGACCGCCAGGCTTTTTCAGCCCGTGGCGCCGGCATCCTGGGATTTTCTTTGTTTGGTCAAGACGTGACCTACGCGCTCGACGATGACATGCAGCTCAATCTGCCCGCCATCGAGGCCTTCCTGGCGCGACACCCTGGGCAGCCGGTGTTCGTGTTTGGCTTCACCTTCATGGTGTGGCAGCACTTCTTGTTGCCTTTGCAGGATCAAGGCGTGGAATTGGCGATGCCCGAAGGCATCTTGCTGCACGGTGGTGGTTGGAAGAAGCTGCAAGACCAGGCGGTCGACAGCGCCGAATTCCGTCGACGGGTGGCGGTGCAAACGGGCTTGCAGCGCGTGGTCAACTACTACGGCATGGTTGAACAAACGGGCTCCATCTTCATTGAGTGCGGCGAAGGGCACCTCCATGCATCGGTTTTCTCAGACGTGGTGATCCGCGATCACCGTGATTTTTCTGCTTTGCCGGTTGGGCAGCAAGGGTTGATCGAGGTCTTGTCTCTGCTGCCCCGCAGCTACCCAGGGCATGCCTTGCTGACGGAAGATCTGGGCACCTTGCTCGGGCAGGACGACTGCCCTTGTGGCCGGCCCGGTCGCTATTTCACGGTGCATGGTCGGGTTGCCAAGGCCGAGGTCAGGGGGTGCAGTGATGCATACGCAGCCCATTTCTGAATTGCCGGTGGCCTTGCTGGTGGGTGGGCCCCTGGCCACGATGGATCGCCGACCCCTGCGACCTTACGACCCGCTGGTGTTGTCTTTCTTGGGGCAGTTGTCACAGCACGTGCTGGCCAGCCCGGTGGCGCGCGAGCACCCTGACATTGCGGCCTTTGCTTACTGGTGCAGACCGGCCAACTTGCGGCGTTTGGCATCGCAGTTCGATCGTGAGAAAACCCGCCTTGGGCGTGGCGTGGCCTTTCACATCGCCCCGGCCAATGTCCCTGTGAACTTTGCTTTTTCATTGGCGTTTGGCATGTTGGCTGGCAATGCCAATGTGGTGCGCCTGCCAGACACCGGGCATCCGCAGGGACGCCTGCTGTGCGACGCACTGAACCTGTGCCTGGGTGACCCTGCTCATGCGCGCATTGCCGCCATGACGCGTGTCATCGCTTACGAACGCAGCGACGACATCACGCGGGTGCTGTCTGCGCAATGCCAGGTGCGTGTGTTGTGGGGGGGCGATCAGACCATCCTCCATCTGAGGCAGCTGCCCATTCCCCCCCGCGGCGTCGAAATCGCTTTTGCCGACCGCTATTCGATGTGCGTGTTGGGTGCCAAAGCCCTCGTGGACGCCGATGCCCAGACCTTGGATCGGCTTGCGGTCGATTTCTACAACGACGCCTACCAGATGGACCAAAACGCCTGCTCGTCACCGCACCTGGTGCTGTGGCAAGGGGGCAGCGATGACATCGCGGTCGCAAAACAGCGGTTTTGGCCTGCCCTGAGCCGTGTCGTGGCACAACGTCATGCGCTGTCTGCCCATGCCGCCATCGACAAGTACAGCCAGGTCTGCAGCGTGGCGATGGCTTTGCCGCAGGCCACGTCGGTCATCCGGCACGACAACCAGGTCTATCGCATCCAGCTGAGCGAGCTGCCCGCCAACATCGACGAACACCGCTGCCGGCACGGGGTGTTTTCCGAATACGGGGCGATTGACCTGTCTTGTCTGCGCAATGTGGTTGACGAGAGGTATCAGACTGTGACTTGTTTCGGTGTGGATCGGCATTCCATCGTCGCCGCGGTGGCTGACGCTGGCTTGCTGGGCATCGATCGGATCGTGCCCGTCGGGCGGGCCCTGGACATCGGGGTCATCTGGGATGGCTATGATTTGATCGGGACGATGTCGCGGGTGATTTCGGACAGCTGAGTTCAGTGTCCTGTTCATTCCGGCATCTGCCAAGCTGCAGACACCGTATTGAAAGGACGACATGAGCAACCTCGCCAAATACGACAGCGCCTTCAAAGACACGTTTCAGCTTCAGCCTGCTGACTTGCCTGAGCTCAAGTACCAAACCCATGCGGCATGGGACAGCGTGGGCCACATGCAACTGATGGCCGCCCTGGAAGATGCCTTTCGCATCGAGCTCGACATCGACGACATCATCGAGTTCTCCAGCTACCAGGCTGGCAAGACCATCCTCGGGAAGTACAGCGTCAACCTTTGAGAGGCTCACATGACCGAAACCGTGGCCCCTCTGTCGTTTGACATCAACGGCATCAAAGCGCACCAGCGCAACCGCCACCCAGTGCTGTTGATCGACCGCATCGTTGAAGCGGTGCCCGGCCAACGAGCCCGTGGCATCAAGTGCTTCAGCTACAACGAGTGGTTCTTCCCCGGTCACTTCGACGATGAGCCCACCGTGCCCGGTTTCGTGCAGGTCGAGTGCCTGGCACAAACCTTCATCATGACCTTCTTGTGCCAAGAAGCTTACAAGGGCATGAAGACCAATTTTGCGTCGATCAACAACGTCAAGTTCAAACGCAAGATCATCCCTGGCGATGTGCTGACCATCGACGCCGAGCTGCAGTCCTTCCGGCGTGGGGTGGCCCAAGGTGTGGCCACCAGCGCCGTGGACGGCGAGTTGGCCTGCAGCGCCGAGTTTGTCATCGTCATCCCCGACGTGATGTCGGGCTTCAAGCCCCGCAACTGAACCGGACGCAACCGCATGCGAGTGGCCGACTACATCATGACGCGCCTGCACGGCGCGGGCGTACAGCATGTCTTCATGGTGACGGGGCGGGGCGCCTTGTTCCTCACCGATGCTGTGGCCAAGCACCCAGGGCTCGAAGGTGTGTCGGTGCACCACGAGCAATCGGCCGCCTTTGCGGCGGTGGCTTGGGCGCAGCAAAAGGGGCACATCGGCGCCTGCTTGGTGTCTACGGGCTGTGCGTCGACCAATGCGATCACGGGCGTGTTGTCGGCGTGGCAAGACGGCATCCCCTGTGTGTTCATCTCAGGGCAGAACATCCTCCAGGAAACCCGTCGCCACACGGGCGTGCCCGTGCGCACCTACGGTCAGCAAGAAGCGGACATCGTTGAGATGGTCAAGCCCATCACCAAGTTCGCCACCATGCTCACCCGCGCCGAAGACATCGTTTCAGTGATGGACGAGGCCTTGCGCGAGGCGCACACTGGGCGAAAGGGCCCTGTGTGGATCGACGTGCCACTGGACCTTCAAAGCGCGCAGATCGACCCGCCTGCCGATGCATCTCCCTGGGGCCCTTCGGTTCCTGTGCTTCAACCCTCAGTCGATGACCTGGTTTTTGCTGCACAAGCGCTGGCGCAGGCCAAGCGGCCCGTGGTGCTGATTGGCAGCGGCATCCAGTCAGCAGGGGCTGAGGCCGAACTGTTGGCCTTCATTGAACGCCGGCGCATGCCCGTCGTCTTTGCTGCATCGGCGGTAGACACCTTGGGTTCGGTGAACGCTTTGTCCATCGGCTCGGTGGGCGCCATGGGGTGTTCTCGGGCGGGCAACTTCGCTGTGCAGAACGCCGACCTGGTGCTGGTCTTGGGGTCTCGCTTGTCTTCATTGACCACGGGCCCAGACTTCGCCAAATTCGCCCGCGCCGCGCAGACCGTGGTGGTCGATATCGACGCCGACGAGCACCGCAAGCAGGGTGTTCGCATCGATCGCCTGGTGCGAGCCGATCTCAAGCCCTTCCTGCAGGCGATCAACCAGACCGAGGCTGTTCAGGTGGATGCGGCCTGGGTGGACAAGTGCCAACATTGGAAGACGCGCTTTGGGTCGATCGAGCCTGCATTCGCCTCAACCGACCGCGTCGATCTTTACCAATTGGCTGCTGGACTGTCAGAAGCCCTGCCAGCGGATTCGACCCTCTTGACCGACTCGGGGCTTGCCGAAGTCATCTTGCCGACCAATGTGCACTTTGGCCCGGGCATGCGTTGCATCCATCCGGTTTCGCAAGGGGCGATGGGTTTTGCTTTGCCAGCCAGCATGGGTGCCTACCTTGCTCGCCCACAGACCACCGTGGCGGTGATTGGCGATGGCTCCATCATGATGAACCTCCAAGAGCTGGAGAGCATCCGCTACCGCGACCTGCCGATCAAGATCCTTGTCATCAACAACAACGTTTACTCCATCATCCGTCGGCGTCAGCAAGACCTCTTCAGAAAGCGCACGATCGGCACCGATCCTGAAAATGGGGTCAGTTGCCCAGACTTTGCCAAGGTCGCCGATTGCTTCGGCTTTGCCTACATGCGCATCGAGTCACCCGCTGCGCTGACCGAGGGGCTGCGCCAGGTCATGGCCCACCCATCTCGCCTGATCTGCGAGGTCATGGGGCGCCTGGACCAGGGCTACATCGAGGTGGCTCAAACCCGCAGCGAGATCGACAAACGCGCGGTCCGCCGGCCTCTGGAAGACCAGAGCCCCTTCCTGGGTCGCGCTGTGTTCTTGTCAGAAATGCTGGTCGATCCCATCGATCAATGAAAAGGGGCACCCATGTCCAAAATCCTGCTACGCCATGGCCAAGTCGTCGGCGATCACCTGGCGCCCTACATCGTGGCCGAGATGAACACCAGCCACTTCGGTGACCTGGAGCTGGCGCGCAACATGATAGGCAGCGCCAAGCAAGCCGGGTGTGATTGCGTCAAGTTCCAATCTTGGTCGGCCGAGACGCTGTACTCGGGCGCCTATTACAAAGACAACGCCATCGCCAAACGCTTCGTCAAGAAGCTGTCTTTGGCCGATGAGCAGTTGCAGGCCCTGTCGCGTTACTGCGCGGAGTTGGGCATCGACTTTGCCTCGACGCCTTATTCAAGGCACGAAGCGGCCTTTCTGGTCGAGCACTGCAACGTGCCTTTCATCAAGATCGCTTCGATGGAGCTGAACAACCTGCCGTACCTCGACTTTCTGGGGCGCTTGGGCGTTCCGCTGGTCTTGTCCACAGGCATGGGCACCATGGAAGAAATCCGCGCTGCCGTTGACACCATTGAACGCACAGGCAACGATCAGCTCGTCATCTTGCATTGCGTGTCGGTTTACCCAGCGGCACCTGAATTGATCCGCTTGAACAACGTGCTGGGTTTGCGCAGCGAGTTCGCGCGATACCCCATTGGCTACTCTGACCACACCTTGGGCATTGAGGTGCCGGTGGCCGCGGTGGCGTTGGGGGCCTGCCTGATTGAAAAGCACTTCACGCTGGACAAGGGCCGCATCGGCATGGACAACCAGATGGCGACGGAGCCCGATGAAATGGGCCAGATGGTCCGGGCCTGTCAACACGTCCACAAAGCCATGGGCGGCGCCGCCCGTCTGCTCGATGCCAGCGAGTACGCGCAGCGGGCCAAGATGCGCCGCAGCCTGGTGACCGCTCGCCCTTTGCCCGCAGGCCACGTGATATGTGCCGACGATCTGGACGCCAAGCGCCCGGGCACCGGCATCGAGCCCTGCCATCTGCCGCAGGTGGTCGGCAGGAAATTGGCCGTCAATCTGGACGCTGATGAGGCCATTGCCTTCGCGCATCTCGCTCAAGAATGAGCGGCATGAGCCACCTGCGTCCCGTCGATCAACGCATCAGCGACCTGCTGGATGGTTCGGCGCATCTGCGACTGAACCTCTTTGACGCCCATGGGCAGGTAGTGGCCCACATCCAGCCGCTGGTCAGGGCCGATGCCGACGATGCTCAGGTCGTGCAGGCCCTCACCGATTGGCGAAACGCCAACATGAAGAGCTTCTTCGGGCACTTTGTGGCCACGCCTGAGCGAACCCGCCTCTGGATGCTTCGTGACCTGTTTGGCGTGCCCGGCAAGTTGCTGTTCATGATCCATTGCCAAGGTCGCATGGTCGGTCATTACGGCTTCAAGGACCTGCATGCCGACGAGGCCCTGCTCGACAACGCCATGCTGGGCGAGCGCTGCCAGCATCCCGGCGTCATGAAGCAGGCCGCTTTGACGGTCATGCAGTGGCTGTTCGAGCACGCGCAGGTCAAGCAAGTTTGGGCCGAGGTTTTGACCACCAACGCACCGGCGCTGATGCTCAACCGCCAACTGGGCTTTGCGGTTCACCGCAAGTTGCCCATGCGCAAAGAAGTGGCCGATGGTCAGGTCACCTGGACCATGGGCGATGAGCACAGCGACGAGGTCGCTGAGGTGCATTGCTACAAGCTCCTGCTGACGCGCGATGCGTTCATTCAGCAGGCACAGTCAGGTTTGAATCGACAAGTTGAGGGTGTTTATGAATCCGCATGAGTTGTTCCAGCAAGAGGTCCGTCACAACATCCAAGGTTTGGCGGGCGATGCCGAGCTGCATGCGCTGTCCAACACCTGGATGCGCGACATTGCCAAGCACAAGTGGGTCTACAACTTTGCTTGGATGGGTCGCCCCGCGATCCAGTTCCCCACCGATGCCTGGGCCATGCAAGAGCTGATCTGGTCGGTCAAGCCCGACTTGATCATCGAGACCGGCATTGCGCACGGCGGATCGCTGATCCTTTACGCCTCTTTGCTGGCCTTGCAAGACATGTGCGACGCCATCGAGGCGGGCGAAACCTTCGATCCGCGCGCCTCCAAACGCAAGGTGCTGGGGCTGGACATCGACATCCGTGCCCACAACCGCGAGGCGATCGAAGCGCACCCCATGGCCTCGCGCATCCAGATGATCCAGGGCTCCAGCGTGGCCGCTGATGTGGTGGCGCAGGTCAAAGACATCGCCAAGGGCTACCAGAAGGTGATGGTCTGTCTGGACTCCAACCACACCCATGAGCATGTGTTGGCCGAACTTGAGGCTTACGCGCCCCTGGTGTCCAAAGGCAGCTACTGCGTGGTGTTTGACACCCTGGTCGAAGACATGCCTGCAGACCTGTGCTCCGATCGTCCCTGGGGGCCAGGCAACAACCCCAAGACGGCCGTGCATGAATACCTGCGCAGGCAAGACGACTACCGCGTTGACACCAGCATCCAGCACAAGCTCTTGCTCACGGTGGCGCCCGACGGCTACTTGCAGCGGGTGGCCTGAGCCACCGGTCGGTTTGTGCAAAGGGCCGAGGCGCTGTGAGTGCCTCGGCCCTTTGTCTTGGACGTGGTGTTTGAGCGGCGATCCAAGCCGGCCTTTCACTCAAATGGGGTACTTCGCCAGAAGGTCGCTTTCCAGCACGATGTGTGCGCCACCGTCGTCGATGCCTTCCAGATCAGAGGCTTGACCGCGGAGCATCACCAAGGCGTGTGGGTGCAGCTTGCCGAGCAACGCACACGAGGCGACGAAGCGCACCTTGCGGTGTTGTCCTTCGCTCACGCGAACGCGGAACTCGGGCTCGTAGGTGCCCACGAACACCAGCTCCGTGATGTCCCGGTTGAGCTCGGTGTCCGTCAGCAAAAAGCTGAGCGCCGCTTGCGAGCGCAGTGTCGACAAGGGCACATGCAGCATCTGCTCGGCGCCCATCGCTTTCAAACGGTAAGCCAGGTAGTAGGTTTCGATCGGTGGGCGTTGGGAGGCCATGCGCAGGCGCACAGCCACAGACATCCGCTGCGCGATCATGTCCTGGATGCGCAGGTTGTAACCCACGCGCTCCATCTGTGAGATCTGTGTCGAGGCTCGCCCCAGGATGAACTCCAGGCCACCGCGGTAGCGGTCCCAGGCGGTTTCAGTTTCGGTGATGCCGTTCTGGTTGCGTTGGTGGTCTGGGAAGTAGTTCGTCACTGACACGTAATACGGGTCCTTGAGGAACAGCACGTCCGTCTTGTTCACGAATTCTGACGAGTGAACGAAGGCGTAGAACGCCTGTTCCGGCACGCTGGGCATCACGCTGCGGATCAGCTGGCGGCGGCAGATGTAGATCTCTGGAAAGATGTTGTTGCGCAGCAAGGTGTCGAGCAACATGTGTTGCTGACCTTGTGGAATCAACACGTCCCGGTCTTGTTGGTAGAACTGCCCCTGGTCTTTGTCGGCGACCAGGTCGTAGAGCTTCCAGGGGGCGTACGCCACGCCCACGCTGGGGTTGGCCTTCATCAACTCGATGATCTCGGCCACCCGATCGCCCAGGATGCAGTCGTCATCGGCCACGTAGAGCAGGTACTCGCCTTGCGCCTGGTCCATCAGGTACTGGTAGTTGGCGGCGCTGCCGCGGTTGCTGGCGTGGCGCTTGTAGCGCAGTGGCAGGTCATTGACGTACTTCCCCGCCACCGCCTCGGTCTGGTCGTCCGATCCGTTGTCAGAGATGAAGACCTCGAAAGGGTGTGGAAAGTCGGCCAGTTGCTGCGTCAGGCTTTGCAGCAGCGAGTCGAGGTAGCGGTCCCGGTTGTAGGTCGGGATGCAAAAGCTGACGAGTGGCTTGGTCATGGGGGCTTCCATCAGAGGCAGGTGCGCTGCCGCCCACGTTCAGGCGACACACTTGCCTCTGATTTTCAAGGCCCAGGTGAGCGCTCGATGCGCCGAACAGGGCCAGCCTTGATGCCCATTCAAAGTGCTTGAGGCGCTGTGGCCTTGCCTCAAAACACCTTGGTGCCCGTCAGCCGTTCATGCTCACGCACCGCAAACCGGTCCGTCATGCCCGCGATGTAATCGGCCACGGCGCGGTGCAAATCGTCGCGCTGGGCAAAGTCGGCTGGCATGGCCGAGGGCGCGTCCACATAGGCTGCGAACAGCTCGCTCAACACCTGCTTGGCGCGGGCCGTGGTCTCGTTGACCTGTGGATGGCGGTACAGCTCTTTGAACAAAAAGCGCTTGAGGTGCGTGCTGGCCTCGCGCATGGGCTGGCCAAAACGCACCAGGGGCGGACACAAGCGGGCTTCATCGGCCGATGCTGGGCGGTGCTCGTCCAGCAACAAGCGCGTGGCGTCGATCACGTCGTACACCTGCTGCGACAGCATGCGCCGGATGGTGTCAAACAAAAGCCGGCGTCCCTTGACCTGCGGGAACTCGGCCAATGAGGCGTCTCGAAAGCGCGTGAACAAAGGCACGGCCTCCAGCTGCGCCATGGTGATCAGGCCTGAGCGCACGCCATCGTCGATGTCGTGGGCGTTGTAGGCGATCTCGTCGGCCAGGTTGCACAACTGGGCCTCCAGGCTGGGCTGGGTGTTGTGCAAAAAGCGGTGGCCCACGCCGCCCGGCTCGCTGGCTTCGAGTGCCTGTGCGTTCAGCTTGGAGCAATGCTTGAGGATGCCCTCGCGCGTCTCGAAAGCCAGGTTCAAGCCGTTGTAGGCGGGGTAGCGCTCTTCGAGTTCGTCCACCACCCGCAGAGATTGCAGGTTGTGCTCAAAGCCGCCATGGTCTTTCATGCACTCGTGCAGCACGTCTTGGCCCGCATGGCCAAAGGGGGTGTGCCCCAGGTCGTGGGCCAGCGCGATGGCCTCGACCAGATCCTCGTTCAAACCCAAAGAGCGTGCGATCGAGCGCCCCAGTTGTGCCACTTCCAGCGAGTGCGTCAGGCGCGTGCGGAACAGGTCACCCTCGTGGTTCAAAAACACCTGTGTTTTGTAGACCAGGCGCCGAAACGCGGTGCTGTGCACGATGCGGTCGCGGTCGCGCTGAAAGTCGCTGCGCGTCGGGGCAGCGGCCTCCGGGTGGCGACGCCCCCGGGTCAACTCTGGGTGACTGGCGTAGGGGGCGAGGGTCATTGCGGCGTCAGATCAAGCGGTGTGGGTGGCGATCACGTCGCGCACCATGGCTTCGGGCGCGGCCTGCATGCGGGCCTGACCCAGCGGGCCGACCACGACGAAGCGGATCTCACCGCCCTCGGCTTTTTTGTCGACCTGCATCAGCTCCAGGTAACGATCGGCGCCCAGGTCTGGCCCTTGGACGGGCAAGCCCGTGCGCTTGATCAAGGCCGTGATGCGCTGCGCCGTGCTGGCGTCGATCAGGCCCAGTCTTGCCGACAGGTCAGCGGCCATGACCATGCCGCAACCTACCGCCTCGCCGTGCAGCCATTCGCCATAGCCCAGGCCCGCTTCGATCGCGTGGCCGAAGGTGTGGCCGTAGTTCAAGATCGCCCGGATGCCGGACTCTTTTTCGTCTTGACCCACCACCCACGCTTTGATTTCGCACGAGCGCTTGATGGCGTGCTTCAGCGCTGTGCGGTCGCGTGCCAGCAACGCATCGAGGTTGGCTTCGAGCCAGCCCAAAAACTCGGCGTCGGCAATGGGGCCGTACTTGATCACCTCGGCCAGGCCTGCCAGCAGCTCGCGCTGGGGCAGGGTGTCCAGGGTCACCAAGTCGCAAATCACGCGCTGGGGCTGGTAAAACGCGCCGATCATGTTTTTGCCGGCCGGGTGGTTGATGGCCGTTTTGCCACCCACGCTTGAGTCGACCTGGGCCAGCAGCGTGGTCGGCACCTGCACAAAGGGCACGCCGCGCATGTAGCAGGCGGCGGCAAAGCCGGTCATGTCGCCCACCACGCCACCACCGAGTGCGTACAGCACGGTCTTGCGGTCAGCGGCTTCTTCCAGCAGTTTGGTGAAGACCTGGTTCAGCGCCGGCCAGTCTTTGTACTGCTCGCCATCGGGCAGCTCCACATCCAGCACCTGCTTGTGGTGCGGCGCAATGGCGGCACGCAGGGCGGCCGTGTACAGCGGGCCCACCGTGGTGTTGGTGACGATCAGCGCTTTGGACGACTTGGGCAGGCCCGCAAACGCCGATGCGTCTTGCAACAGGCCTTCGCCGATCAGGATGTCGTAACTGCGATCGCCCAAGTCAATGGCCACCGACGTGGTGCCAGCTGCGGCAGGGGATGCAGGAGAGAGGGGAGTCGATGCCATGAGCGCGGTCGGGTAGGGCGCCCCGAACTTGCGCGGAAGTTCGGTCCCAGCCGCGACGCGCGGGGCATCAATACAAGAATAGGGTGACGAGCCTGAACCCCGGCACTGAAGGAAATCGGCTAGGGCTGCTTCGTTCCCGACCTGACCCGATTGGCCGCACCCCCATGCGGGGAGGCCCGTCACTTTGAATTGTACGCGATGCCCGCAGGCACCGCTGACACATCACAGGCTTTGCTCAGGGGCTTTGTCTTTTTCGCCCAGCAAACGCGGCTTGAGCAACGCATCGGCGGGGTTGTTGCCAAGCCAGATGCGCAAAATGGCGTTGTAGAACGTGGGGTCGGGCAAGGCCGAGCCGACCTGTTTGCCGTTGATCTGGAAGACCGTGCCAGTCCCGGGGATCCAGTCGCCCGTGACCACGTCTCCTTTTTTCACGCCACCTGTCATCTCTTCAAACAGGTCACCCAGCTTGACCAACTGGTTCACGTACTTGGACTTTTCTTCCTTGTCCAAGTTCTTGTTGATGCCCGTCAGCAGGGCTTGCCCGAACTCTTCCGAGGTCAAGTCGCGCATCAGCACCAGCTTGAAGCGCTTGGGGCCGGTGGCGGCCAGCACGTCGGCAGTGGTTGTCTTTTTCTCGCTCAGGTACAGACCCAGCGCATACACCTTGAACACGGCCTTGATGCGTGTGCCGTAACCACTGAGCACCAGGGGCTTGCCGGCCACTTGCGCGGTGTCTTCCAGCTTGACGCCGGAGGTTTCTGCGGCGTGCACAGAGGCCAGCAGGCCCAAGCCCAGCAGGGCGGCGGTGATCCAGTTTGCTGATAAGCGCTTCATGTTGATTTCCTTGTGGCTTGGGTCATGAACCGGGGTGTGCGACGCTCGGACCCCGGGGTGGTACTGCCTGCTGTCAATGGTGTTCCAGCTTGAACACGCTCACGACTTGCGCAAGGTGGTTCGCTTGGTTTTTCATGGATTCGGCCGCGGCTGCCGCCTCTTCCACCAAAGCCGCGTTTTGTTGCGTCACACCGTCCATATGGTGGATGCTGGTGTTGACCGCCTCGATGCCTTGGCTTTGAGATTGGCTGGCTTGGGTGATCTCACCAATGATGCTGCTGACGCGCTGCACGCTGGCCACCACGTCGCCCATGGTGGTGCCCGCTTGGTTGACGAGTTTGCTGCCACGCTCGACCTGTTCCACAGATTCGTTGATCAGCGTCTTGATTTCTTTCGCTGCGGTTGCCGATCGTTGGGCCAAGGTTCGCACCTCGCCAGCCACCACGGCAAAACCGCGACCTTGTTCGCCGGCGCGTGCTGCTTCCACCGCCGCGTTGAGCGCCAGGATGTTGGTCTGGAAGGCAATGCCGTCGATCACGCTGATGATGTCGACGATCTTGCGCGAAGAGGCGTCAATGGAGCCCATCGTGCTCACCACCTGCTCGACCACCTGGCCGCCTTGTGTGGCGATCTGCGAGGCCGTGCTGGCCAGCTGGTTGGCCTCATTGGCGCTGTCGGCGTTCTGGCGAACGATCCGGGTGAGGTCGCTCATCGCACTGGATGTCTGCTGCAGCGACGCCGCCTGGTGCTCGGTTCGCACCGACAAATCCGAGTTGCCCGTGGCGATCTGGCTGGACGCCGACGCGATGGACTCGGTGCCCATGCGCACGTCACCCACGATGGTTTTCAGGCTGCGGTTCATGTGATCCAGGGCCTGCATGAGCTGGCCTGTTTCGTCCTGGCTGCTGCTAACGATTTCGCTCGTCAGGTCGCCCTTGGCCACTTGCTGGGCCACACGCACGGCGCGGTTGAGCGGGATGGTGATGGTGCGGGTTGACACGGTGGCCACCGCCACACTCAGTGCGGCGGCTGCGGCGGCCAGCACCAAGATGAAGGTCTGCGTGTTACGGGCAGCCTTGGATGAACCCTCACCGGCAGCCACCATTGAGGCGTTTTCCGAGGCCACCAATTCGTCCAGGGCCAGGAAGCACTTGGTCTGCGCTGCTCGCACAGAGAACAAGAACTTCGTCATGGCCTCTTCTTTGAGGTTGTCGTTGATCATGCCCACGAACACGGCTTGCGACTTGCCCATGCGTTCGCGGATCTTTTCGATCTTCTCCAGCAGTTTTTGCTCATCCTCTTCAGTGAGCTGCTGCTTGAGCGCCGCCATGTTGGCAGCGATGGCTTTGTCGTGCTTGTCGATGTTGGCCAGCTCACCCTTGACCTGGCTGTCGTCGCTCATCACGAGCGTGTTGAGCATGCTCCGCGAAATCTCGTTCAGGTTGGTTTTGACCTCGTTGGCCAGGACCGTGCGTGGGTACTTGCTCTGAACCAGATCGGTGATTTCGCCGCTCAAACTCTGAATGCGCAGCACCGCCAACCCCGCCAGCATCAACAGCAGCGCAATGACCAAGCCGAAGCCCAGCGTCAAGCGCTGACCAATTCGGATGTTTCTGAGGTTCATGTTCCGTCCACTTCACGCGGGGCCGCCCTTTGCCGCTGCAGGGGAGGGCGGATCCGCTGTGCGGCTCGCCAGCTCCTGTGCGGGTTCTGGAAAGGGTATCGGCGCTTGGCGCGTGGACTGTAGCCCGGGCCTGCCCGGGTTTGCACTGAATCAGCGCAGCTGGAGCTCGTCGGCCCCGTAAGTGACTCCCAAAGGTTCGATCACGACTTGCTTGGTGCCGCTTTCAACGCGGCCCGCGACCATGGCGTCAATGCCCAGGCCCTGGGCCACAGCGACCACGCGTTCGGCTTGCTCTGCTGCCACGTACAGCGCGAACCCGGCGCCCATGTTCAGCGTGCCGTAGGCCTCGTGGTCGTCCAGACCACATTCCTTTTGCATGAAAGCCAGGATGTCGGTTTTGGGCGGCACGGCCGTGATTCGGTAGGTCAGTTGCTTGGGGTGACGCAGCAGCTTGCGCCAGCCGTGACCTGTCACGTTCGCGCAGTAGTGCGGGAAGATGCCTTCTTTGGCCAGCGCTTCGGTCACCGGCGAGTACAGCGTGGTGGGTGCCAACAGGGCCTCACCGTAGGTCTGGCCGTTGCCGATGTCGGTCAGGTAACCCTGGGGCAGGCGCTCGGCCAGCTTGCGGGCCAACGACAGGCCGTTCGCGTGGATGCCGCTGGCGGCCAGGAACACGATGGCATCGCCGGCGCCGAGCTTGTCGCCCACCGAGAGGCGCTCTTTCGGGCTGATGATGCCGGTGCACGACGAGGCCAGGTCGACACGGCCATCGGCCACGATGCCAGCCAGGGCCGGCGTCTCACCGCCACCCCAGGCCACGTTGCTGACCTCACATGCTTTTTTCCAGCCGGCCACCAGCGCATTGGCGCGCACCTTGTCGCCAAACCAGTCTGAGCCGCCAGCGGCCCAGTAGGCCTGCACCACCAAGGGTGTTGCGCCCACGGTGATCAGGTCGTTCACCGCCATGGCGATGGTGTCCTGGGCGATGCTGTCGTAGTAGCTGCGACCCGTCAGCAAGGCCATTTCGTCGGCCACCAGGGTCTTGGTGCCCAGGCATTCGACGATCGAGGCCAGGTACATCGGGCCCACGTCGACCACATAAGCCGACTCGCCCCGCGAGGCCAGCACTTCAGAGAAGCCGTGGCTGACCAGGTGCGCACCCGTTTCAGCCGCGGCGCGCTGGGCGGCCACCTTCAAGGGGTCGATCAGGTCATAGTTGACGCCGGCCTGGTCGTAGGTGAGGGGCGCGTTCGAAGGGGTGGGCGTGGTCATGGCGCTTCTGGGGGCTGGAAATCGCAAAAGAGAGATTATCCGGTACGCCGGCCCTTGCGAGGGCGTGGCTTAGGCACTCTTGCGTAGACTGTTCGCCATGAACAGCCTTGCCCAAGCCCTTCCCGTGTCCTTGCAAACCGCTTTGCTGCTGGTGGCATCGAACGTTTTCATGACCTTTGCCTGGTACGGGCACCTGAAAAACATGGCCAGCAAGCCCTGGGTGATGGCCGCTTTGGTCAGTTGGGGCATTGCGCTGTTCGAGTACCTGCTGCAAGTGCCCGCCAACCGCATCGGGGCAACCCAATTCAATGTGGGGCAGCTCAAGGTCATGCAGGAGGTGATCAGCCTGAGCGTGTTCGTGCCCTTCGCCATTTTTTACCTGGGCGAGCCATTCAAGCTGGACTATGTGTGGGCGGCGTTGTGCCTGGTCGGCGCGGCGTTCTTCATGTTCCGAGGTTGACCCTGGCCCCCCGTGGCGGCGAACTCACTGACTGATCTTGCGGCCTTCTTCGATTTGGTACTCGAAAAAACGCTGGCCCGAGAAGGCGATGGTCGCCATCAGCACCGTGGCTCCCAGCAGCAGCGACAAAATCACCCCGATGACCACAGCCCACCCGCTTGCTGGCGCCTCGGGCGACCCTGCCAGGGCGGGGTTGTGGCGGGGGTGCCAGCGTTCATCGGGCGTCAAACCGTAAACAATGCCCTGCAGCATCGTGGCGGCCACCATGAAGCCCAGCACGGGGATCAACAGCCAGGCCAGGTGGTCGTCTTGCCCGAACTCGCCCACGCGCTGCAAGCCGTACAGGCCCAGCAGGGTGGGGATGGGGTGCAGCCAAGCCCACTTGTCGCCCAAACCATGCAAGTAAAACCGGTGCAGCCCCCAGCTTCCACCCAGCAAGGCGGCCCAAGTGGCGATGGTTTTGGACTTGATCGGGGCGGTGCGCGGTGTGGATGTCATGAGCTTTTCACCCAAAAGGGTTGAGTCGGTCTATAATGCCCGGTTTACCAGCCCGAGTTGGGTTGACTTGTTGCTTTGCGGTTGCTTGCGCGTATGCGAAGGCGATGGCCGGGTGGTGAGGCAGCTTGGCGCGTATCTAAATGGTCTGGTGAATCTGCTTTGACCAGTCTGGCCTGCATTGCGCTGTGAGCGCTGCCACCGGGTTCAGATCAACAGGCTGCTAGACCCCGAGTGTCTCCTGGGTCGCGCGGTCGCCCAACATTTTGAAAGACACATCATGGTTGTGATTCGACTCTCCCGCGGCGGTTCCAAAAAGCGCCCTTTCTACAACATCGTGGTTGCTGATTCGCGCAACCGCCGTGACGGCCGTTTCCTGGAGCGCGTGGGTTTCTACAACCCCCTGGCTTCCGGCGCTGCCGAAACCCTGCGTTTGTCGTTCGACCGCCTGGACTACTGGGTGGGCCAGGGCGCTCAACCTTCGGACACCGTGGCCCGTCTGGCCCGCGAAGCCAAGTCCAAGGCTGCTGCAGCCTGATTTGGCATGAACGATCGCGCATCGACCTCTCCCCTGGTGCTGGCTGACGGTGTCGTTTGGCCAGATGACGCGGTGGAGGTCGGGCGCATCGTTGACGCTTGGGGCATCAAGGGCGGGATCAAGGTTCAGCCTTTCTCGTCTGACCCCCAGGCGCTGTTTTGCACCAAAAAATGGTTTTTGAAACCGTCTGACCGGATCCCGGTGGCCGCCAAGCGTCCCGTGGCATCAGTCAAGCCGGTGGCGTCAGCCGCAACCGCTGCCCCTGTGGCGCGTTTGAGCGGCCTGCGCTTCTTGCAAGTCATTCAGGCCCGTGATCAGGGCGATGTGGTTGTGGCCACGGTCGAAGGACTCGAAACCCGCAACGACGCTGAAGCCCTCAAAGGGGCGACGGTGTTTGTGTCGCGCTCGGCCTTCCCGACGCCCAGCGACAACGAGTTTTACTGGATCGACCTGATCGGGCTGGACGTGTTCACGCCCAACAACGAGCCTTTGGGGCGCGTGGCCGACCTGATGGAAACCGGCCCCAACGCGGTGTTGCGTTGCGTGCTGGAAGCCCCGGCGCAAGAGGGTGGCGACAAGGTCGAGCCCATCGAGCGCTTGATTCCCTTTGTCGACGCCTTCATCGTCAGCGTGAGCCTGACTGAGCGCCGCATCGTCGCTGACTGGGGCTTGGACTACTGAAGTCCGCTGTCCGGCAGGACACCCGCCAGGAGGGCCCCGTGGCCGTTCGCTTCGACGTCATCACCCTGTTCCCCGAACTGTTCGCGCCTTTCCAGAGCGTGGGCGTCACGCGGCGCGCGCACGAGTCGCGCGTGGTTGACACCCGCCTGTGGCAACTGCGCGATTTCGCCGATGGCAACTACCGACGGGTGGATGACCGATCTTTCGGTGGCGGCCCAGGCATGGTCATGCTGGTGGAGCCTTTGCAGCGCTGCCTGCAGGCCATTCGTGCCGACCAGGCCGCGGCCGCTTCGCCTCGTTTGCCTGTGGTGTTGTTCAGCCCTGCCGGCAAGCCCCTGACCCAGCAGCGTGTGCAGCAACTGGCACAAGGCCCTGGCGCCGTGCTGCTGTGCGGCCGCTATGAAGGGGTGGACCAGCGCTTCATCGACGCCCATGTCGACGAAGAAATCAGCCTGGGCGACTATGTTTTGTCGGGCGGCGAGTTGCCTGCCTTGACCCTGATCGACGCCGTGGCGCGTTTGCAGCCTGGCGTCTTGCACGCGGCCGCCTCTCACGAGCAAGACAGCTTCTCAGACGGCTTGCTGGACTGCCCGCATTACAGCCGCCCCGAGGTGTTGAGCCTGGCCGCTGAGGGCGATCTGCCCGAGCGTGATGTGGCGGTGCCGCCGGTGCTGTTGTCAGGCCACCATGCCCACATCGCGCGCTGGCGCCGTGAGCAGCAATTGCGCCTGACGGCCACCCGCCGCCCCGAGTTGATCGAGGCAGCCAGGGCCAGAGGCGAACTGAGCAAACAAGACGAGCACTTTTTAGCGCAACTCGCGCTATAATCTGCGGTTTTCCGATCCTCTACCCGGCCGATCAATTCCACCTCGGTCATTCCGACCGAATGCGGGCGCGGGCAAGATCATCTAGGAGCCTTTGATGTCCAACATCATTCAACAGCTCGAGCAAGAAGAAATTGCTCGTCTGAACAAAGTCATCCCTTCGTTCGCCCCTGGCGACACGGTCATCGTCAGCGTGAACGTGGTTGAAGGCACCCGCAAGCGCGTGCAGGCCTACGAAGGCGTCGTGATTGCCAAGCGCAACCGCGGCCTGAACTCCAGCTTCATCGTGCGCAAGATCTCCAGCGGCGAAGGCGTCGAGCGCACGTTCCAGCTGTACAGCCCCCTGATCGCTTCGATCGAAGTCAAGCGCCGCGGTGACGTCCGTCGTGCCAAGCTGTACTACCTCCGTCAGCGTTCGGGCAAGTCGGCACGCATCAAAGAAAAGCTGGCCTGATCTCCGATCAGCCGTGGCGCCTTGCGCCACGGACCCAAAAAGCCGCCTGCTGCGCAAGCCCAGGCGGTTTTTTGTTTTTCGTTGCGTCTGGCTGATTTGTTATGGTGTCCGCATGTCTTTGACCATCGACCCCCGTGTGGCCGCCTTGCTGGGCCACGATCACCACTTGCCCGCTGTGCCCCCCGAGCGTTTGACGCGACAGGCCTTGGCCGAGCGTTTTGCCAGCCCTCCCCAATGGCAGCCTGACATCGAGGTCGAGCGTTGGTACCAAGCGCCCAACCCCGTGGCCGCCGCGGTGCTGGTGCCCCTGGTGATGCGGCCTGATCCCACGGTCTTGCTCACCCTGCGGACCTCGCACCTCAAAACGCACGCCGGGCAGATCAGCTTCCCTGGCGGGCGCAGCGAAGCCAGCGACCCCGATGCCGTGTTCACGGCCTTGCGTGAAGCGCAAGAGGAAGTGGGCTTGGCGCCCGAGCGTGTCGAGGTGCTGGGGCGCATGCCCACTTACACGACCGGCACCGGTTTTGTGGTCACACCCGTGGTGGGTTTGATCACGCCCGATGAGGTTGAGCACGAGCGCCTGAGCCTGCAGCCCGACCCCAGCGAGGTGGCCGAAGCGTTCGAGGTGCCCCTTCGTTTTTTGATGAGCCCGCAATACCACCAGCGCCGCGCCTTTGATCTGTCGGGTGTGCCGCTGGAGTTTTTCTCGATGCCTTGGGCATCGCCCCACAACGAGCGCGAATATTTCATCTGGGGCGCCACCGCCGCGATGTTGCGAAATTTATACCGCTTCCTCTCAGCCTGACCTTGCCGAGCGATTGCGTGACCAGCCAGAGCTGGCCGCCAGCTATCATCTGCCCATGAGCTTTTTTGCCGTGCTGTTCGCCTTGTTGGCCGAGCAGCTCAAGCCCCTTTCGAACCTCAACCCCATCCATCATGGACTGACGGCTTGGGTGCGCTGGTCTGGCCGCAACTTTGATGCGGGCGCCGACGTGCACGCCCGCGTGGTGTGGGGGGTGACCGTGCTGGTGCCCGCGGGCTTGGTGGCGCTGGTCTACACGCTCACCAACCGCTACAGCACCGTGCTGGCCTTGCTGCTGGACGTGTCCGTGCTGTACCTGACCCTGGGCTTTCGGCAGTTCAGCCACCATTTCACCGACATCCGCGACGCGCTGGAGGCCGGGCGTGAAGAACGGGCCCGCGAGCTGCTGGCGCACTGGCAGAACCTCGATGCCAGCGAGCTGCCTCGCACCGAAATCTTGCGCCACGTGCTGGAGTATTCGCTGCTGGCGGCCCATCGCCACGTGTTTGGCGTTTTCTTTTGGTTCGTGGTCCTGTCGACCCTGGGCCTGGGCCCGGCGGGCGCGGTGCTGTACCGCATGTCCGAGTTCGCCAGCCGCTACTGGGCCTACAAGAGCCGTGTGACCGGCGCGCCCACACACGACCGCTTGATGGCCCTGTCGCAGACCTTGTTCTCGTGGTTGGACCATGTGCCCGCGCGTTTGACGGCTTTTGGCTTTGCGGTGGTGGGCAATTTCGAGGACGCGGTTGACGCCTGGCGCCGCCATGCCGTGCTGTGGGCGCGGCCCAACGAAGGCACGATTTTGTCAGCCGCTTCGGGCGCCTTGGGCGTGCGTTTGGGCGGTCAGGTGGCGCCGGTCGCCTCAGAAACGGGTGACGTGCGTCGCACGCTCACCCAGGGCGACACACCCGACGTCATCCAGGCCGATGGCAGCACCACAGGTGCCGTGCCTCAGATGGCCCACTTGCGCAGCGTCGTGGGCCTGATTTGGCGCTCGGTGGTGTTGTGGATGCTGTTGTTGGCTTTGCTCTCGCTGGCCAACCTGATTGGCTGAAGTCAGCCAAAGTCAGGCGGTCGGGTCAGCGGGCCGAGGTCAAAGCGCCTTGGCGCGGATCAGCCAGTCGCGCAGGGCGCCGATCATGTCGGTTTGGCTGAACGAGCAGCTTTCTTCGGTGAACAGAGCGGCGCTCTCCAACTGGTTGAGCACGCGCTCCAGCACCTCCAGGTAACGCTCTGGCAAGGCAGGCTCGTGGGCGTGGGCGGCATCGCGCCACAGCCAGGCCAGGTCACTCACATTGATGGTGCCGTTTTTGAAGGCTTCGAGCGTGGGAGCAAGGGCGAACAGGCGGTCGTCAGACATGGTGTGTGCGTGCAGTGTGCTCACCAGCGGGGCTGGCTGAGTTCGTCGAACAAGGCGGTGTAAAGGCTCAGGCGAATGGGGCTGATCTCGCCACGGGCAGCGGCTTCTTGCACCGCACAGCCTGGCTCTTGCCGGTGCGTGCAGTTGTGGAAGCGGCAGTTGTGCATGTGCGGGGCCAGGTCGGGCATCCAGCGCGGCAGCTCGGTTGGCACGATGTGGTGCATGCCAAATTCTTGGAAGCCGGGCGAGTCGATGACGGCGCTGGTGCGGCTGCCGTCCAACCAATACCAGAGACTGGACGTGGTCGTGTGCCGGCCAGAATTCAGCGCTTGCGAGATCTCGCCCACCTGCGCACGGGCCTGCGGCAGCAAGGCGTTGATCAGCGTGCTTTTGCCCGAGCCTGACGGCCCCAGGATCAGCGTGGCCTTGCCGTCGAGCAAGGGCGCCATTTGGGCACGCGCCGCTTCGGCCTCTTCTTTGAGCGAGAGCTCGACCACGTTGTAGCCCATGGCGCTGTAGGGCGCCAGGCGCTGACGCGCGGCATCGGCACCGGGCAAGTCGATCTTGTTGAGCACGACGGTGGCCGGGATGTCGGCCGAGCTGGCGGCGATCAGGGCGCGGGTGAGCTGCGCTTCGCTGAACACGGGCTCCACGGCGATCCACATCAGCAGCTGGTCGAGGTTGGCCGCAAACGACTTGCTGCGCCATTCGTCTTGGCGGTAGAGCAGGTTGCGGCGTTCTTCCACGGCCACGATCACACCTTCGTCGGCGCCGTCTTGCGTGGGTTGCCACAGCACGCGGTCACCGACCACGGCTTCGCTTTTCTTGCCGCGTGGGTGGCAGATCTGGCGGGTGCCGTCGTCGTTTTCGACCATGATGTGACGGCCGTTGTTGGCCACCACCAGGCCGCTGTGGCAGCCGCTGGTGTCTTGCGTTTTGATTCTGCGGCGTGCGGGGCTGCTGGGGGTGCTGGCGCGCTTCATGGCGTCAAGGCCTCGACACGGGCGGCACAGATGAAGTCATTGAGCGAGAGGCCCCCCACCGAATGGGTTGACCAGCGCAGGGTGCAGGCGTCGTAGGACACGGCCATGTCGGGGTGATGGTCTTGCTGGTGGGCGATCCAGGCCACGGCGTTGACAAAAGCCATGGTGTGGTGAAAGTCAGAGAAGGTGAAGCTGCGCCACAGAGCACCGCCGGGCACGCTGGTGTCGATCTGCCAGCCAGTGATCTGGCCGAGCATGGCTTGCTGGCCCATTTTTGATAAGGGGGCGCCGCTCAGTGCTTGGCATTGCTGCTGGTTCAGGGGCAAGGTGCTGGCGTTCATGCGGGTACCGCGGGGGCTGCGTTGGATGGGCTCAAGGCGCGCATGGCGGCCAGTCGCTCTGACGCGGGCGGGTGCGAGTAATGAAAGCGCACGTACACCGGATCGGGCGTGAGCGTGGCCGAATTGTCTTTGTAGAGCTTGATCAGAGCGCCAGCCAGGTCTTGACCACTGGACTGAGCGCAGGCGTAAGCGTCGGCCTGGTACTCGTCGCGGCGCGAGAAATGAGCGAACACGGGCGAGACAAAGAACATGAAGGGAGGCAGGGCCAGCATGAAGAGCAGCAAGGCCAGCGCGTCGTTGGGCACGCCGATGTTGGGCGCCACGCCCAGGCCGTTGTAGAAGGCGATCTGGTTGGAGAGCCAACCCAGCAGCGCAAAGCCCAGCAGGCTCATGGCGAACATCATGACCATGCGCTTGAGCACGTGGCGGTGTTTGAAGTGACCCAGCTCGTGGGCCAGCACGGCTTCGACTTCGCTGTGCGTGAGCTTGGACAGCAGGGTGTCGAAAAACACCACGCGCTTGGAGGCGCCCATGCCGGTGAAGTAGGCGTTGGCGTGGGCCGAGCGGCGGCTGCCGTCCATCACGAAAAAGCCCTTGGCGGTGAAACCGCAGCGGGTCATGAGCGCGGTGATGCGGCCGGCCAATTCGGTGTCCTGCAAGGGCTCGAACTTGTTGAACAAGGGCGCGATGAAGATGGGGAACACCACCATCAGCAGCAAGGTGAAGCCCACCCATGCGCCCCAGGCCCAAAGCCACCATTGCTGGCCGGCCGCGCCCATGAGCCACAAGATCAAGGCGGCAATGGGCGCACCGATCAACACGCCCACGAGGGACTGCTTGAGCAGGTCGCCCAGCCACATGCCCCAGCTCATGCGGTTGAAGCCGTGGCGCTGCTCCAGGCGGAAGGTGTGCCAGGCTTGCAGGGGCAGGTCAATGAGGCCGCCGATCAGCGAGAAGACGCCCAACAGCGACAGCTGGTAAGCCAGGCCGCCCCAGCGTGGGTAGACTGCCTCGCGCAGGCTGTGGTTGAGGGCGTCGAGGCCGCCCAGCAGCGTCCAGCCCAGCAACACGGCGGTGCTGACGGCGGTGCTGACCAGGCCGAAGTTGAGCTTGTCGATGGTGTAGTTGGCGGCGCGCTGGTGGTTGGCCAGGGCCACTTCTTGCGCAAAAGCGGCGGGCACGGCGTCGCGGTGCTGGCTCACGTGGCGGGCCTGCCGGGTGTCGAGCCAGAGCTTGGTCAACACGGAGGCAGTCAAGAAGGCGGCGAAGAGCCAGGTCAGGTCAAGGGCATGCATGGGCGCCAGTGTACGTTTGCCGCACAATCTTGGCTTTCGCGCGGTGTGCAAATCCCTGAGGGCAGGGCTTGGATGCCACCGGGCGCCTGACCGTGTCTCCCATTTTGCCCCGTTTTGTCATCAGCATGAGCGATCTCCCCCTAGATGCGAGCCCGGCCAGCCTGGCCCTTGAGCCTGTCGCCCCTGTGTTGCCCAAGAGCGACCAGAACCTGATCTGGATCGACCTGGAGATGACCGGGCTCAAGCCCGACCACGACCGCATCATCGAGATCGCCGTGGTGGTGACCGACCCCCACCTGAATGTGCGCGTGCAGGGGCCGGTGCTGGCCATCCATCAGTCTGACGAGATGCTCAATGGCATGGACAAGTGGAACAAGGGCGTGCATGGCAAGAGCGGCCTGATCGAGCGTGTGAAGGCCTCGACCGTGACCGAAGACGAGGCGGCCAAAGCAGTGATCGCGTTTTTGAAGCCTTACGTGGGCCCGAACCGCTCGCCCATGTGCGGCAACTCGATCTGCCAGGACCGGCGCTTTCTGGCCCGCTACATGCCCACGCTGGAAGCCTACTTCCACTACCGCAACCTGGACGTCAGCACCCTGAAAGAGCTGGCCAAGCGCTGGAAGCCCGGCTTGGCCGAAGGCTTCAAGAAGGCGCAAAAGCACACGGCACTGGCCGACATCTTGGAGTCGGTGGACGAGTTGGCGTACTACCGCACGCACTTCTTGGCGCTGTGACTGGGGCGCCTTGAACCGGGCTTTGGTTTGCTTACCGGCCATCGTTCGCTTTGACCTGCCCACACAGGGCGATGAGATCGACCACCCTCGGCCTGATCGCTCTTGCAGGCGGGAAGCCCACGCGGCGATACCTGGGTGCGTTTGAAGTGATCAGCCCGGTGCGCAAGCACTTTGTGGTGGTGGAACGGTCTGCTTGACCCAGCAGGCCCGCCACTTGCGTGTCACGCTGTACACGTTTTGTACATGCCTTTTTTGGGAGCACACCATGATCACCAAGCCCGCCCTTGAACACGACGATGCACAGCGCATCTTGCAGGCCGCGCAGGCCGAGGCTTTGAAGCAGGCCTGGCCGGTGTCGATCGCCGTGTGCGACGACGGTGGGCACTTGCTGGCTTTTGTGCGTTTGAACGGGGCCAATCTGGCGTCCACTCGCATTTCGCAGTCCAAGGCCCACACGGCGACCTTGATGAAGCGCGACACCAAGCTGGTGGAGGACATGGTCAACGGCGGGCGCACGGCCTTTTTGTCGGCCCCGCACCTGGACGGCATGCTCGAAGGCGGCGTGGCCATCGTGGTGGATGGGCACTGCCTCGGTGCGGTGGGCGTCAGCGGTGTCAAGGCACCTGAGGATGCGCAGGTGGCCCGCGCCGGGGTCGATGCCTGGCTTGCGCTGGTCAAGCCGGCGTGATGTCGGCCCAGGCCGCGGTGGCTTGGGTCAGCCAATCGGGCACGCTGGTGGCTTGCGTCAGCGTGAGCGGCAGGCCAAGCGTCTGACCGGCGGCGCGCAAGGCCTGCAAGGGGGTGCTCAGGTCCAAAGCTTGAGCGCCGTTTTGTTTCGACAGCTTCTCGCCGTTCTCGCCCAGCACCAGGGGGGTGTGCAGGTAGTGCGGCGTGGGCAAGCCCAGCCAGCCTTGCAGCTCGACTTGCCGCGGCGTGTTGTCGGCCAGGTCTTGCCCCCGCACGATGTGGGTGATGCCTTGGGCGGCGTCGTCCACCACCACAGCCAATTGGTAGGCCCACAGGCCATCGGCGCGTTTGACCACGAAGTCACCCACCGCTTCGGCCAGGCGTTGCGTTTGCGGGCCCAGCCTGCGGTCTTGCCAGCACACGAGGTCGTTTGGGGCCTCGGGCACTTGGGCGCGCCAGGCGCGTGCAGCTTGGCCTTGCAGGCCGCCCTGTGCAGGTCTGCAGGTGCCGGGGTAGACCAGGTCACCATGCCTTGGTTTGACGCGGCCCAGCGCCGCATTGGCTTGCGCGATGTCGCTGCGGGTGCAGGCACACGGGTAGACGTGGCCTGAGCTGACCAGGTGATCCAGCGCAGTTTGGTACAGCGCATCGCGTTGGCTTTGCCAGACGGGCGGCGCATCGGGCACCAAGCCGCAGGTGGCGAGCTGCTGCAAGATGATTTCGTCGGCACCGGGTACGCAGCGCGGCAGGTCCACGTCTTCGATGCGCACCAGCCACTGGCCACTGCGCGCGCGGGCGTCCAGCCAGCTGGCCAGGGCCGCCACCAGCGAGCCGGCATGCAGCGGCCCCGTTGGTGAAGGGGCAAAGCGGCCGACGTAGCCTGCGTCGTCACCCGCGCGCCAGGAACCGGCTGCAGCAGAAACGCTCACAGCAGCAGCCCCTCGTGCAGGTCCAGCAAGGCGCGTCGCGTGGTGGCGCTGTCCAACTGGTGCAGCCACCATGTCAAGGCCATGCCAGGCGGCATGACGCCTTGACGCCAGGCATAGTGGGTGCGCACCACGCGCGGCGGCGCGTCCACCTCTTTGCGCACCAGCCGCCCCGAGGCAATGTGTGGCCTGACCATGGGCTCGGGCAGGTAGCCGCAGCCCAGGCCGCGCAGCAGGGCTTCCAGCTTGGCGCCCATGGAGGGCAGGGTGAGCACGTCCTGTCCGGGCAAGATGCCCACGGTCATGGGCGTCAGGCCTCGCGCCGTGTCGGCCACCGCGATGATGCGGTGCTGCGCCAGCAAGGCGGCCGACAAAGGGTTGGGGACGGTGGCCAGTGGATGGTGAGGCGCCACCGTGAGCACGAACTCATGTTCGCCCAGGAGCTCGCAGCGCACATCGGTGCTGTTGACGCGCTCGGCGGCCACACCAATGGCCAAGTCAGCTTGCCCCGACACCAGCGCCTCCCAGGTGCCCGTCATCACTTCACTGCGCATGCGCAGCCGTGTGGGTGGCTTGAGCGCGTAAAAGGCCTCCATGAGGTCAAACACCGCATGCGGGGCAATTGCCTTGTCGACCGCCACGGTGAGCTCGGCCTCCCAGCCCGACGCCACGCGCTTGACCCGGTTGGCCACCGCGTCCATTTGCTGCAGCAGCAAACGGCCTTCGCGCAGCAACTCGTCGCCAGCAGCGGTGAGGCGGGCCTGGCGGCTGCTGCGGTCGAACAGCAGCACGTCGAGGGCATCTTCGAGTTGGCGCACGCTGTAGGTCAGGGCCGAGGGCACCTTGCCCAGCTCGCGCGCGGCTGCGGCGAAGCTGCCGGTGCGCTCGATGGTGACCATCATCAGCAAGGCGTCGGGCGTGAGCACGTGGGCGGGGTGTGACATGGGGTGGCCTGTCGTTCAAACGATTTGAATGATGCCATCAGTGTGCCGCACCGACGAAAGCGTGGTGGCGTCCTACAGTGGGATCCATTGACAGAGCCACTGAAAACGTTTGAGACGGAGAACCACCATGCTGACCCTGCGCCGATCCGATCAACGAGGTTATGCCGACCACGGCTGGCTGCAAAGCTTCCACAGCTTTTCGTTTGCCGATTACCACGACCTGCAACACATGGGCTTTGGGCCACTGCGCGTGATCAACGACGACGTGATCGCCGCTGGCCGCGGCTTTGGCATGCACGGTCACCGCGACATGGAGATCGTCACCTACGTGCTGCAAGGCTCACTGGCCCACAAGGACAGCCTGGGCAATGGCGCCAGCATTTTGCCGGGCGATGTGCAGCGCATGACGGCCGGCCGCGGGATCATGCACAGCGAGTTCAACGACGCGCCACGCGAGTCCACCCACTTGCTGCAGATCTGGATCGAGCCCACCGAGCGCAGCTTGACGCCCAGCTACGAGCAAACCCATTTCAGTGCCGCTGAAAAGCGCGGTCAGCTCAAGCTGGTGGCGTCACCCGATGGCCGCGAAGGCTCGGTGACCATCCATGCCGATGCCACCCTGCACGTGGGTTTGTTCGATGGCGACGAGTCGGCCGAGATCGTGTTGAATCCTGCCCGCAAGGCCTATGTGCACATGGCACAAGGGCAGGCTGTGGTCAACGGCGAGCTGCTGGTGGCTGGCGACGCGCTCAAGCTGGAGGGCGAAGCGGCCCTGCAGATTGCGCAGGGCCAGCAGGCCGAAGTGTTGGTGTTCGACCTGGGGGCCTGAGCCATGTGGCTGGCCGCTGCCATCGGCGCCCTGGGCTCAGCTTTGCTGCGCTTCGAGCGTGTAGGCCGCGTGCTCGTCCTGCCCGATGGTTTCAACCAACCAGGGCAGCGCCTCGGCCAGCTTGTCGTACATCGTGTAGGGCGGGTTGATCACGAACATACCGCTGCCAAACAGACCCATGCCATTGCGCTCGGCGCCCTTGACGCGCATGGTGGCCAGCAGCCAGTCGACCTTGGGCATCTCGGCCGCCATGCGTTTGAGCTGGGCAGGCAGTTGCTGCGATTCGCGGCGCGCCACTTCGGGGTACCAGATCGCGTAGGTGCCCGTCGGGAAGCGTTCCACGGCTTCTTTGAGCGTTTGCACCACGCGGCGGTAGTCGTCCTTGACCTCGTAAGGCGGGTCGATGTGGACCAGGCCCCGGCGAGGGGGCGGCGGCAAGCAACCGCGCAGGCTGGCAAACCCGTCGGCCTTTTGCACGCTCACGCCCCGCTTGACGGACGCAAAGTGCTGCTCCAACACGCGAATCTCGGTGGGGTGCAGCTCGAACAGGCGCAGGTGATCGCCCTCGCGCAGCATTTGCGCAGCGATCTGGGGCGAGCCGGGGTACCAGTGCAGGTTGTCGCCATCGTTGAGGACCTGAACCTGCTTGAGCAACTCGCGCACGGCCAGCGGGATGGACTTGTCCTTGCGAAGGGGCCACAGTGTCTGGATGCCCGTATCGGACTCGCCGCTCTTGGTGGCGTAGTTGCTGGTGAGGTCGTAAATGCCACCACCGGCGTGGGTGTCTACCACCCAGAAAGGTTTGTCTTTTTGCAGCAGGTGCTCAAGCAACTGCACCAGCACCATGTGCTTGAGCACATCGGCGTGGTTGCCCGCGTGGAAGCCGTGTCGATAACTGAACATGGCCCGAGGTTAGCGGTTTTATCG
>CANCFV010000015.1 GCA_947377275.1 Burkholderiales bacterium | reverse complement strand
TCCTTGAAGAAAGGACGTGCGGCGTGCACAGCGTAGAAAGCTTCGGCTTCGGCTTGCGACAGTTGCACCAGCTTGGCAGCAGCGACCTTCAGGCCAGCGCCTTCAAAGCGGCTGACGATTTGGCCGATGACGTTCTTGGCAACGGCGTCGGGCTTGATGATGGAAAGGGTGCGTTCGATGGCCATGGATGTGCTCCGAATGTGTGTTGGACAAAACCCGACATTGTACTGTGGGTCGATGTCAAAAGATCAAGTGGCCAAGGGGTGTCAAGCTGATGGCAACCCTTGGTTGTGAGGAATCAGGGCGAGATCAACGACGGCCGCGACCACCGCCACCGCCACCGCCACCGCCACGGTTGCCGCCGCGATTGCCCCCACCGACCTTGCCGAAGTAGGCGTCGGCGCCGATGTAACCCACCGAGGTTTGCAAGGGATCCGGCTCACGCGGACCACCCTTGTTGCCGCCGCCGCGAGGGCCTTGGTCTTGCTGATCAGGGCGACCAAAGCCGGCCGTGATGCGCTTGGAGCCCTTGGCAAAACGCTTGTCGAAGGTTTGCTCCAAGGGGTTCGGGATCGGTCCAATGTGGTCATCGTCGTCATGGTCATGACGTGCCTGCTGCACCGGACGATCGCGGTCGGGCGCCTGACGGGGCGGGCGATTGCCAAAACCACCGGCGCCTTGTCCACCCTGACCACGCGGGCCCTGGCCACCTTGACCGCCAGGACCTTGCGGACGCTGTTGGCCGCGGGGCTGACCATTGCCGCCATTGCCGCCGTTCGGGCCACTTGGGCCATTCGGGCCCTTGAAGCCTTGCTGCGACTTTTGCTGTCCCTTGTTGTTGGCAGCACGGCCCTGACCACTGGTCTGGCCTTGGCCAAACTCGGGGCGATCCATGCCAGCCAACGACTTCACAGCGCGCAGGTCAGATTCATTGAGTTCCACCCAGATGCCGCGCTTCAGACCGCGCGGCAGCACGATGGCGCCGTAACGAACGCGGATCAGCCGATTGACCGTCAGGCCCACCGCGTCAAACAACTTGCGCACTTCGCGGTTGCGACCTTCGGTGATCACAACGCGATACCACTGGTTCACGCCCTCACCCTCACCCTTGCTGATGGACACGAAAGAAGCCGATTGACCTTCGATTTCCACGCCAGAGAGCAAACGATCACGGGCGGCTTCGTCCAAGGTGCCCAACACGCGCACAGCATATTCACGCTCAACACCGAAACGCGGGTGCATGAGCTGGTTGGCCAATTCGCCAGAGTTGGTGAACAGCAACAAGCCTTCGGTGTTCAGGTCAAGGCGGCCCACCGACATCCACTTGCCGTTTTGCAAACGGGGCAGGCGACGGAAAACGGTCGGGCGACCTTGCGGGTCGTCATGCGTCACGACCTCGCCAGTGGGCTTGTGATAAGCCAAGATGCGCGCGGGTTGAGGCGCAATGCGCACCTTGATCGTGCGGCCCGCCACCTTGATGCGGTCACCAAACGAGATGCGCTGACCGATGTGCGCGACCTGGTCGTTCACTTCGATGCGGCCGTCTTCGATCATTTGCTCAATGTCGCGACGCGAACCCACACCGGCTTGGGCCAGCACCTTCTGCAGCTTGGGCGCGTCGGGCTCAGGGCGAAGCACGCGCTTGTAGGCCACGCCTTCTTCGGTGCTTGCTTCTTCCGACTCTTCCTCGCGCTCCTTGTCGAAGTCGCCAGACAGCAGTTCGGCAAAGACCTCGGTGGCCTGCTCAGCCGCGATGGCCGCGCGACGCGATGGACGCGCCTCACCCAACTCACCAGGCTGCCCCGATTCGCCCGAGGCCTCAGCGCCCTCAGCCAAGGTCTCGGCCGATTCAGCAGGACGAGCTTCACGGGGCGGACGCTCACTGCGTTCACCACGTTCACGACGCGGACGGTCACGGCGTCCGCGGCCACCTTCGCGCCCACCTTCGTGACCACCGTCTGCGCGACGCTCACCGCCCTCAGCAGGTGCGCCTTCGGCCTGGCGTGACTCGACGGAGCCGCCTTCGACAGCCACATCTGGACCGAGTTGCAAGAAACCGTTGCCGGCCACTTCGCGAGGGGCCGCCTCGACCGCATCAACGGAAGCTGCTGCCGCTTCTGGCACGATCAGGTCAGCCGCCTTTTTGCGCGGTGCGCGCTTGGGCTTGACCTCATCGGCAGCCGACTCGGGCGACGGCGACAGTGACGCAACCTCAGCCACAACCTGCTCGGGCACCGCTTGCGCTTCGGCCTTGCGCTTGCGTGGCGCCTTGACCGCCGCCGGCGCAGCATCGCCCTCGGGCAAGGAAGCTGGCGCCACATCGGGAGACGCGGCTTCGGCAACCGCCTTCGGGCGCCGTGTGCGTTTGGGCTTGACCGCCTCGTCGGCGACCCCGTTCTGGTCGATCGGATCTTGCATAGGCACGTTGTCAGTGGTCATGGAGCAGAAGAAAAATGGGGCGAATCAGGGGCGCCGTCGGGCGCTGGGAGGTCGACGGGAGCGCTCTTGACGCCCTCTTCGGATGGGTCAACAGCCAGCAGGCTGTCTTGTGATGCGTCGACCACGGCCTCAGGAGGCTCGGTCGGCGCCAATTCGGGTGGCAGGTCTTCAAGGCCAGGCAACAAAGCCTGCCCCAAAGGCATGCCCTCCAGGGTGGGCAACTGCGACAGCGTCGCCAGCCCCAAGTCGTCCAAAAAATGACGCGTGGTGGCGAACAGCGCAGGCCGGCCGGGCGCGTCTCGGTGGCCAATCACCTCCACCCAGCCACGGTCTTCGAGCTGTTTGATGATGTTGGCGCTCACCGTCACGCCCCGGATGTCTTCGATGTCACCGCGGGTCACGGGCTGTTTGTACGCAATGATCGCCAGGGTTTCCAAAGTTGCCCTTGAATACTTGGGCGGTTTTTCCGGGTGCAGCCGATCCAGGTGTGCCTGGACGTCGGGCCGGGTTTGGAAACGCCAGCCAGACGCCAACTCGCGCAACTCCACGCCACGGCCCTGCCACTGCAAGCTCACTTCGGCCAGCAGCGCACGAATCGCATCCGCCGACAGGGTGTTGTCGAACAGTTGACGCAGATCGCGCAGAGACAAAGGCTCGTGCGCGCACAACAAAGCAGCTTCAAGGATGCGGCTGGCATCCTGCTGATTGAGGACTTCCATCTCTTCAATCGTTTGGTGGGCTGCGGCTCATCAAAGGCGCCGCGCCGAATTCAGGTGGACCGATGCCGACAAACCATTTGCCGACGATACGCAGCCAAACGCGAGGGTGGCTGCTGACAAGATCACTTAGGGGCCTCGGATGCCGAGGCGTTCATTGGGGGCTGGGCGCGCGATACATCGAGCGGCCCGCCGCGGGAGGCTTTTGGGTCAAAGCACTCCGGCAGGGAATGGTTGGTCTCTGCCAATTCTTGCTTGGATTATGCATCAGATGGCACAGGCGCGCACAAAACTGTTTGCGCGCGCCAATCAGGCGCCCGCGGCGAGCGTTTCCCAGGCCTGCGCCATGTCGTCTGGCAACGGCGCCTCAAATGACAAGGCCTCGCCAGTGACCGGGTGCTTGAAGGCCAGGCGGGTGGCATGCAGGGCCTGGCGCGTCATGCCCAAGGCCTGTGCACCGCCGTAGACCGCGTCGGCGACCAAGGGATAACGGCGGCTGCTCAGGTGCACGCGGATCTGGTGGGTGCGCCCCGTGTGAAGTGTGCACAACACCCCGCTGTAAGCCCGCGCTGGCCGAGCGGCATCGGCTCGCGCATCGCCGGTCTGGATCGTCCACTCGCCGTCGATCAAACGCTGCACGTCGGTCTTGGCCGGTTTGCCAGAGGGCACCACGGCCATGCGCACCCTCGCGGTCGGGTCCCGCCCGATCGACGATTCGACCGTGAAACTGGCGGGCGGCACGCCGTGCACCAGCGCCAGGTATTTGCGGCTGACCTCCCGGGCGGCGATGGCGCGGCTCAAGGCGGTGACCGCCACCAAGGTTTTGCCCACGACCATCAAACCGCTGGTGTCCTTGTCCAATCGGTGCACGATGCCGGCGCGCGGCAACTCGGCCGCGCCGGCGTGGTGGGCCAGCAGGCCGTTCATCAGGGTGCCCGTCCAGTTGCCCGCGGCAGGGTGAACCACCCAACCTGCCGGCTTGTTGACGACCATGAGGTGCTCATCTTCGAACACGACGGGGATGTCCATGGCCTCGGCCACAAAGGCTTGGCTTTGCGCGGTCGGCTTGAGCACGACACGCACGCGCTGGCCCTGCGCCACCTTGCGAGATGGCTGGGTTTGCGGCTTGCCATCCACCTCGACGCAACCGTCTTCGATCAAAGCCTTGAGGTGGCTGCGTGAAAACTCAGGCGAGCCGGGCACCAAAAACACATCCAAGCGCTGCCCATGCGCCGCCTTGTCCACCGTGAAGACGCGCTCCTGTGGCTTGGCCGCGCCAGCGACGCCGGCAGGAGTTGACGCCAGCACGTCATCGTCCATGGCGTCATCGTCGAGCGGGTCCAAATCGAGCGGTGACGGCTCGGTGGCAACCTGATCAACCGGAGCCTCAGGCGAATCACCAGCGACGGCAAGCAAGGACGGGGCGTTTTTTTTGGAAGTTCGAGCCATGGAGGTGGGCAAGTGCCCAGTGTGGGAGAAAACAAAAGGCCAAGGCTTCTATACTGTGCCCATGGCGCTGAAAGGCGAAACTGCGAGCGGAGTGATCCGCCAATCATCCAACGTGAAACTGCTGAAAAACACCCTCTCAAACCGCCAGCGTGCCGGCTTGCCGGCGCTGGCCTTGAGCATGATGCTCGCGGCTTGTGGGTCTGCGCCCGTTGACGAGTTCGCCAACATCAGCCCAGACAAATTGTACGCAGACGCCAAAGAAGAGGCGGCTGACGGCAACTACGAGACAGCGATCAAGCGGCTGGAAAAGGTCGAGGCGCGCGCGTCGGGCACCATTTTGGCCCAGCAAGCCCAGATCGACCTGGCCTATGCGTATTACAAGACGGGTGAAAAAGCCCAGGCCTTGGCAAAGCTTGAACGGTTCATCCGCCTGCACCCCACCAGCCCAGCGCTGGACTATGCCTACTACCTGCAAGGCCTGATCAATTTCAACGACGACCTTGGATTGTTTGGTCGCATTGCCAGCCAGGACTTGGCCGAGCGTGACCAACAGGCCTCGCGCGACGCTTACGAGTCGTTCAAGCAATTGACCGAGCGCTTCCCGAGCTCCAAGTACGCAGCGGACGCGCGCCTGCGCATGAACCACGTGGTCAACTCGCTGGCGGCTGGTGAAGTGCATGTGGCACGCTACTACCTGCGCCGGGGCGCCTATGTGGCTGCGGCCAACCGTGCACAGCAAGCCGTGAAAGAGTACCAGCGCTCACCTGCCGTGGAAGAGGCGCTCTACATCATGGCGCAGAGCTACGACAAAATGAACCTGGAGCCCCTGCGTGATGACGCCCTGCGCGTGCTCAAGCAGAGCTTTCCCAACAGTGCCTACCTCGACAAGGATGGCGTGAGCACCGCCGCCAAGAAGCCTTGGTGGCAGCTCTGGTGATCGGTTGATCGATCAGGCGGCGCAGGCTCAGTCTGCGCTGCCCGACCCACCGGCATTGAAGCCCGACAGCACGCCTTGGTCGTGCACTTCGGCGCCCACAGGACGAACGTCCACGGGCTCTTCAACGGGCGACATGCCCGATTCATCACCATGCGCTTGCGCAACGTCTTGCTCGTGCACGCGGTGGATGAAGCGGCGCGCACGGTCGTATGGGAAGACGTCGTGCACGTAGCCTGCGGCAATGCGCTCTTTGTGCTGCTGCCAGAAATCGGCCTGCAAAAGATCGCCATGGTGCTTCATGAAGATTTTGCGCACGCGAGGATCGCCCAGCAAGAACGGCCCAAAGGTTTCGGGGAAGACATCGCGCGGACCCACGTTGTACCAAATCTCGCCTGACATCTCCTCTTCCTCGTTGCGCGGCAGCGGCACCGTGCGGAAGTTGCAGTCGGTGATGTACTCGATCTCGTCGTAGTCGTAAAACACGACCTTGCCGTTGCGGGTCACGCCGAAGTTCTTCCACAGCATGTCGCCAGGGAAGATGTTGGCCGCCACGAGGTCTTTGAGCGCGTTGCCGTACTCGATGACCGCATGCTCCAGCGACTCGCCTTGAGCCTCTTGGATGTAGATGTTCAGTGGCACCATGCGGCGCTCGATGTAGAGGTGCTTGAGCACGAGCACTTTGCCGTCTTCGTCTTCCTCCATCACGCTGGGGGAAAACTTCTTCAGCTCGGCGATCAGCTCCTCATCGAAACGCTCACGCGGGAAGGCCACGTTGGTGAATTCGAGTGAGTCGGCCATGCGACCGACGCGGTCGTGCTGCTTCACCAAGAGGTACTTGCTCATGATGAGCTCGCGCGTGGTCTCTTTTTGCGGCGGGAAGTAGTCTTTGATGACCTTGAACACAAATGGGTAGGACGGCAGGTCGAACACCAGCATGACCATGCCCTTGATGCCGGGCGCGATGCGGAACTGGTCGCTGGAGTGGCGCAGGTGGAAGAGGAAGTCACGGTAGAAGAGGTTCTTGCCGTGCTTTTGCAAGCCGATGGCACTGTACAGCTCGCCCCGTGGCTTGCGCGGCATCAGGGTGCGCAGAAACTGCACATAGGCCGATGGCACCGGCATGTTCACCATGAAATAAGCGCGGGCAAAGCTGAAGAGCGCCAGCAGGTCGTCTTCGCCAAACAAAGACGCGTCGATGTAGAGGCGGCTCTTGGAGTTGTGCAAGATCGGGATCGCAAATGGCAGGCTGCGAAAGCCATTGACCACCTTGCCCACGATGTAAGCGCCTTTGTTCCGAAAGAACAGCGACGACAAGACCTGGATCTGGAAATTGGTGCGCAGGCGGACGTTGCCGACTTGCTCCAGCAAGGCCTCGTAGACAAAACCAATGTCGCGGTCGAGGTCGTCAAACGGGATGTTCAGCTCGTAGTTCTCGACCATGGTCTTGAGCATCGAGCGCAGGTTGTCGCGCGTGGGGTAGTAGGCGCGGAAGGTGGCACCGGTCTGCTCGTCTTCGTCGTCGATGTACTCGGTCGAGACGGCGGGTCGCACGAAGATGAAGTCGTTGCGGTAGTACTTGCGGTCCAGGATCTGGATGGTGGCCGAGTTGAAGAAGGTTTCGGCCAGCTCCGGCTGTTTGTGCCCGGTCAGCAAGCCGATGTAGAACAACTTGATCTGGTGCCACACCTCCATGGGCAAGGTGCTGGCCTGGTGGTCCACCTCCAGGCGTTCGATGGTTTCATCGACGCGCAGGTCGTAAAACTCGATCCGCACCCGCTGCGCGGTTTGCTGCCCGTGCCAGTCGGCGTCTTCAAAACGCTTTTTGGCTTGGGCGCTGGTTTCGCTGAAGATCTTGTAATGGCGGTCGAACCCGTCCAGCAGGGCTTTGGCGATCTCGAAGACGCGCGGGTCGGTGAGCTGTTGTGGAAACATCGAAGGCCCTGAAAGTGGGGTTGATCAGACCCTGGTGGCGTAGCGCTGGCGCATGTCCTCCAAGGCCGCTGCGTACGCACCCGCCAAGGCATCTGCCGTGGCGACCGACATGCGCAGGTCTTTGATCAAGCCATTATGCAAGCCGTATACCCACCCGTGCACCACGACCTCCTGACCGCGCGCCCACGCGTCCTGCACCACCGTGGTTTGGCAGACGTTGAGAGCCTGCTCCAGCACATTGAGCTCACACAACGCGTCGTGCCGCGTGGGACCTTCTGCCAGCGAATAGAGCCATTGGCGGTGCTGGTTGCGCACGTCCTGCACATGGCGAAGCCAGTTGTCAGCCAGGCCCACGCGGATGTTTTCCATCGCAGCCTTGACGCCACCGCAGCCGTAATGGCCCACCACCATGATGTGCTTGACTTTGAGCGAGTCAATGGCGTACTGCATCACCGAGAGGCAGTTGAGGTCAGAGTGCGCCACCACGTTTGCCACATTGCGGTGCACGAACAGCTCGCCAGGCAGCAGGCCGCAAATTTCATTGGCGGGCACGCGGCTGTCACTGCAACCGATCCACATGTACTCGGGCGATTGCTGGTTCTGCAGGCGGCTGAAAAAGCCGGGGGTGCGGGCCTCCACGTCACGGGCCCAGGTACGGTTGCTGTCAAACAGCTTGGTCAGGGTCATTGGTTTCATAGGCTGGCAGTGTAGACAAGCCCGACAGCGTCGGCTCAATGGTCGCCCGCAGCTCGGGGCTTTGGCGCAGGGCACAATCCAGAAACACTTGTTGAGCCATGCACATGCCATTGTCGCCTTCAAAGCACGAAACGGCCGAGCCGCCCGCCCTGCACCACCCCTGGGACAAGGCCATGCCCGCTACCGCAGAGCGCATGACCCTGCGCCCTGGCTTGCATTGGGTTCGCATGCCCATGCCCTTTGCGCTCAACCACATCAATCTGTGGGTGCTGGATGACCAGCATGAAGGGGCTGAAGGCTACACCGTGGTGGACTCGGGCGTGGCCACCGAGGCGATTCGCACCGCGTGGCAAACCTTGTGGCAAGGCGTGATGGCCGACAAGCCTCTGGTGCGCATGCTGGTCACGCACATGCACCCAGACCACGTGGGCAACGCCCAATGGCTGATTGAGCAGTTCAGCGCGCCTGGCGCTGAGGCACGTTTGTGGATGAGCGCCACCGACCATCTGGCGGCCAAGGCCGCGTGTGAGTCCACCTCAGGTTACGGCGGCGACCGCGCCGCCGCATTTTTCATGAGCCATGGCTTGAACGCACCCGATGACGTCGCCAAAATACGCGAACGCAGTGGTTACTTCTCCAGCCTGGTGCCTTCGGTGCCACACGCTTACCGCCGACTGATGGACGGCATGGATGTGTCGATTGGCGAGCGCTCATGGCGCTGCATCGCGGGATATGGGCACAGCCCCGAGCACATTGCCCTTTTTAACGAACGAGACGGCCTGCTGATCGCTGGAGACATGCTGCTGCCCAGCATTTCGACCAACGTGAGCGTGATCGATCTCGAGCCCGAGGGCGACGCCTTGGGCCTGTTTCTCTGCTCCATCGAACGCATGCGCGAGCTGCCCGCCGACACGCTCGCCCTGCCCTCGCATGGCTTGCCCTTCACGGGCATCCACACCCGGATTCAGCAATTGCAGGACCACCACGCGGAGCGCTTGGACGAGGTGATGACTGCCTGCGCAGAGCGCCCCAGCTCGGCCGGTGACATGCTGCCGGTGCTGTTCAAGCGCAAGCTCGACCTGCACCAAACGACCTTTGCCATGGGGGAGGCGGTGGCACACCTGAACCACCTGTGGCACCAAGGCCAATTGACACGACAAAAAGACGAGATGGGCGTGTGGCGCTTTGTTAAGGCTTGATGCCTGCGTCTTGTCAAAGAAGACCTGCTGGCAACCCCGTGCTCAGTCAGGAATAACCGCGTGCCGCAGTTGGTCACGCGCACCGTCGAACTCGGGCATCACCGACCGCACGACATCCCAAAAGCGCGGGCTGTGATTCATCTCGCGCAGGTGTGCCAACTCATGCGCCACGACGTAATCGATGATGCTCACGCTGAAATGGATCAAGCGCCAGTGCAAGCGAATCGAACCATCGACGCTGGCACTGCCCCAGCGCGTTTTGGCCGATGACAACTTGACCTTGCTGACCTGCACCCCCAAGCGCTCGGCGAAATGCGCCACGCGCGGCATGAAGGCCGCCAGCGCCTCGCGCTGCAACCAGGCCTGAACGACGTCCCGGATCTGATCCGGCGCGGCATGCGCGGGCAAGCCCAGGTGCAGCCGACGCAAAGAATGGCCCATGCCGGATGCACCGGCATCGCTCACCAAGGCTTGGTGCAGCACGGCCCCATCGACCGAAGGATCAAGCACCAACACCACGTGTTCGCCCAGGTAAGGCACCAAGGAACCGTCGCGCCAATCGATCTGGGCAGACAGTTGCTTGCGAGCACGTTCGCGCTGCTCCATCAACTTGGTGCAGATCCAGCGCTCTTTGGCGCGCAGGGCCGCTTCGATGTCCGTGGCCGACACCCAACGCGGTGCGCGCACGCTCAGCCCCTCAACACCCACCACCATGCCGATGCTGCGCCGGCGGGCGCGCTTGATCTCATACGAGACCATGGCCTTGCCCAGACGGATGTCGCGTTCTGCCAGCGGGTGACGAAACCAGGGCAGATCACACCCAGCACCGCCATCCAGCGCGGAAGCCGGTGCTGCCGACAGCGACGCGCCACTCAACAAAGGCGAACCTCCCGCCCCATTGCCTACCGGATCAGTGTGGGCACCCAACTCGCCAGCGCCACCGGCGGCCGGCTCGGGCACGGGCTCACCCCACAAGCCCAACTGCGTGGGCCCTGTGGGCTTCAACTGAGTTCTCCCATGTGGGTGGCCACCGGGCTGTCTTCACCATGCTCCCTGCGGTCGCGCAGCACCAAGAAATCGGCAAAGGAAGACAGGTCTGGATGAATGGTCAGGTCGGGCACCCGGGAGCGCAGGTCGAGCAACTCTGCCTCGGTCATGGTGGCCGCTTGGCCCGTGCGCACCAGATGCGGCTCGCAACCGACCGACTGAGCGGCCAGCACATCACGCGGCAGGTCGCCCACCATCGGCACCCCGTCCAGGCTGCGACCAAAACGCTGACCAATCATCTGGAACAAGCCAGGCAATGGTTTGCGGCAAGTGCAGTGATCCTCGGGCGTGTGCGGGCAGAAAAAAACCGCCTCAACGCGCCCCCCAAGGCGGGCCAACATCTGGTTCATCTTGGCGTGCATGGCGTTGAGCGCCACCATGTCAAACAAGCCACGACCAATGCCCGATTGATTGGTGGCCACCACCACGTGCCAGCCGGCATGGTTCAGGCGGGCAATGGCCTCCAGCGCCCCGGGCAAGGGCACCCATTCGTCGCTGGACTTGATGTAGTCCTCGCGTTCATGGTTGATGGTGCCGTCACGATCGAGGATGACCAGCTTCATCGCCTCTCCGGGGTGGTTGCGGGCTGACAGATCAAGCCGCCAATCTGGAGATGTCGGCGACCTGGTTCATGGCCTGGTGCAGTGTGGCCAACAAGCCCAATCGGTTGGCCTTCAAGGCGGGGTCTTCGGCATTGACCATGACCCCATCAAAAAAGGCGTCGACCGGCGCTTTGAGCACCGCCAAGGCCTGCAAGGACGCAGTGTAATCACCTTGCGCAAAAGCGGCTTGGGCCTTGGGGGCGGCAACCGACAAGGCCTCGAAAAGTGCCACTTCTGCCACTTCCTTGAGCAGAACCGCATCGACCTTGGCCTCGACCGCACCCTCGGCCTTTTTGAGGATGTTGCCGACGCGCTTGTTGGCAGCGGCCAGCGAAGCCGCTTCAGGCAAAGCGGCAAAAGCACGAACGGCCGCCAAGCGCAGTGTCACATCGCCCAGGCGAGCGGGCTGCAAGGCCAACACAGCATCAACCTCTTGCGCGCTGTACCCCTGCTCACGCAGCGAGACCGCCAAGCGGTCAGACATGAATGTCAGCAGCGCTGCTGATGGGTCGGTGATCAGGTCACCGAAGGCCGGCAAGACAGCGTTGACCAGGGCTGGCAGGTCCAGCGGCAGCTTGTTTTCGACCAGGATGCGGATCACGCCCAGTGCATGGCGGCGCAAAGCGAACGGGTCTTTGTCACCCGTGGGCAACTGGCCGATGCCAAACAGGCCCACCAGCGTTTCAAGCTTGTCTGCCAAGGCCACCACGGTGCCGGTGTGGTTGCGCGGCAGCGTGTCGCCGGCGAAGCGGGGCTTGTAGTGGTCTTCGATGGCAATCGCCACGCCGTCGCGCAAGCCTTCATGGCGTGCGTAGTAGCCACCCATGATGCCTTGCAACTCAGGGAACTCACCCACCATGTCGGTCAGCAAGTCGGTCTTGGCCAAAAGAGCCGCCTGCTGGGCCTTGCTGTCGAGCACCTCAAAGTGGTCTTTGTCATCGACAGTGAACGGGACCGTGCCCAGGCTCAACTGCTGCACGATGGTGTGCGATATGGCACGCACCCGCTCGGCGCGGTCACCTTGGGTGCCCAGCTTGCCGTGGTACACCACCTTCGACAAGCGTTCCACGCGAGACGCCAACGTCTTTTTGCGGTCTTGGTCAAAGAAGAACTTGGCATCCGCCAAACGAGGGCGAACCACCCGCTCATTGCCACCAATCACGGCACTGGCGTCGGCAGGGCTGATGTTGCTGACAATCAAGAACAGGTTGCTCAGCTTGCCGTCCTTGCCAGGCGAGGTGTCCAGCAGAGGGAAGTACTTCTGATTGGCCTTCATGGTCAGGATCAGGCATTCCTGTGGCACTTCCAGGAAGGCCTCTTCGAAACGCCCCGTCAACACGTTCGGGCGTTCGACCAGCGCCGTGACCTCGTCCAGCAAGGCGTCGTCTTCAATGGGCTTGAGGTGGGCGCCAGCCTGGGCGGCCGCTGCGGCGAGCTGGCGAACGATCTCGGCACGGCGGGCCTCGAAACTGGCAATCACGGCGCCATCGTCTTGCAACTGCGCGGCGTAGGTGTCTGCGTTTTGCAGCACCACCGGGCTCACACGGGCTTCGAACCGGTGCCCCTGGGTTTCACGGCCGGCCTTCAAGCCCAGGGTGGCGACAGGCACGACCTCGTGGCCATGCAAAGCCACCAGGCCATGGGCCGGACGAACGAAGTTGACACTGGTCCAGCCAGGCTGGAAGCCCTCGCCTTCACCCTGCTCCAACTGGTAGGTCATGACCTTGGGAATGGGCAATTTGGACAAGGTCTCGTCGATGGCCTTTTGCAAGCCTTCGGCCAAGGTCACACCCGGCTTGATGCTGTCAAAGAACAAAGCCTCGGCCTTGCCGTCTGGCGCACGCTTGAGCGATGGCACAGCCTCAGGACCGGCACCCAGAGCGGCCAGACGTTTGAGCAAAGCGGGCGTGGCCTGCCCTGCTGCGTCCAGACCCACGGCCACAGGCATGAGCTTTTGCTGCACAGCCTGGTCAGCCGCCTTGGCGATCACATCGGCCACGTGCACGGCCAAACGGCGAGGCGAAGCGAAGGACTTCACTTCGGCATTGGGCACGGCCAGGCCCTGGGCCTTGAGGCTGTCAGCCAACACGGTGGCGAACGACTCACCCAGCTTTTTGAGCGCCTTCGGAGGCAGCTCTTCCACAAACAGTTCAACCAGCAGGTTGGCCTTGAGATTCGATGACGTCATGCTCAGGCGGCTTTCTTGTTCTGAATTTGTTCGATCACTTCGTCGGCCCAGGCCTTGGGGGCCATGGGGAAGCCCAGACGGGCTCGGCTGTCAAGGTAACTGGCGGCCACGGCACGAGCCAGGTTGCGGATGCGCCCGATGTAGGCGGCACGCTCGGTGACCGAGATGGCGCCACGCGCATCCAGCAGGTTGAAGGTGTGGGCCGCCTTGAGCACTTGCTCATACGCGGGCAGGGCCAGTTGCTGTTCCATCAGGTACTTGGCTTGCGTTTCGTAGTTCGTGAACGCGCCCAACAAGAACTCGACGTTGCTGTGCTCGAAGTTGTAGGTCGACTGCTCCACCTCGTTTTGGTGGAACACGTCGCCGTACTTCACAACGTTGCCTGCCGGATCCTTCGAGTAGACCAGGTCATACACGCTCTCAACGCCTTGCAGGTACATGGCCAGACGTTCCAAGCCATAGGTGATCTCGCCCGTGATGGGCTTGCAATCGATGCCGCCCACTTGCTGGAAGTAGGTGAACTGCGTCACCTCCATGCCATTGAGCCAAACTTCCCAGCCCAGGCCCCAGGCACCCAGCGTGGGGTTCTCCCAGTCGTCTTCAACAAAGCGGATGTCGTTCTTTTTCAGATCGAAACCCAGGGCTTCAAGCGAGCCAAGGTACAGCTCCAGGATGTTGGCCGGCGCCGGCTTGAGCACAACCTGGTACTGGTAGTAGTGCTGCAGGCGGTTGGGGTTCTCGCCATAACGACCATCTTTGGGTCGACGGCTGGGCTGCACATAGGCGGCCTTCCAGGGCTCAGGGCCCAAAGCGCGCAAGAAGGTGGCCGTGTGGCTGGTGCCTGCACCCACTTCCATGTCATAGGGCTGGAGCAAGGTACAGCCTTGGGCGTCCCAATAGCTCTGCAAACGCAGGATCAGTTGCTGGAAAGTCAGCATGGTGTCGTTTTTGCCTGGTTGGACGCGGCCCAGGCACAGGCCAGGGCAACGCCGTCTGTCAATCATGATTCGGGCTTGCGGCAAGGCTCAGGGCCTCGCGCTTGCCCCCGATTCTAGTGAATGGCGCTGGCGCCAACGCACCAAGAGCACGATGCCGGCACACAAGCCCCACAAAGGCCACAGGCCCGCATGCCCCGCCCAAGCGGCAAAAGGGGTCACTCCCTGGTAGCCCTGGACGTCAGCCTGCAGGCTGCCGCGGGTGTTGTTGGGCAAGGCATGTGTGACACGCCCAGCGTGATCAATGACCACCGTCGCACCCGTGTTCGTGGCCCGCAGGGTCGGCAGTTGAAACTCCATCGAGCGCATGCGTGCCACCTGCAGGTGCTGGAAAATCGCCACCGACTCACCGAACCAAGCCAAATTGCTCACATTGGCCAAAATGGTTGGCGCTTGAGACGCATCCACAAAGCGCGCTGCGATGTCCTCGCCAAACAAGTCTTCATAGCAAATGGTGGGGGCCACACGCTGGTCGCGCACCGCAAACGAGGGCGCTGCCAGGGGGCCACGGCTGAAGTCGCCCAGCGGCATGTTCATCAATCGCACAAACCAGCGAAAACCGTTGGGAATGAACTCGCCAAACGGCACCAAGTGGTGCTTGTCATAGCGGTAAAACCCGTCCGGGCTACCCAGGGTCTTGGCCGACAGTCCCGCCACCGAGTTGGTGTACCCCTGATCGAAATCACCCAGCGGCAAACCCAGCAGCCCATGCCGATCGCCGCGGAACGCGTCGCGAATCTGATCCCAATAGCCTTCTGGCAACTGAGACGGCAGCAATGGAATGGCCGTTTCGGGCGCCAGCACCAGTTGCCCCGGCGCCTGGATCAATTGCCGGGCATGCCAGATCAGCATGGGCACCTGCATCTGGGCGTCGAACTTTTGGTCTTGGGGGACATTGCCTTGCAGCAAGCTCACTTGCAGGCGCTCGCCCACCGGCTGGGTGAACGCCGCCGGCCGAGACAAAGCCAAGGCAACGGTCAATGCCACGGCGAGCGCCAAGCCCAACCATGACCGGGCGCGACCGTGACGTGGCACCAAGCTGGAGGCCAATGCAGCGCACACAAAGGCCCACACAGCACCCAAGCCATACACACCAAGCCATGGCGCCAATTTGACAAAGGGGCTGGCGATCAAACCATAACCGCTGGCGCCCCACGGGAAGCCCGTCAGCACCTGCGCACGCGCCATTTCAGCCAGGCACCACAGCGCCGCAAACAGCAAGGCGTTGGCCAACACCGAGGCCGTTCGCCACCGCACCCACGCCCACCCCAACGCCGCCATGTAAACAGACAGGGCCGAGCACAACAGCGCCACAGAGCCAATGGCCAACCACGAGGGCAGCCCCCCGTAGCGGTGCAAGCTCACATACAGCCACAAAGTGGCCCCGCTCACCCACAAGGTGCCGTAGGCCCACGCCAGCCAAGCCCCCTGCCTCGGCGATGCCGCCTTGTGCAAGAGCCACAACAAAACCAGCACGGCCAATGACTGCAGGCCGCTGGGCGCCCAATCACCGAGCGCGGCCACATATGGGGACAAGGCCAGTGCATGAACGGCCCCAGCCGCGCCGGTCCCGCAGGCCATCAGAAAAGTCGGCACCTCGGCCCGCGCGTTAGAAGGCTGCGCCTCGGCAACCCCATTCAGGAGGGTCGACACCGTCAGTGTTCCGCTGCGTCGCTGACGGCCGGCGCGCGGGTCACCTTGAACCAACGCACGGAACCGCCTCGCGCCAGCATCACGCTGAAACGCAAGCCCCCCAGGTCAACGTGCTCACCACGGCGAGGCACCCGACCCAACTCCTGGGCCACCAAACCGCCGATGGTGTCGAATTCGTCTTCCGACAGTTGGGTTGAAAACGCCTCATTGACCGACTCGATCAAGGTGTCTCCTGCCACACGCTGGCTGCCATCGGCCAGGGTGAAAATGCTGGACTCACCGTCTTCGTCATCGAATTCGTCTTCGATTTCGCCAACGATTTCCTCAAGCACGTCTTCGATCGTGATCAGACCTGCCGTCTTGCCAAATTCGTCGATGACGATGGCCAAGTGGCTGCGGCTGGAGCGGAATTCGCGCAACAGCTCGTTCAGCCCCTTTGACTCGGGAACAAACACAGGGGCACGAAGCAAAGTCCGCAAATTCAATTCCGGCGCGCGCTGGAGCTTGAGCAGGTCCTTGGCCATCAGCATGCCGATGATGTTGTCCCGCGAGCCATCGAACACCGGGAAGCGCGAGTGACCGGTCTCGATGACCTGCGCCAGCAACTCGTCGTAAGGGGCGTCAATGTCCAGCAGGTCCATGCGACGCACGGCCACCATCACGTCGCCCGCGCTCATGGAGGCCATGCGGATCACGCCTTCCAGCATCACCCGCGACTCGGGCTCAATCAGCTCGCGGTTTTCAGCGTCTGCCAGCGTGGCGATCAGCTCAGCGGTGGAGTCAGGGCCTGGCGAAATGAACTCAGCCAGACGAACAAACAGGCTTCGAGGGTCGCGCTCACGCTTACGGCGAGCGCCTTGGGGCTTGTCGACCTTTGCAGATCGACCATTTGGAGGTTCGGACACGGAGGGGGTGTCTTGGTTGATAAGCCCCAAGAATACCCCATGGGCGCGTCAAATCGGTCACGCCTGCGAAGCACGCCCCCGCGAGAGGGCTACACTTAGCCCATGAGCCTGATCCCCGTCACCATCCTCACCGGTTTTCTTGGCAGCGGTAAAACCACCCTGCTCAAGCGCATTCTGTCTGAAGCCCACGGCCAGCGCATTGCCGTGATCGAAAACGAATTCGGCGAAGAAAACATCGACAACGACATCCTCGTGGCAGACACCGAGGAGCAGATCATCCAGATGAACAATGGCTGCATCTGCTGCACCATTCGTGAAGACCTGCGCGAAACCTTGGCCGACCTCGCCAAGCAAAAGAAAGCTGGCACGCTGACCTTCGACCGCGTGGTGATCGAAACCACCGGCGTGGCAGACCCCGGCCCGGTGGCACAAACCTTCTTCATGGACGACGAAATCGCGGAGCTGTACCTGCTCGACGCCATCGTCACCCTGGTCGACGCCAAGCATGGCGACCAACAACTCAACGATCGCCAAGAAGCTCGCCGCCAAGTGGGTTTTGCCGACAAAATCTTCTTGAGCAAAACCGATTTGGTCAGCGAACAAGAAGCCGATGCCCTGAGCCACCGCATCAAGCACATGAACCCGCGCGCACCGCAGCGCCGCGCGCACTTCGGTGAAGTGGCCATCGCCGATGTGCTGGACGTCAAAGGATTCAACCTCAACGCCAAGCTCGACATCGACCCGGACTTCCTCAAAGAAGGCGGCCACGGGCACGGACACCACCATGATCACGACCATGAGCATGGCGCGCACTGCGACCACCCGCACCACCATGCGCACGATGATGACGTGAAGTCCTTCGTGTACAAGTCGAGCAAGCCTTTCAATGCCACCAAGCTGGAAGACTTCCTGGGTTCGATGGTCCAGATCTATGGCCCACGCATGCTGCGATACAAAGGCGTGCTGTATGTCACGGGCATGGACAAAAAAGTCGTGTTCCAGGGTGTGCACCAATTGATGGGCAGTGACGTGGGCCCGAAATGGGCGGCAGGAGAGTCCAAACTCAGCAAAATGGTGTTCATCGGCATTGATTTGCCACAAGACCTCTTCAAAGCGGGTCTGGACCAATGTCTGGCCTGAACTCTTTGTGAAGTCTGACGGACAACCCTGATCAAACAGCCGCTCAGCGTCGCTACAATCCGCGCGCTGACTGGCACGGCCTTCCCTCCTCTCAACCGGGTGTGGGCCTGCTGACAACCGGGCGATGGAGCAGTACCAAGCCATGCGATACCCAACGAAACCCTGTCGTGGATCTAGCATTTGGGAAGGAGGATCCTGTGACGAAAACTTCCGCCTCTTCATCGGCCAAGCCTGCAAAAACAGCCGCACCATCTGCCAAGGTGGCCAGCAAGAAAACCGCCGCAACCGCCGATAAGGCACCGGCACGCAAGTCTGCCAAAGCGCCTGCTGCAGACACCGCCCCCGTGGTGGTGGCTGAAGCTTCCGTACCAGCCAAATCCGTGGCCCCGGGACGTTCCCAGTCAAAAATCAGTACCCCAGACAACATGCCCACCCCTGCCACCAAGGTTGACCCCAAACTCGCCAACGCCTGGAAGACCAAGCCCGGCCGTGAACTGACCCAGGCTGAACTGCTGGCCATGCCCGAGTCCGAGTACATGTCGGACAAGCAACTCGACTTTTTCCGCGCTTGCCTCGAAGCACAGAAGGACGACCTGCTCTCTAACGCTGGTGAAACGACCGAGCACCTGCGCGAAGACACCTCAATCGTGCCTGACCCCGCCGACCGCGCCACGATCGAAGAAGAACACGCCCTGGAACTGCGCACGCGCGACCGGGAGCGCAAGTTGCTCAAGAAGATCTCGCAGTCCTTGGTTCGCATCGATTCGGGCGAGTACGGCTTTTGCGACGAAACCGGCGAGCCCATCGGTTTGGGCCGCCTGCTGGCGCGTCCGACTGCAACCCTGTCGCTCGAAGCGCAGCAACGTCGTGAACTCAAGCAGAAAATGTTTGGGGACTGATTTCAGCCAGCCTCGAAAGACGCGCACGTTTTGACACCCTGCACCCACGTCACGCGACCATGAGCAAAGACACCGGCGGTTTCTTGCGCAAGGTCGTGCGTTTTGTGGCCAACCCGACCACCGACTGGACGGCGTTGGATGCACCGCCATCGGACGGCGGTGAGAGCGAGTACGCCAAAACGGAAATCAAGGCGATGATCGAGCGCAAACGGCGCAACGACTTTGTCCGCAAGCGCGAGCTCGACATGCTGCGCAAGATCAGGCGCGAGGGACTCAGCCCAGACAACGCACTGGCGCTGGGTGGCTCATCCAACCTCGACTCAGACTCGCGCCCCCAGAATGGGACACGCTCAGACATCGCCGTGAAGGCGAAGATCGACGAGATCGAGCAGCAAATGGTGGGGGTGCCAGCGCAAAGGCAAGCCACCACGCCCACGGCAGCCACCACACAGCCCGCTGCGCAACCACCGCAACTCCGCGGCAGTTTTCATGGTGCCCCAGAGTCAGCCATCACGGCCGCAGACGCGCTGACGATACCGGCCACTCTGCCAGCCGAGATCGACGACGATCAACCACCCCAAATTTCCCAGGCGGTTTTTGATGCCGCCCGTGCTGCGATGCCCTGGGGGCGCCCTCAAGAAGCCACCGCGCCTCCACTCATCATGCTCCCCCCGGGAGCGGACCTGGTCCATGACCCAGAGCTGGACGAGGCTGTCATCGCCTTTGCCAATGCCGACTTTGACCAATGCGAGCGTTGCTTGCTGACGCTGGTGCACCCCGGTGGAGAGCGCCACGAACAACGTGACGCCTGGCTGGTGCTGCTCGACCTGTACCGCGCCTTGGACATGCAGCACAAGTTCGAGCAACTGTCGGTGTCATACGCTCAGCATTTTGGTGTCTCGGCACCGCACTGGTATTCGCTGCCCCAAAAGGTTGCTGCCTTCCACAGCGCGCAAGGCGCACCTGGCGCTGGCGACAGCCAGGCACATGCTGTCTCGCCTGGCACAGACGAAGGTGACGCAACCGAGCCTGGCCTGGACGCCGCACTTGGCCCCCAACTCGAAGGTTGGGTTGCGCCAGCACTGATCGACCATGAGGCCGTTGCGCAAGTCAGAGCCGAAGTGCTTCAACTGCCGCGCCCATGGACCATGGACTGGAGCGCCGTTGCAAACGTGACCGTTGAGGGCGCAGGCGATCTCCGCCAGCTCACGCAGCAATGGCTGAAAGAGCCGGTCGACTTGGTGTGGATCGGTGCAGAACACCTTCTGGAGGTGCTGAGTGAAGCCGCGCCCACGGGCAGTCGCGATGTCGACCCAGCGCTGTGGATGCTTCGGCTCGATGTGCTCCTGCTGTGCAACCGCGCTGCCGATTTTGATGAAGTCGCCATCGACTACTGCATCACATACGAAACATCGCCCCCTTCTTGGGAGACTCCCGCGTGCCATGTCCGTGTGCAGAGTGACGCGATTCTGCCGCACACCCGATCGCTGTCCCACGTCAGCGACGTGACCACCAGCTTTGTCGAGTCCAGACTGCACGACGAAGTGGAATTCGTTCAGGTTGCGGCCTTGAACCTCTCAGGGCAACTGGTGGGCGACATTGGCAACACCCTGACGCAGCTGGATGGCCAACTCAGCTCCAGCGCGTCTCTGGTCATCAACTGCGAGCATTTGCTTCGTGTCGACTTCATCGCAGCGGGCGACCTGCTCAACTGGGTCTTGGCGCGCCGAGCCGAGGGCCGTGAGGTGACCTTCCTGAGCCCTCATCGGCTGGTGGCCATGTTCTTTGGCGCCATGGGCATCAACGAACACGCCACGGTCAGACTGCAAATCATCTGACCGTGTCAGCGGCCAAGGTCAACAGGCCTTCGAAGATCAGGTTTTCGACCACGTCATGCGCGGTCAGCTCACTGTCATTCGACAAGCGGGACACCGCGCCACCTGACATGATCAAAAGGGGCGACTTGCCCGTGTGATCGCGCAGGCGACGCCAGCTGCGCCCAATCGCGCCCGCAATGGCATCGGTGCCACCACTCATCAGCGCATCGCTGGTGTTGGTCGGAAACCCTTTGACCTCACCGGTCGGCACTTTCAGGCCGGCAGTCCCACTCTCCAAGGCCCGGTACATCAAACCAAAGCCAGGCAAGATCAAACCGCCCAGGAAGTGCCCGTTTGCGTCCACCGCATCGACGGTCACGGCGGTACCCACCATGACGGCCAGCACGGGCGAAGGTGCATCAGGAGCGGCTCGCAGGGCACGCTGTCGGGCGCCGATCATCGCTGCCCACCGGTCGGCCCCCAAACGCTGCGGGTGCTCGTAGCCATTGGTCACGCCACATGCCTGGAAGCTAGACGCCACCCAATGGGGCTTGAGACCCCAGCCAGCCAGCAACTGCTCTTCCACCCGGCGCTTGATGGCTTCGCCGGCCACCACGCAACCGAGCATGGCGATCGGTCGACTTGGCAATTGGGACCAATGCGCCGCCCACAGGTCATCAATGTCTTCGAGAACCACCGCACCATGACCCAGCAACTCTGCGCCGGGCTCAGGCTTTGCGTACAGGCCCCACTTCAAGCGGGTGTTGCCAATGTCGATGACCAAAAAAGCCATTTATCAATCTCTTTCAGTGAACACCCTGCCCGCCATTTTGTCGCAAGGGGCGCCCCTCGCGTTGCCGAAACGCCGCAGTATCTGGTGGTTTCAAGCCAAACCATGCGAATCCGGGTGTGCGGAACCGAGTTTTTCCGGATAAGGTCCGCGTCAAATGCTCACGCAAGCTGCCGCGACCGCAGCCAGCTGACCCGAAATCAACCCAAGACAAGGCGAGCACCTGCATGACCCACACCCTCAAAAAGCTCTGCGTTGGCCTGCTCATTTTGATGACCAGCACGGCCTGGGGCGCCACGGAAGTCAAGGGCGTCAAGTTCAGCGACACCTACACCTTGGGCAACCAGTCGCTGCAACTCAACGGCGCCGGACTGCGGGTCAAAGTGATCGTGGACGTTTATGCAGCTGGACTGTACGTACCCAAGAAGGACCATTCTGTCACCGGACTTTTGAGCCAGCCCGGCGCCAAAAGCATGCAGATCGTGTTGTTCCGCGACCTGACCGGGGACGACTTTGCCGATGCGATGTACAAAGGCTTCAACAAAAACAACTCCGAGGCCGACATCGCAAAGTTCCAGCAGCGGCTGGAAGACATCAAGAAGGTCATGATCGGCATGGGTGCCGTCAAGAAGGGCACCGTGATCCACATTGACCACGTGCCCAATGCCGGCATCAAGGTGCTGATGGACGGTGTACTCAAAGGCAGCGACTCAGGCGGCGACGACTTTTACACGGCGCTGCTGAAGATCTGGCTGGGCCAGCATCCGGTTGACAGCGACCTCAAGCAAGCGCTGCTGGGCGAGTGAGGCACGGGGAAAAAGTGCCTTGTTGTGACATCCGACCGAAATGGGCGAACCCCCATTGCGCAACGTGCAGAATCGGCCGATAAAGTCGCATAGCCACAGTCCACAAAGCACGCCATGATCGAGACCGCCCTGCCCTCGCTGCAGGCTTGGACCGACGCCTTCAGCGACGCTGAAATCCCTGTGCTGCCAGGCTCCGCAGCCGAACTCGAGCAGTTGCGCCTGATCGAGGAAAGCAAAGGCAACATAGACGCGCACACCTTGGCGTCAGCCTTCTGCAACGACCCACTCATGTCACTCAAGGTGTTGGCGCACGTGTCGCGCTATTGCACCCGCCTGAGCGTCGAGCCTCCTGAAACACTGGTGGGGGCCATCGTGATGCTAGGCATTGGCCCCTTCTTTTCGGGTTTCCAGAGCGTCTCAAGCATCACGCAATGGCTCAAGCCTTTGCCGCAGGCCCAAAGTGGCTTGCTGCAGGTCATCACCCGCGCCAGACGTGCGGCGAATTTCTCAACCGGGTTCGCTCTGCGTCGGCAAGACGAAGATGCGATGGTGATCCAGGAGGCAGCGCTGCTGCATGACTTTGCAGAGATGCTGCTGTGGTGCCATGCACCCACGCTTGCGCTGAAGATGGCTGAACGGCAAAAAATGGACCACACCCTGCGGTCAGCCGACATCCAAAGGGAAGTGCTGGGAATCACGCTGGGCGACCTCGGCCAGGCCTTGATGCACGTGTGGCAGCTGCCTGATTTGTTGATCAAGTGCACCAATGACCGTGAAGCACACACCAGCAAAATCCGCACGGTGATGCTGGGCGTTCAAATCGCACGGCACACGCAACACGGCTGGGCAGACGCTCATGCCCAAGCCGCTTTGCCTGACGACGTGGCTGAAGTGGCGGGTTTGCTGATGATTTCCAGTGAAGCCGCCCATCGCCTGCTGGTGGCGATGGACAGCTGATCACTCAACTCAGTGAATGCTCACCGATGAGCGCATGGCACTGACCGCACCAGCGCCAAACGCCGCGCCAAAGCGCTTGGCCAGACGTTCTGCCAGGTTTTCTTTCTGGGTGTAATCAATGATGTCTTCGGCTTTGACGACATCGCGCGCCACGTGGTCCAGGCTGCCCAATTGGTCAGCCAATCCAAGCGAAATCGCTTGCTGGCCGTTCCAGAACAAGCCAGAAAACGTCTCAGGCGTTTCTTTGAGGCGCTTGCCGCGACCTTGACGCACGACCTGGATGAATTGCTGATGGATTTGGTCCAACATGGCCTGGGCAAAAGCCTCGTGCTGAGCGTTGCGCGGCGAGTACGGGTCCAGCATGCCCTTGTTGGCACCAGCCGTCATCAAACGACGCTCGACGCCCAACTTGTCCATGACGCCATTGAAGCCGAAACCGTCCATCAACACGCCAATGGAGCCAACCACAGAGGCCTTGTCCACGTAAATCTGGTCGGCAGATACCGCCATGTAGTAGGCGGCTGACGCGCACATCTCTTCGCACACGGCGTAGACCTTCTTTTTGTGCAAAGCCTTGAGGCGACGCACTTCGTCGTTGACCAGGCCTGCCTGCACGGGGCTGCCCCCTGGCGAGTTGATGCGCATGACCACGGCTTGCGCGCCTTGGTCTTCAAACGCACTGCGCAGCGCGGCCATGAGGTTGTCGGCGCTGGCTTCGGTTTCTGCGCCGATTTCACCGCGAACCTCCACCAGGGCGGTGTGCGGGGTCACCTGCGACTTGGCAGAGGGCACGCTCTGGATGGCGCCCCAGGCGATGGTGATGGCCACGCCAATCCAGACAAAGCGCCAGATGCGCCGCCAGCGCAGTTCGCGTCGCTGTTGGTCGAGGTAGGCCTTGGCGAACTGATTGAACAGCGCGTCATGCGTGGCAGAAACGGGGTCGGATGCGTTGGATTCAGCGTCGCTCATACAAGGGCTCGGTCAAAACAGGGGTTGCAGCCGTTCGGTGGGGTGCCAAAGCACCTCGCCGTCGGATTCGGTGATGGCAATGGGCACCAACTTCGCGCCACGGCAAGGGCCGCTCACGCAGGCCCCATTGGGTGGATCGTATAGCGCGCCATGCACAGAACAGATGATGAAGCGCTTGTCTTGGTCCCAAAATTGACCGGGTAGCCAGTCCATTTCGGCAGGAACGTGCGCGCAGCGGTTGAGGTAGGCAACCGCCACGTTGTCATAGCGCACCGCGAAAGCGGGTGCGCTATGCCCATGTTCCAGCACCTCAAAGGTGACGGCGTCGCCGCATTCCTGCAAATCACCCGAGGCACACAAGCGCTGAGGCTCAACGTTCGCGTCAGGCATGGTCAACAAGCCACCGGTGCAAGTCGGTCATCGAGTGCGCCACAAAGCGCGTGGAAAAGTCGGCGAAAGCCGCATGCTCGTGCGCACCAAAGCTCACGGCCACGCTGTGCGTGCCCGCGTTCAGCGCCAATTGCAGGTCGTGGGTGGTGTCGCCGATCATCAGGGTGCGCCCAGGCTCGACGCCAAACTCCGCCATCAGCTCTTGCAACATCATTGGGTGTGGCTTGGACGCGGTCTCATCGGCCGTGCGGGTGCCATCGAACACACCACGCAACTCGACATGGGCCAAGGCGTCGTTGAGGCCCTGGCGGTTTTTGCCTGTGGCCACCGCCAACCAATGTTGGCGCTCTTTCAAGCTGGCGAGCATGGGCAGGACGCCATCAAACAGGCTGAGTTCGTGCTGGCGCTTGAAGTAGTGATGACGGTAACGCTGCCCCAGCTCCGGCACCCGCTCGCGCGGCAAGCTAGGCGCCACATGCGCCAAAGCGTCATGCAAGCCCAAACCGATCACGTAGGAAGCAGCCTCGACCGTGGGCACGGGCACGCCCAGGTCCTGGCAGGCCGACTGAATGCACTTGGCGATCAAGGCCGTTGAGTCGTACAAGGTGCCGTCCCAATCGAAAACGATCAGGTCAAAGGCGCGGGGGCGCAGGCCGGTGTCCGGGGCTGAGGTCAAGCGAACTCCACAAAACGGGTCAGGTCAGACAATGTAACGCCGCCTCATGACTGGGGTGCCAAGGCGGCCACGAAGCCCGCACAGTCGTCGGGCAAAGGCGCCTCAAGGACGATGTCTTCGCCAGTGGCGGGGTGGGCCAGACGCAGATAGCGGGCATGCAGGAACATGCGCTCGAAACGCCCGTCTGGCAGCGATTTGCGGTTGACGCCCGCCACCGCTTCAGAAACTGCGCCGCGTGCCAGGGACTTGTTCAAGGCGAAATCGCCATATTTGTCATCACCCACGATGGCGTGACCGCCATGCGACAGGTGCACGCGGATTTGGTGGGTGCGGCCGGTCTTGATCGTCACGTCCAGCAGCGTGAAGTGGGCGAAGGGGCGCACCACGTGCACCAACGAGATGGACCGACGGCCGTCGCTGTCATCGTCCTTCACGGCCTTGACCCGGCGCTCACCCTCAGGGGTGAGGTATTTGTGCAGCGCCACGTCGATGACTTTTTTCTGCGCAGGCCAGGTGCCAATCACCAAGGCGGCGTAGGTTTTGTGGGCCTGGCGGTTGCGAAAGACATCCTGCAGCGCCGTCAGTGCGCTGCGCTTTTTGGCCACCAGCAAGATGCCAGAGGTTTCTTTGTCGAGCCGGTGCACCAGCTCCAGAAACCGTGCTTGAGGCCTCGCCCTTCGAAGTTGCTCGATCACGCCAAAGCTCACGCCGCTGCCACCGTGTACAGCCACACCGGCCGGCTTGTTGATGGCCAGCACGTGTTCGTCTTCAAACAGCACGGGGAACTCGCGCGCGGGCACCGCCGCTTCACGGGCTTCGTCTTTTTCCGCCAGGCGCAATGGCGGCACACGCACCTCGTCACCCAGGGCCAGCCGGGTGTCGGCGGCCGCACGGCCCTTGTTGACCCGCACCTCGCCGCTGCGGATGATGCGGTACACCAGTGTTTTGGGCGCCCCTTTGAGCACCTTGATCAGGAAATTGTCCAACCGCTGGCCTTCACCACCTTCGTCAATCAGCAGGCGCTGAACGGTTGGGGATGCCGGGGTTGCAGCCGGTGGCGCCACCTGAGTAGGGGTGGCCAAATGCCTTGTGGTGGCTTGCTTTTTTGCGCCTGTTCCGGCAAGGCGTGGTGCAGATTTCGCACCTATAATGGTCTTGGCCACGTTGTGTGATGGTTGTTTGTTGATTTGGCAAATGCAATGTCAGCAGCACCAGTAAAGGCAAGGCCAGACCGCATTTTACCTTTGAGCGGGTCTGGGCGCGCTGCACGACAAAGCCCGGCGGGGTGTCCCGCCAAATTGATGGTGATGCAACAGGTGATGTCGCACGGAGAAAACCACCCAAGGTGTGGTTTTGCCTAACGGCCAGCTTGTCAGAGCCAACGTCGATCGAACCCCGATTCAAGGTTTATTGGATTCCAGCGCGTCGCATGATTTCTAACCAATCTGCTTTTCGCTGGAGTCTGTGTCGAGTGACTGCCCACGTGTCCCGGCCCTGCCCGCCCTCATTCACCTCTGCCTGCACGCAGCCTGACGACCGCACGACGGACGTTGGCCTGTTTCATCGTGCCGCGTCGGGTGTGTTGCGCGCCATGGCCCCTGCCTTCACCACCCCGACCACGACGAAAGCGCCTCTCGCGCTGCGTCGGCGCCCTCGGGCTGGATGGCGGCAGGCCCGTGTCCAAGTCTCGGCGCGCGCGCCCATGGACATGTGACGCCTCTCGCGTTGCATTCCGCCCAGGCAATTCCTTCACGGTTCAGCTTCGTTGCTCGTGCATGAAAGCTGCCGAGGCTTGCAAAAGCCCCGGTGAGTGAGGCTTCGTTCGGCGCCATCCCGAACCGGCCTCGCATGGACTGTGGAGACCACATGAAACGCATGCTGATCAACGCCACGCAGCCGGAAGAACGGCGCCTGGCCATCGTTGACGGACAAAAACTCATCGATTTCGAAACCGAAATCGAAGGTCGCGAGCAACGCAAGGGCAACATTTACAAAGCGGTTGTCACGCGCGTTGAGCCTTCGCTCGAAGCCTGTTTCGTGGATTACGGTGAAGACCGCCACGGCTTTTTGCCGTTCAAGGAAATCTCTCGCCAGTATTTCAAGGAAGGCGTCGACGTTCGTTCGGCCCGCATCCAAGACGTCATCAAAGAAGGCCAGGAACTGGTTGTTCAGGTCGAAAAAGAAGAACGCGGCAACAAGGGCGCAGCCCTGACCACCTTCGTCTCGCTGGCTGGCCGTTACCTGGTGTTGATGCCCAACAACCCCCGTGGTGGTGGCGTCAGCCGTCGCATCGAGGGCGACGACCGCGAAGAGCTCAAAGAGGCGATGGACCAGCTCGAGTACCCCAAGGGGATGAGCCTGATCGCGCGCACCGCTGGCATTGGCCGCACCGCAGCCGAGCTGCAGTGGGACCTGAACTACATGCTCAAGCTGTGGACGGCCATTGACGAAGCCTGCGGCGCCGGCAAAGGTGCCTACCTGATCTATCAGGAATCGTCATTGGTGATCCGCGCCATCCGCGATTACTTCACCGCCGACATCGGTGAGATCCTGATCGACACGGACGACATCTACGAGCAAGCCAAGCAGTTCATGCTGCACGTGATGCCCGAGACGGCAAACCGCGTCAAACGCTACCGCGACGACGCTGCGTTGTTTGCCCGCTTTCAAATCGAGCACCAGATTGAAACGGCCTTCAGCCGCACGGTGAACCTGCCCTCGGGCGGCGCCATCGTGATCGACCACACCGAAGCCCTTGTGTCGGTGGACGTCAACTCGGCACGTGCCACGCGTGGCAGCGACATCGAGGAAACCGCCTTCCGCACCAACTTGGAAGCGGCCGACGAAATCGCCCGTCAGATGCGCTTGCGCGACCTGGGCGGCCTGATCGTCATGGACTTCATCGACATGGAGGAGTCCAAGAACCGCCGGGAAGTCGAGCAACGCCTGCGTGACGCGCTGCGCTTTGACCGTGCCCGCGTGCAGTTCAGCACCATCAGCAAATTCGGCCTGCTGGAGATGTCGCGTCAGCGTCTGCGCCCTGCGCTGTCAGAAGGCTCGCACATCACCTGCCCACGCTGCAACGGCACGGGCCACATCCGCGACACCGAGTCATCGGGCCTGCAGATCCTGCGCATCATCCAAGAAGAGTCCATGAAGGACAACACGGCCGCCGTGCACGTTCAAGTGCCTGTGGAAGTGACCTCCTTCTTGCTCAACGAGAAGCGCACCGAGATCACCAAGATCGAACTCAAGCAGCGCGTGACCGTGCTGCTGGTGCCCAACAAGCACCTCGAGACCCCGAACTACAAGCTCGAACGCCTGCGTCACGACGACCCTCGTCTGGAAAACATCCAGGCCAGCTACTCGATGATCGAGGAAGCGGAAGAAGATGTGGGCATCACCCGCCGCGAAAAGACCAAGCCCAAGCAAGAGCCCATGATCAAGGGCGTGCTGCCTGACCAACCTGCACCGATCGCGCCCCCCAAGGTGGAGCCCGAGCCCGCAGCACCCGTCGTGTCTGCGCCAGCCCCCGTGGCTGCCACACCTGCGCCTGCGGCATCCGGCGGCTTCTTCGGCTGGATCAAACGCCTGTTCACTGGCGAGCCTGCACCAGCTGCACCGAAGGCCGTGGAAGTGGTGGCGCCTGCCCCCGCCCCAGCAGCCGACGCCAGCAAAGACGGTCAACGTGGCCGCAATGGCCAAGGCCGTGGTGGACGCGACGGCCAACGCCGTGGCGAGCGAGGCGAACGCAGCGACCGTGGTGGTGAGCGCCGCAACGGTGGCGAGCGTGCCGAGAAGGGCGAACGCACCGCAGAGGGCCGTCAAGGCCGTCGCGGTCCGCGTGAAGACCGTCTGAACACCGAAGCTGGCAACGACGCACCAGCCTCGGCAGCACGCACGGAAGAAAGCCGCGGCGAAGGCCGTCGCGGCCGTGGAAGCCGAGGCGGCGAGCGCCCAGCGATCAACCGCGAAGCCATCGCCGCTGAAGCGCAAGCCCTGGGCTTGGCCGCAGTGAACGGTGACCCAGCGGTTGACGCCGCCACAGTTGATGGCGAACAACGTGAAGGTGGCCGCCGCCGCCGTCGCGGTGGTCGCGGTCGTGGCGAGCGAGAAGAAGGTCAAGTGACGCCAGAAGGCCAAACCGCTGACAGCGATGCCGGTGAAGCGACCGAAGGTGCTGAGGGCCAAGAAGCGCCCCGCACAGAGGCAGGCGAAGAAGGCGAAGGCGGCAACCGTCGTCGCCGTGGCCGTGGTGACCGCGGTGACCGCGATCGCTTAGGCCGTGACCGTGGCGATCGCAACGAAGGTGGCAATGAGGCCGCCGCCGAAGCAGACGTGGTGACCGAGCCTGCTGCCCAAGCTGACGCTGCCGCCCTGTCACTGTCGTTGCCAACGCCCTCGGCTGACACCGGCCCGTTCACGCTGGCCACGCCCGCCGCTTCTGTCGATGCGGCCCCGGCAGCAGCCCCCGTGGCGCACGCTGCCGAGACGCAGCCTGAAACGCCCGTGACAGAGTTGCCAGCTGCCCCGGCCCCTATGGCTGCATCAGCCCCGTTCATCTTGCCGATCGACGCGCTGCAGGCCATCGCGCAAGGCGCCGGCTTGAGCTGGGTGAATTCGGATGCGGACAAGATCCACGCGGTTCAAGAGGCGATTGCCAACGAGCCCAAGCCCGTGCACGTGCCTCGCGAGCGCAAGCCCGCCGTGTTGCAGGACGACGGCCCACTGATTCTGGTGGAGACCCGCAAGGACCTCAGCCAGACCACGCTTCCGTTTGAGACCGCACCTGGCGCTTGAGCCACTTGAATCCCACCCAAAGCCCGGCACTGCCGGGCTTTTTTCTTGCCTGAACGCGGCACATCAAGAGGGTTTAACCTAAAGGACATATCACTGACGTAAACGTCATCATGGTGGGGCAAAAAAATCACAGCAGCCAGGAGACGCGCGTGCCCATCACCAACGCAGCCACAGACCCCACCAATCCGTCTGGAGCTCAAATGCCCCCGCCAGCTGGCATGGGCCGCTCGCCAGACCCACTGGCCGCCTTTGAGCCCCTGCCCGTGACCTTCTTCAAGACAGCCTCACGGCTGGGCAAGCGTTCGGCATACTGGGTGCGCGGCGAGCATGAGTGGGAAGCCACCACTTGGCAAGATTACGCCGAACAGGTGTCTGCAGCGGCACGCTCGCTGCTGTCGCGCGGCGTCATGCGCGGCGATGCCGTGGCCATCTTGAGCTTCAATCGCCCGGAGTGGACCACCTTGGCCGTGGCTGCCATGTCGATTGGGGCGGTGCCGGTCGGGATCTACTGGACCAGCCCTGAGCAAGACATCCGCTACATCCTCAACCACTGCAAGGCCCCTGTCCTGTTGGTCGAGAACGAGGGGTTGCTGGCCAAAGTGCCCATGGGCCTGGAGGACGCACCGCACCTGCGCCACATCATCACCTTGTTCGCACCCAACCCGCAAGCCGCCTCGCTTCACCGCAACCTGAGCGCTTGGACCGACTTCCTCGGACAGGGTCGTGCCGCAAAGCACGACGGAGTGCAGTCTCGGCTGAACAGCATCGAACCCGAAGACATCGGCAGCTTGATTTACACCTCGGGCACCACAGGCCCTGCCAAGGCGGTGATGCTGAGCCACGGTAACTTGTGGTGGACGTCCAATGCCATGTCGAAGGTGTTCGAGGCCAACGAGCACGACCGCGTCATCTCCTACCTGCCGCTGGCCCACATCGCCGAACAGATGGGCAGCCTGCACAACCAGTCCGTGATCGGCTTTTCGGTGTACTTCGCCAGCAGCATGGAAGCTTTGGGCGAGCACCTCAAAGAGGTCAAGCCCACCATCTTCTTCGGCGTGCCACGTGTATGGGAAAAGATGCAAGCGGCCATCGTGACCAAGCTCCAGCAGGCCACTGGCACCAAGGCCAAGCTGGCCCGCTGGGCCATGCGTGTCGGCCAACAGTGGCACGAGGCCCAACTGAGCGGGCGTGGCAGGGGCCCTTGGCTGAACCTGCAGATGTCGGTGGCGGGCAAACTGGTGCACCACAAAGTCAAAGAGGCCCTGGGGTTCAGCCAAGCGCGCTTGCTCAGTTCAGGTGCAGCGCCGATCGCGCCCGAAACGCTGCGCTTCTTCGCGGGCATGGACGTGTTGGTGCGCGAGTTGTATGGCCAGTCTGAGGCCTGCGGCCCGTCGACGCTGAGCCTGCCAGGCAGCACACGCGTGGGCTCGGTGGGCAAGCCTCTGGCGGGCACCGAAATGGCCGTGGCGAACGACGGCGAGTTGCTGGTGCGCGGGCCGCACATCTTCCAGCGCTACATGGGGCAGCCCGCCGCAACGGCCGAAGCGGTGGTGGGCGGCTGGTTGCTCACGGGCGACCTAGGCCGCATTGACGAAGACGGCTACGTTTACATCACCGGGCGCAAGAAGGACCTGATCATCACCTCTGGCGGCAAGAACATCTCTCCGGGCAACATCGAGGCGGCCTTGATGGACACTCGGCTGATCGAGTACGCGGTGGTCTGCGGAGATGGCCGCAATTACTTGGTGGCGCTGTTGACGCTGGATCAGCAGGCGCTGCTGGCCTTTGCAGGCACACATGGGTTGGCGATCAATGCCGACCTGTCAGCTCATCCTGCTGTTCTGGTGGCCATCCAAGAAGCCATCGAGCACGTGAATGCGAACCAGCCCAGGGTGGCGCACATCCGCAAGTTCAAGGTGTTGAACGAGCCGCTCACGGTAGACAGCGGCGAGTTGACTCCCACGCTGAAGATCAAGCGCAAGGTGGTTCTGGAGCGGCACTTGGCCGATGTGAACGCGCTTTACGACGCGAGCTGACAGAGGTTCAGCGAGGCAGTTTTTCCAGCGCCTGGTGGTAGACGGGGTGGCGCATGAGGTCATCCCAGGTGTGCGGCGCGGTTTGCGGCAGCAAGTCCAGGCGACGCGCCTCGCTGTCGGGGCTGCTGACCCACAGGCCCTCGGCCAAGCCGTTGGTCAAACCATCGAGCAACGCATCGACCGCGGCACCGCCATCGAGCGACTGGTTGCACAGCAAGACCATGTCGCAGCCGGCGCTCAAAGCGGCAATCGCACCTTGGGTGTGGTTGCCGGCCACGCTGGCACCCTCCATGCTCAGGTCGTCGCTGAAAATGGCCCCGGTGAAGCCCAGTTGGGCACGCAGGATCTCCTGCAACCAACGCGGCGAGAAACCGGCGGGCAAGGCATCGACCTTCGGGTAGATCACGTGCGCGGGCATCACGCTGGTCAGCGAGGTGCTCAGCCACTCATAAGGCTTGGCGTCATCGGCCAAGATGGCTTTGAGGCTGCGCTTGTCCACGGGCACGTCCACGTGCGAGTCGGCCTTCACGAAGCCATGTCCAGGGAAGTGCTTCCCGCAGTTGGCCATGCCTGCCAGCAGCAGGCCGTGCATGACGCTCTTGGCCAGCACGGTGGCCACACGCGGGTCGCGGCTGAAGGCGCGGTCGCCAATGACGCCACTCTCACCCCAGTCGAGGTCGAGCACCGGGGTGAAGGTCAAATCCACACCGCAAGCGCGCAGCTCGCTGGCCAGCACATAGCCGCAGGCGGTGGCCGCTTCGGTGGCCGCCATGGCACCGGCGCCCTCGCCTCGCTTGCCATCGTTCAGCCACATCTCGCCCAGGCTGCGCATGGCCGGCACATGGGTGAAGCCATCGGTCTTGAAGCGCTGCACGCGGCCGCCTTCGTGGTCCACACAGATCAGCATGTCTGGGCGGATCGACTTGATCTCGGCGCACAAGGCAGTGAGCTGCGCACGGCTGGACCAGTTGCGGGCGAACAGGATCAGGCCGCCAGTGAGCGGATGGCGCAGGCGGCAACGGTCATCGTCGCTGAGGCTCAAACCGGCGATGTCGAGCACCACGGGGGCGTGAGAGGGCGACTCAAAATCGGACGCGGCCTCTGGGGCCGAATGCTTCTTTTTGCTCATGGTGCGGCTTGGGTTTGGTCAATGACGACAAAGGCCAAAGCGTGGTCGCCTTCGTCGGAGAGGGAAACATGGGCGCGCCAGGCGCGGGCCGCAAACCACTCGGCCAGCGGGCCACTCAGTTGCAGCATGGGCTGGCCCAGCTCGTTGTTGAGGGTCTGGCAATCGCGCCAGCGCATCGGCTCGCGCACGCCCAAACCGATCGCTTTGGAAAAGGCTTCTTTGGCGGCAAACCGGCTGGCCAGGTAACGCTGCCCGACGAGCTCTGAGCTGGCTTGGCGCAGGCGAAACTGGGTCATCTCTTGATCACCCAGGATCTTGGCGGCAAAGCGCTCACCATGGCGCTGCAAAGCAGCGGCCATGCGGCGCACATCACACAGGTCGGTGCCGATGCCAGCGATCATGGCGTGCTCAGCGGCGAGCCCGAATCGCTTCGGCCTTGAAGTCGGCAATGGCTTGGCGCATGCCGACGAACATCGACTGGCCGATCAGGGCATGGCCGATGTGCAGCTCGGCCACATCGGGCAAAGCGGCCACCAAAGCGGTGCTGCTGACGGTGTCAAGACGCAGATGCGGGTCATCGATGGGCAGGTTCGTGCTCAAGGCCAAGCCATGTCCCGCGTGCGTGCGCAGCCCGAGTGATCGCGCGAAGCGCAGGCCTTCTTTGAGACGAGCAAGCTCGTGCTGCAAAGCGGTCTGGTCGCCATCCCACCAGGCATTGGCCAATGCCCCCGTGTGCAGCTCGACACAAGGCGCACCCGCCCGCGCCGCGGCCTCGATCTGAACGGGGTCGGCGCCAATGAACAAAGACACGCGCGAACCTTTGGCGCTCAAGCGCGCGCAAGCCTCGGTCAAGCGTGACAGCTGCCCCGCGACCTCCAACCCACCTTCTGTGGTGACCTCTTCACGGCGCTCAGGCACCAGGCACACGTGCTCGGGGGCGGTGCGTTCGATGATGTCCAGCATCTCGTCGGTCACGGCGGCCTCGAAGTTCAAGGGCACGCGCACGTGGGCCTTCAGGCGCTGCACGTCTTCGTCGCGGATGTGGCGGCGGTCTTCACGCAGGTGGAAGGTGATGATGTCTGCGCCGGCCTCGACGGCCAGCAAAGCAGCGGCCACGGGATCAGGAAAGCGTCCGCCGCGGGCGTTGCGCACCGTGGCGACGTGGTCGATGTTCACACCCAGCAAGGGGGCTTCGAACGCGGTCAGTTGAGAGCCTGAGAAGGTCATGGTTGTGGCAATTCCATCATGAGCTGGCGGGTGCGCAGCGGCTGCGATCCCAGATGATAGTGAATGTGTGTGCGCAGCAGGTTTTTCAGCTCGCTCAACGCGGGCATGCAAGCCGCCATCAAGCTTGGCACAGCGGTTCGAGACACCCCATCGGGGCCGCGCGTAAAGCGCTGACACAAGCACGCTTCGATGGCCTGCAAGGTGCTGCCCGCCAGCACCACCGGCCCGCTGCCGGGCTCACCTGCCCAACGGGCTTGGACCACACCCAGGTCGGGGTGGAACTCGTAGTTCGAGCCCGACTGAACCGGCTCGCCATTGACCGTCTGGACAGACAGGTCGGGCAAGAACCCCAGTTGGCGCAACAGGATCATTTCAAACGCGCGCAAGGCGGCTTGCAGCAAGGCAGGGTCGGCCATGGCTTGCAAGGTCTGCGCGTAGGCGTCGAACAACTCAGGGTGCGGGTCGTGACGCACCATCAAGCGCATCAGCAACTCGTTGAGGTAAAAGCCCGGCAACAAGGCGGCACCCCCAGGCCATGCCGGGCCGCCGGCCCACTCGGCCTGCCTGAGCAGCCACACTTCCGCCTCGTCTGACTTCTTCGCGCCAAAGCCCAGCACCAGGCGCTGGAAGGGCATCAACACGGGTCGCAACTGAGAATACGGACGCTTGGCCCCCTTGGCCACGGCCACCACCCGGCCATGCTCGCGGGTGAACAGGTCCAGGATGAGGCTGGACTCGCTCCAATCGTGGCTGTGCAGCACATAGGCGATGCTGCCGGGGCGCGCGGCTCGGGCCATGGCTCAGCTGCTGTCGGTCAAAGCCGCTGGTGGCCCATCATTCGTAGCCGTAGGTGCGCAGGCGGGCATCGTCATCGGCCCAGCCAGAACGCACCTTCACCCAGATCTCCAGAAAGACCTTGGTGCCCAGCAAGCGCTCCAACTCGGTACGGGCTTCGGTGCCGATGCGCTTGAGGCGCTCGCCCTTGTCGCCAATGACCATGCCTTTGTGCTGCTCACGCTCCACAATGATGGTGGCGGCCACTCGCACCAAGCCTTTGGCGGTTGGCGCAGCCTTGGTCTTGCCCTTGGCTGGCACAGCAGGCTCTTCGGCGTATTGGTCAATGACCACCGTAGAGGTGTAGGGCAACTCGTCGCCGGTCAGGCGGAAGAGCTTTTCACGGATCATCTCGCTCACCAAGAAGCGGTCGGTCCGGTCGGTCAAGGCCTCGGCGTCGTACCACCAGCCTTGCTCGGGCAGATAGGGGCGCAACAAGCCCGCCAAGCGCACGGCGTCGGCCTCTTTCTGGGCAGACAGCGGGATGAATTCGGTGAAGGGGTGGTGCGTCTGCATGGTCTGCAGCCAAGGGAACAGGTCTTCGCGACGCTGCACCAAGTCCAACTTGTTGGCCACCAGCACCACCGGCTTGTCTTTGGGCAACAGGGCCAGAACCTTGGCGTCGTCAGGGCCATAGCGCCCTGCTTCCACCAGGAACAGGACCACGTCCACGTCCGACAAGGTGGCCTGAACCGTTTTGTTGAGGTTGCGGTTCAAGGCGGCGGTGCCGCGCACGGTGTGGCGCGTTTGGAAGCCGGGGGTGTCGACAAACACGAACTGGGTGTCGCCGTCGGTTCGGATGCCGGTGATGCGGTGGCGCGTCGTTTGCGCCTTGCGCGAGGTAATGGACACCTTCTGCCCCACCAGTGCGTTGAGCAGGGTCGACTTGCCCACGTTGGGGCGGCCCACGATGGCAATCAAACCGCAGCGCTGCGCGGCCGGAGCCGCCTCGCCGCCTTCGCCACCGCTTTTGCGCGCCATGGACAGGTTGGCCAGCATCGCGTCCAGCGAGGGGTTGACCTCCTCGGTGGCTGCGGGCGTGGTTGCAGGTGCTGCGGGCTTTTTGGGCATGGATCGGTGTGGGGTGACGGTGAACGGTGAATCAGGGCTGGCCCTTGGGCAGCTTGGCTTTTTTGGTGATAACCACAGGCTGGGTCTTGGGGCGCTTGGCCCCGCCCTGCCCTGGCATCGCTTGCAAACGGCTCAGTGCCAACTGCGCGGCGGCCTGCTCGGCGGCGCGGCGCGACAAGCCCTCGCCCGTCACGATCACGTCCGCCTCAGGCAGCACACAAGCCACCACAAAGGTCTGCTCATGGGCAGGCCCGCGGGCTTCTTCAATGCGGTAAGCGGGCACCGACATCTTGCGCGCCTGCAACCATTCCTGCAAGGCGGTCTTGGCGTCTTTGCTCCAGCCTTCGAGGGCGGTGTCAGCGACCAACGGCTCGAACAAGCGCAAGACCAGGTCACGCGCGGCCTCAAATCCAGCGTCAAGGTAGACGGCGCCGAGGATGGCCTCCAGTGCATCGGCCAAGATGGACGCGCGCTGCGCACCGCCCCCTTTGGCCTCGCCTTCGCTGAGCTTGAGCACGGCCGGCAAACCCAGTTGTACCGCGATCTTGTGCAGCATGTCTTGGCGCACCAGGTGGGCACGCACGCGGGTCAGGTCACCTTCGTCGCTGCGGTCAAAACGGCGGTAAAGCAAACCTGACACGCCCAGGCTCAAAACCGCATCACCCAGAAACTCAAGGCGCTCGTAGTGGTCAGCACCAAAGCTTTTGTGTGTGAGCGCACGGGCCAGCAGAGACACGTCGGCAAAGTCGTGCCCCAGACGCTGCTGCAGCGCCTGCACTGCCGGTGATGCCACAAACGTTGGGTGCACAGAAGGACGGAAAGATGAAGCCATCAGAAAATGAATCGGGCCTGATCACAGGCCCGCAGAAAAGAATGTCGCTCGGCGCAAGCGCTCACTTGGAGCGGCCTTCGAACTTGATCAGCAAATAGACGGGCTGCACCAATTCGATTTCCTTGTCGTAGGCGAATTTGATGACCACCTGTTCGTTCTCTTTGGTGATGTCCAGGTTGCGTGACGTGATCGACTCGACCCCGTACTCGATCTGCTTGAAGCGGTCAAAAGAAGCGCGGATTTCGGGCACCGTGGAGCCCCCATCCTTGGCCGCCTTGTTGACCATGGACAGGATCGTGCGGTATTCGCCCAAAGCCGGAGCCACACGCATGATGACCAGCGCCACCGAAGACACCACAACGCCCCAAAAAATGAGGCCTACCAGCGAAATGCCGGACTGGGTACGGCGAAACGCCGGCCGACGAGACAAGGGACGACGGGACATGTTGCTCACCCCAACGGTCATGGTTTGTTCAGCACGCGTCAGTTGAACAAGCCAACGCGCTTGAAATCACCAAAGTTCATCCAGATCACGAAGGCCTTGCCGACGATGTTCTCGTCGGGCACAAAGCCCCAGAAGCGCGAGTCCTGCGAATTGTCGCGGTTGTCGCCCATCATGAAATAGTGACCAGCGGGCACTTTGCAGACCACGCCTTCGCCACTGTATCGGCAGTTTTCCTTGAATGGGAAATCTTCAATGGCTTGGGGCGGCACGAAACCCGGGCGGTCTTTGTCAACCAGCATGCGGTGGCTGGCACCCAGCAGGTTTTCGCTGTATTGCAGAGAGTAGCGCAGGCTGTCTTCGTCGTAGAACTCGGCCAGCGGCGTTTGCTCAATCGGCGTGCCGTTGATGGTCAAACGCTTGTTGAGGTAGGCGATCTCATCACCAGGCAGGCCGACCACGCGTTTGATGTAGTCCAGGCTCGGGTTGACGGGATAGCGAAACACCATCACATCGCCACGCTTGGGATCGTTGATCGGCACGATCTTTTTGTTGATCACAGGCAGGCGAATGCCATAGTGGAATTTGTTGACCAGGATGAGGTCACCCACCAGCAGCGTGGGCACCATGGAGCCCGACGGGATCTTGAAGGGCTCGAACAAAAACGAGCGCATGAAGAACACCGCGCAAATCACCGGAAACAAGCCCGCGGTCCAGTCCAGCCACCAAGGCTGCATCAGGATGCGGTCACGGGCCTGCGCCACGTCGCCATCGACCTGTGCAATGCCCTGGCTGGCAAGCTGAACACGGCGCGCCTGGTCTTGTTTCAGCAGCGTGTCAGCCGCGGCTTGGCGCTCGGGCTCGAACTTGTAGCGCTCAGCCAACCAATACACGAACGTGACCGCCGACAGCACGAACAGCAGCAAGGAGAAATTGCCTTGCCACTGACCAGCGTACCAGCCACCCAGGTACGCGATCAAGGCCGCGTACAACACACCAGTGATCAAACTCATCAATCTTCCACTTGAAGGATGGCCAGGAAAGCTTCTTGGGGCACTTCAACCGACCCAATTTGCTTCATCCGCTTCTTACCGGCCTTTTGTTTTTCGAGCAGCTTGCGCTTGCGGCTCACGTCGCCGCCATAGCATTTTGCCAGCACGTTCTTGCGCAGAGCCTTGATGTTCTCACGCGCGATGATGTTGCCACCAATGGCTGCCTGGATGGCCACGTCATACATCTGACGCGGGATGTGTTCGCGCATCTTGGCTGCCACGCCACGGCCACGGAACGCGCTTTGCACACGGTGCACGATGATGGACAGCGCATCGACCCGATCGCCGTTGATCAAGATGTCGACCTTGACCACGTCTGAGGCGCGATTTTCCTTGAACTCGTAGTCCATGGAGGCATAGCCGCGCGACACCGATTTGAGCTTGTCAAAGAAGTCGAGCACGATTTCAGCCAGCGGCATCTCGTAGGTCAGCATGACCTGACGGCCGTGGTAGGCCATGTTGAGCTGCACGCCGCGCTTGAGGTTGGCCAGCGTCATCACCGGGCCCACGTAGTCCTGCGGCATGTACAGGTGCACCGTGACGATGGGCTCACGGATCTCTTTGATCCGGGCGATCTCGGGCATCTTCGAAGGGTTTTCGACTTCGATGACTTCGCCGCCGTTCAACTCGACCTCGTAGACCACGCTGGGCGCGGTCGTGATGAGGTCTTGGTCGAACTCACGCTCCAAGCGCTCTTGCACGATCTCCATGTGCAACAAGCCCAGGAAGCCGCAACGGAAGCCAAAGCCCAGCGCCTGCGAGACTTCGGGCTCGTAACGCAGCGACGAATCGTTGAGCTTGAGCTTTTCAAGCGCATCACGCAGTTGGTCGTATTCGCTGGCCTCGGTCGGGTACAGGCCGGCAAACACCTGAGGCTGGATTTCCTTGAAGCCAGGCAAGGCTTGCTCGGCAGGGCCGGCGTTGTTGGGCAGCTTCTTTTCCACCGTGATGGTGTCACCCACCTTGGCCGCTTGCAGTTCTTTGATGCCCGCGATGATGAAGCCCACTTCGCCGGCGTTCAGCGAAGGGCGATCGACCGACTTGGGCGAGAACACGCCCAAGTGTTCGGCCGGGTAGACGGCGTTGGAGGCCATCATGCGGATGCGCTCGCCCTTTTTGAGGGAGCCATCCACCACACGCACCAACATGACCACACCCACGTAATTGTCGAACCACGAGTCGACGATCATGGCGCGCAGGGGGCCATCGGGGTTGCCACGCGGCGGCGGGATCCTGGCGACCACGGCCTCAAGGATCTCTTCAATGCCCATGCCGGTTTTGGCCGAGCAAGGGATGCCGTCGGACGCGTCGATGCCAATGACGTCTTCGATTTCTTCTTTGGCGCGCTCAGGGTCTGCTTGAGGCAGGTCCATCTTGTTGAGCACCGACACCACTTCGACGCCGAGGTCGAGCGCGGTGTAGCAATTGGCCACGGTTTGAGCTTCAACGCCTTGGCTGGCGTCAACCACCAGCAGCGCACCTTCACAGGCCGACAAGGAACGGCTGACTTCGTAAGAGAAGTCCACGTGGCCCGGGGTGTCAATCAGGTTGAGGTTGTAGACCTGACCGTCTTTGGCCTTGTAGCTGAGGGCTGCGGTCTGCGCCTTGATGGTGATGCCGCGCTCTTTCTCGATGTCCATCGAGTCGAGCACTTGGGCTTCCATTTCACGGTCACTCAAGCCACCACAGCGCTGGATGATGCGATCGGCCAGCGTGGATTTGCCGTGGTCGATGTGGGCAATGATCGAAAAATTACGGATGTGATTCATAAAAAAAAGGCACGTCCAAAGGAGTGACGCGCCTTCCAACAAAAACGTATGGCAACTGCTTGTTGGGCTTTCATTGTAGCGAAAGCCCACCCCGCGCAAGCCGCGTCACAGCCATCAACAGGGTCGTTGCAGGGATCCCAAGCCAAATTATCCACAAGTTATTCACAGCATCTTGTGAACAATTCGGGCACCGGATCGCAGGTCTCGGGTGGCTGGAAAGAGGCGCCATTGTATCGGCAATCCCGCACAGCGCCGGCGAGTTATCAACAGCAAAAAAAGGCTGTATGGCGGCGCCAACAGCCCTTGAGCCAACGCGGACAAGGCACGAGAGACGCCAAATTGCCCCGGTTTGCAAGGAAAGCGGACCGGACGCGAGGCGCCCAGCCCGGCAAACCCAATCACTTGCCTGGACGAATGACCGCGTACTGAGCCCACTCGCCTCGGCGCACCAACACGCTCACAGGCTTGGCCTTGTCCAGCTTGGACAAGGCAGCCTCAACGTCCTTGACGCCACCGATCTGGACATTGCCCACCGCCAAGATGAGGTCCCCAGGACGCAAGCCCGCACGCGCCGCTGGACCGTCCACTGCTTCAACCACCGCGCCGCCGTTTTGCTTGAGCTCACGCTTTTGCTCTGCACTCAAGTCAGCCAGTTTCAAACCCAGCACAGAGGCTGCCAGCTTGGCCTGGGGCTCGGCATCGGCATCGGGCTTGCCCTTGGCGGCTTTGGGCGGATCCAACTCGGCCACGGTGACCGCCAGGTCTTTGTAGGCCCCGCGGCGGAACACCTGGATGGCCGACTTGGTGCCGGGCTTGGTCGCCCCCACCAGGCGTGGCAGGTCTTGCGCCTTTTCAATGGCCTGCCCTGCGAACTTGGTGATGATGTCGCCCGCCTCCAGGCCGGCCCTGTCAGCAGGGGTGCCGGGCTCCACACCTTGCACCAGCGCACCCTGGGCCTTGCCCAAGCCAATGGACTCGGCCACGTCTTTGGTGACCGGCGCGATGGACACGCCAATGCGCCCACGGATCACCTTGCCGCCGGCACGCAGCTGGTCGGCCACCTTGATGGCGTCGTCAATGGGGATGGACAAGGAAATGCCCATGAAGCCGCCTGAGCGACTCAGGATCTGGGAGTTGATGCCCACCACCTCGCCACGCATGTTGATCAAGGGGCCGCCTGAGTTGCCGGGATTGACGGCCACGTCGGTTTGGATGAATCGAATTTCTTCGCCGGTGTCGCGGGCTTTGGCGCTGACGATGCCGGCGGTCACTGTGTTGTCCAGGCCAAACGGCGTGCCAATGGCCATGACCCACTCACCCACCTTCAAGCGCCCCACCTCACCGATGGCCACGGCAGGCAGCTTGGCCGCATCGATTTTGAGCACGGCCACGTCGGTGCGCTTGTCAACGCCCACGATCTTGGCCTTGAACTCGCGCTTGTCGGTGAGGTTGACGTAGACCTCATCGGCACCATCGACCACGTGGGCATTGGTCATCACCAAGCCATCGGCGCTCAGGATGAAGCCCGAACCCAAGCCCCTTGGACGCTCTTCGCCCTGGTCTGCGCCCTTCTTGGGGGCACCTTTGCGCGGTGTGGGCGTGGGCATGGGCGTGCCGAAGAAGCGCTTGAAGAACTCTTGCATCTGGGCATCAGGACCCTCGCCGTCTTCGTCCGCATCGGCAACGCGTTGCGTGGTGCGGATGCTGACCACCGACGGCCCCACACGCTCAACCAACTCGGTGAAGTCGGGCAGGCCCTTGACGATCACCGGAGGCTGGGCCGCCTGCGGCGCGGGCGCCAGAGACGCCACTGGGGCGACCGGGGCGCCGCTCACCGATTGCGCCTGAGAGTCATGCGGGAAGAGGCTGGAGCTCAATACCAGCCCGACCGCCGACACCACCGCGCCGACCACCAAGGTGCGGCGAAACACGGAGTAAGACGAAGGATCTGACTGCGATGGAAACGTCATGTGCAAAACCTCATGAAACGAAAAGGAGGGGAAACCTCAGCGTGAGATTGCGGCTCCATGCCAACAGTTCAAGCGTTTGGATGTCAAAAAAAGTAAAGCCACCAAAGCGAAAGCCGCAGCCAGTAGCAACACTGGGCAGCGGCTCGAAAGGGAAGGCGCGAAGCTCAGGGCGCGGCGAACAACACCGGCCGCAACAGCTTACTCTGGGACTCGAAAGAGGCGTCTGCTGCAACAGCGGAGCGGCGCGACTCAAGCACCCGCGCCCACTGAGCGTCGCGCATGACCTCCTGGCCCGCTGGCTCTGGCGTGCTGAAGCTGGCACCTTGCACAGTGATGCTTTGAGGGCCCTCACCTGTCGAGACCAGGGCCGTACCGCCCCCCAGATCCACAGACCCAAACGCCCCAGGCGTTGTCGCCAGGGTGCTGTCCGCCACCTGAATGCCAGGGGGCAAGTCTGCGTTGTTCGCCATCTGGCCCAGCGTGGCACCGCCGCCTGTCGGCACCACTTGGCTGCTCACCAAGGCACCCACCACCATCACGAAACCAGCCGCCACAGCAAATGGGCCGGCCCACGCGGTGCGTTTTCGAGGTGCAGCGGCCGGCACGGGCGCCATCGAAGGGCGCAAAGCAGCCTGAGCCGCATGCGGCGCAAGCACCACCGGCTCTTGCGCCAAGCGCGCACGGAAAGACTGCAAAAACGCACTGGAGCCACGGTCATCGGCCAGTTCTTCAGAGCGCATGACGTCACCGATCAGTTGGTAGCTGTGCCACGCGTGGCGGGCATCGGCTTCGTCTTTCCAGGCGGCACAAGCCTTGGCCACATCATGTGGGGTAGCCTGACCATCGGCCAAAGCCGACAAGGCTTCTCGCGCGGCAACGTTGTCTTGGAAACGATCTGACATGAACCAAGCTCCTATGTGGGGGAGACGCAAACCAGGTGGCGCGTCACGCATGGTTGTATGGAGCGCCTCGCCTCAAAAAGGTTCACTGAAGTTTACAAATTCGTTCACGCTTTCACCAGCGCTCGCCACGCCGGGTCTCGAGCAATGGGCGCAGACGGGTGGCGATGGACTCACGGGCGCGGAAAATGCGGGAGCGCACCGTGCCGATCGGACAATTCATCATCTCGGAAATGTCCTCGTAGCTCAGCCCCTCGATTTCACGCAGGGTGATGGCCTGGCGCAGGTCTTCAGACAAGGCAGCAATGGCCTCGTTGACCGCTTCTGCCACTTGGCGGCTGGCCAAAATCGACTCTGGCGTCTCGCCGTCGGTCAATTCGTTTTCAACGCGAGAGCCCTCGCCTTCATCTTCAGCCGCAGCGCCCATGGCAGATTCTGTCAAGAGCGGGTCACGCTTGAGCCCGATCAGGGCACGTTTGGCCGTGTTGACCGCGATGCGATAGAGCCATGTGTAGAACGCACTGTCTCCGCGGAAGTTGGGCAAGGCGCGGTAGGCCCGGATGAAAGTCTCTTGGGCAATGTCTTCCACCAGGTCGACGTCACGCACCATGCGCGCGATCAAGCGCTCGATGCGGCGCTGGTATTTCACCACCAGCATTTCAAACGCGCGCTGGTCGCCTCGCTGAACGCGCTCGACCAGCGCTGCATCCACGTCAACCGCCGGTGACGGCACACCGAGTTGCACGCCGGTCGGCGACAAGGACAAGGTCGCAGGCACCTCGGAGAGGCTGGCGTCTTGATCTGGCAAAGTGTCGAGGTTCACGCCACCCGCATCGCGGGGATCACCGCCGCTCATGCCAGCTCCCGCAGGGATTGGGCTCGCGCAGACTCAGGTACGGACGACTCGGGCAAACACACCTCGGTGTCGGCAAAATCGGCATGCACGTGCTCTGCCATCAAAGCGGCCAGCGTGGGGTTGTCATGGTGAGCCAAATCGGGTCCTGGATACAGGGACTGCGGTGTCCCAGCTGGCGATGATGCCACTGGCGCACTGAGAGCGGAGTCAATCCCCTTGCGCTCCAAGCTGGATCCGGGCTCCGCGCTCGCATCTTCAGCCGGCACTCGCACATACAGGCAGGTGCGCAGCATGTGGGCCCCGGCCTGGCGTCTGTCTTCCTGATGACGACGCTCCACGGCGCGCAAATCCAGCCACAACCAAACAGGTTGAGCGTTGGGCAGCGCCACGCGCGGCGTGAGTTTGATCAACACGTGGCGCTGAAGGTCCAGCACCACAGCCAGATCTGAGGCACAACGCCAGGGGCTGACCCACCAGCCGGAACGCTCAGCAACCCACTCGCCTTTCGATGGTTGATGTGCCGGGCGCCCCACTGGCCGGGGCAACCCCTCCCAGTGCAAGGTCAAGGCATTGGCGGGGGCGTGCCACCGCTGCCAAAGACGCCAAATCGGGACCAACACGATGAACGCCGCCACTGTGGCGAGCGCAACCTCACCCGCGCCTGCACGGCCCAACCAGGCATCCTGAAACCACGACGTGAGCCAAATGAGCGTTGCCGTGGCCGACAAGATGAGCAAACCGGCAACCGCGTGGTGAACGGCGGGCGCATCGCCGGCGCCCGTCAAAAGCACCCAACTGCGGCGCCGGTCCAGCGGCAGTGGCACCACCGCTGGGGCTGCCAAACGGCTCATTGACTCACCCTTGAGGCCTTCAGACGCGCTTGAAGACCAGCGAACCGTTGGTGCCACCGAAGCCGAAGTTGTTCTTCAGCGCCACATCGATCTTCATTTCACGGGCGGTGTTGGCGCAGTAGTCCAGATCGCACTCGGGGTCTTGGTTGAAGATGTTGATGGTGGGTGGCGAGACTTGGTGATGGATGGCCAGCACCGAGAACACCGACTCAATGCCACCTGCACCGCCCAGCAAGTGGCCGGTCATCGACTTGGTCGAGTTGACGACCAAATTCTTGGCGTTGTCACCAAAGGCCAGCTTGATGGCATTGGTTTCGTTGGCATCGCCCAAAGGCGTGGACGTGCCATGCGCGTTGAGGTACTGCACCTGGTCGGTGTTGAGACCTGCGTTTCGCAATGCAGACAGCATCGAGCGCTTGGGGCCATCCACGTCTGGCGCGGTCATGTGATAGGCATCGCCCGTCATGCCAAAACCAATCAGTTCGGCATAGATCTTGGCGCCACGGGCCTTGGCGCTTTCGTACTCTTCGAGCACCATGACACCAGCGCCCTCGCCCAGCACGAAGCCGTCGCGGTCTTTGTCCCAAGGGCGCGATGCGGTCTTGGGGTTGTCATTGCGGGTCGACAAGGCGCGTGCAGCAGCAAAGCCACCGATGCCCAAAGGCGACACGGTCGACTCGGCGCCGCCAGCGACCATGACGTCGGCATCGCCGTACTCGATCATGCGTGCGGCCAGCCCGATGGCGTGCAAGCCGGTGGTGCATGCCGTGACCACGCCAATGTTCGGGCCCTTGAAGCCGTACTGGATGGAGACGTGACCCGAGATCATGTTGATGATCGAGGCAGGCACAAAGAAGGGCGAGATGCGGCGGGGGCCGCGCTCGGTGTAGTCCTTGTGCGTGGATTCGATCATGGGCAAGCCACCGATGCCCGAGCCCACCATGACGCCGATGCGCTCGGCGACCTCAGGGGTCAAGGCCTCGCCGGTGGGCAAGCCTGCATCACGGACAGCCTGCATGCTCGCAGCCAGCCCGTAATGGATGAATGTGTCCATGTGACGGGCTTCTTTGCCGGGGATGTAGTCCTCGATGTTGAAGCCCTTGACCTCGCCTGCGAACTGGCAAGCGAACGCCGAGGCGTCAAATTTGGTGATGGTCTGGATGCCAGACTGCCCTGCAACCAGGTTCGACCAGGACTCTTGAACGTTGTTACCTACGGGGGTAACCAGGCCCAGGCCTGTGACGACGACGCGACGACGGGTCATGCTTGAGGATGAAAAAGAGTGAACAAGATACGAACAAGGCCCCGAGGGGCCTTGACGCTACTCAATCAGCTCAGGCCTTGACGTGGGCCTTGGCGTAGTCGATGGCCAACTGAACTGTGGTGATCTTTTCAGCTTCTTCGTCGGGGATCTCGATGCTGAACTCGTCTTCGAGGGCCATCACCAGTTCAACGGTGTCCAGGGAATCGGCGCCCAAATCGGCCACAAATGCCTTTTCAGGGCTGACTTCAGATTCGGCCACGCCGAGTTGCTCTGCAATGATCTTCTTGACGCGTGCTTCGATATCGCTCATGACTCCTCCAGGAGGTGGTGCAAACAAACCAGGGATTTTACCGGCTCAACGCTTAAATACGTTGACGGCTCGAAAAAGGAAGTTGAGATTCCCTGAACAATCTCAAAATCAGTTCATGAACATGCCGCCATTGACGTGCAATTCCTGTCCTGTGATATAGCCAGCCTGAGGCGAAGCCAAAAAGCCCACCGCATCGGCGATGTCTTGCGGCTGCCCAAGGCGACCCAGGGGGATTTGCGCCTTCAAGGCGACATGTTGTTCTTCAGACAGGCCACGGGTCATGTCCGTATCAATGAAACCCGGTGCCACGCAATTGACAGTGATGTTACGGCTGCCCAGCTCGCGGGCCAGTGCGCGGGTCATGCCTGCCACGCCAGCCTTGGCAGCGGCGTAATTGGCTTGACCTGCATTGCCGCTGGCACCCACAACCGACGTGATGTTGATGATGCGGCCATAACGTTGCTTCATCATAGGGCGCATTACAGCGCGGCTCAGGCGGAACACGGCTTTGAGGTTGGTATCGATGACGGCGTCCCAGTCGTCGTCTTTCATGCGCATGGACAAAGTATCGCGCGTGATGCCGGCGTTGTTGACCAGCACATGCACCGCGCCGTGTTCTTTGATGATGGCGTCCAGTGTCGCGTCTACCGCAGCGACATCCGTCACATTGAGGACCAGGCCTTTGCTGCCTTCAAACGCCGACAGGGCCTCGCTGATGCCTTGCGCGCCGGATTCGGTCGTGGCTGTGCCAAGTACCTTCACGCCGTGTTGCGCCAGGCCTAAGGCAATGGCGCGGCCTATGCCACGGCTGGCGCCCGTCACCAATGCAATCTGCCCTTTGAATTCCGTACTCATGCCAACAACCCCTTGGCTTCAAGCAATGAAGCCGGATCAAACACCGTCGCCGCGATCAGATCAGCCTCGATGCGCCTGACCATACCGGCGAGCACTTTACCAGGCCCGCACTCAATGACGTGGGTCACCCCCCTAGCTTTGATGGCCGAGATGGTTTCCACCCAACGCACGGGGCCAAAGGCCTGACGATACAGTGCATCGCGAATGGCATCGGCAT
>CANCFV010000014.1 GCA_947377275.1 Burkholderiales bacterium | reverse complement strand
CAACACGACCGGCACCTTGCAGTTGACCATGTGGGCAGCGATCTGGGCGCCCATGACGCCGGCGCCGAGCACGGCCACCTTGCGCACGTTGAATTGACTCATGTTCTCTCCTAGCAGAACTCAGGTATGGGAGACGAAAAGGGAGCCGGTACAAACCGACTCCCTTTGAGGGCACGCTGTTGATTAGAACAGGGCTTCGTCCATTTCAGTCAGGGGCTTCAGACCGGCCTTGGCCGTGATCATCAGCGTCTCGACTTCAGGCAACAGCTTGGCGAAGTAGAAGCGAGCCGTGGCCAGCTTGGCAACATAGAACTTGTCTTCGCCTTGCTTGGCCAGAGCGATCTGGGCCATGCGGGCAAAGAAGTACGAGTACACCAGGTGACCGACCACGCGCAGGTAGTCAACGGCAGCGGCGCCGACTTCGTCGGGGTTTTGCATGCCCTTCATGCCGATTTCCATGGTGAAGGCTTGCACCTTCTGGCCCAGCTCAGCCAAAGGCTTGGTGAACTCTTGCATGGCTTCGTTGTCGGCGTTTTCTTTGACGAAACGGCCCACCATCTTGCCGAACTTGGTCAACTTGGCGCCGCCGTCACCCAAGACCTTGCGACCCAACAGGTCCAGCGACTGGATGGTGTTGGTGCCTTCGTAGATCATGTTGATGCGGGCGTCGCGCACGAACTGCTCCATGCCCCACTCGTGGATGAAGCCGTGACCGCCGTACACCTGTTGGCAATGCATGGTGGCTTCCCAGGCGTTGTCGGTGATGAAGGCCTTCACGATGGGCGTCAGCAAAGCGACGATGTCGTCGGACTCTTTGCGAACGGCCTCGTCAGGGTGGTTGTGCGACTTGTCCAGCTCGATGGCGACGTAGTACACCAGGGCGCGGGCGCCTTCGGCGTAAGCACGGGCGGTCAGCAGCATCTTGCGCACGTCAGGGTGCACGATGATGGGGTCGGCAGCCAGGTCAGGACGCTTGACACCCGACAGGCCACGCATTTGCACGCGGTCCTTGGCGTAGGTCACGGCGTTTTCGTAAGCCACTTGGGTCAGGCCCAGCGACTGGTTGCCCACGCCCAGACGGGCGCCGTTCATCATCACGAACATGGCAGGCAGGCCACGGTGGGGCTTGCCCACCAAGGTACCGACGGCTTCTTCCAGCACGATCTGTGCGGTGGCGTTGCCGTGGATGCCCATCTTGTGTTCCAGGCCGGCGCAGAAGATGCCATTGCGCGAACCGAGCGAGCCGTCAGCATTGACGTTGAACTTGGGCACGACGAACAGCGAGATGCCCTTGGAGCCTTCAGGCGCGTCAGGCAGACGGGCCAGCACCAGGTGGACGATGTTCTCGGCCATGTCGTGTTCACCGGCCGAGATGAAGATCTTGGCGCCCGTGATTTTGTAGGTGCCATCGGCCTGAGGAACGGCCTTGGTGCGCAGCAAGCCCAGGTCGGTACCGCAATGGGGTTCGGTCAGGCACATCGTGCCGGTCCACTCGCCGCTGGTGAGCTTGGGCAGGTAGGTCTTCTTTTGTTCGTCAGAGCCGTGGGCTTCCAGGGCGGCGTGCGCGCCGTGGCTCAGGCCGGGGTACATCGTCCAAGCTTGGTTGGCCGAGTTCATCATTTCATAGACAGCCTGGTTCACCAGCTGAGGCATGCCTTGGCCACCCCACTCTGGATCGGCGCTCAGGCCAGACCAGCCGTTTTCGGTGTAGGTCTTGTAGGCGGCCTTGAAGCCGTCAGGGGTCTTGACTTCGTGCGTGGCTTTGTCGAGAACGCAGCCTTGCACATCGCCGACCAAGTTCAGCGGGGCCAGCACCTTGGAGGCGAACTTGCCACCTTCTTCCAGCACCGCGTTGACGGTGTCAGCGTCCAGATCGCTGTAAGCAGGGATCGTTTTCAGCTCGTCGACAGCACCCAGCAACTCATGGATGACGAATTGCATGTCGCGCAGTGGGGGGGTGTATGAAGGCATCGTGAAGCTCCTCGGTCTAGAAAGGCACGCAAAAAGAAGAAAACCTGATCACGTTAGGGCCAGGCGATGGGGGGTCAAACAGAGGTCAAGGGCGCTGTGGCACCTTTGACAGGCAACGCACCTTGGGGTGCGCCGGCTCCAGACGTCGCTTGAGGCGCGGTCAGTGCATAGAACTGAACCACTCGCTCGAACGCCGTGCGGGCCCGCTCTTCTGCACCAGCCGAGCGCAAAAAACGCGCATCGTGATGGAGCGACAAGATCAGGCCATGGATTTCAAACAGCAATTGCATCGGATCGGTGTCGACGCGCAAATGTCCCAGGTCAACAGCCAGGCGAATGGCGCGACCCAGCGCACCGTGCCACAGCAAGACCATGCCAGCCAGCGCATCGCGCACGGGGCCGGGGCGGTCGTCGAACTCAACGGCACCGCTGATGTAGATGCAGCCCGAATCGATTTCGGTGGCGACCTTGGCGACCCACCCGTCAAACAGGGCACGCAGGCGCGGCAGGCCACGGGGCTGCTGGATGGCGGGGTAGAAGACCTCTTCGGCGAAACGCTCGTGGTACTCGCGGATCACAGAGATCTGCAGCTCTTCACGCGAGCCAAAGTGAGCGAACACGCCCGACTTGCTCATGCCGGTGACTTCGGCCAGCGCACCGATGGACAACCCCTCGATGCCCATCTGCGAGGCCAGGCTCAGCGCCGCCTCCAGGATGGTGGCGCGTGTCTGCTGGCCCTTGGGTGCGCCTCGCCCACGCTCGCGCACTGCCTCGGGGGCAAGCTTGGCGTCGGGGGGCAGCACATCGGACAAAGGCAGACCTCGGAATAAAACGAACGATCGTGCTATTTTGCAGAAAATGATGGCGCCTGTGTGACCCTGACGCAAATATTTTTTGCGTATTTCTGCCGCCGCGCGCTGCCCGTCAAGTCAAACGGGTCACCAGACTAAGGGGTTTGACCCAGGATGGGCCTGACCCTGGGCCTGCAGCAAGGGCCAGATACTTGAGGAAGTCACACAAGCTGATCTATCCTGTGGCAACCAATGGCCACATGGAGGCTCAATGGACGTGCTGCAGCTTGACGTGTCAGGCCGCCCCCAAGCCTGGCTCTCTGCCAGGGACGCGGCGGTGTTGTATGCCAACGATGGGGTTGCCTGGACGCTGGGCGATCCGTTCATGGTCATGCGCGGAGGCGTTCAGAGGCGCACAGGCCTGCAGTCGCGCCTGGCCTTGCACCCCATCGTCGCGGTGCGGGGGGCGGTGCCCAGCCGGGCCTGGCGACAAGAGCCCGCACTGTCCAACCCCAAATTGTTCGCGCGCGACCGCCAACTGTGCGCCTACTGCGGGCGGCACTTTCACCTTGACGACCTCACGCGCGAGCACATCGTGCCCACGTCGCGCGGCGGGCACGACACCTGGCGCAACTGCATCACGGCATGCCGCAGCTGCAATGGGCGCAAGGCCGACCGCACGTTGGACGAGTTGGGCTGGCAGCTCTATTACCTGCCCTACGTGCCCAGCGTGTACGAAGACATGATCTTGCGCGGCAGGCGCATCGTGGCCGACCAGATGGCCTTCTTGCTGGCCAGCGTGCCGCTGAACAGCCGCCTGCGCCTTGACATGACCTGAGCCGAAACTCAGGCCGGATCGGCCAGACGAGGCCCGGGCGTGCCCCGCTCAATGACGTAGGTGGCCTGGGTGCGCAGGCGCGAGTCCGGCCGCACGGGATGGGGCGTGCCGCGGAACTCGACGGTGACTTTGTCGGGCGTGACGTCCAGCAGCGCATAGCCGCGCTCGTCACTGCGCACGTGCAGCAAATCGGGGTTGCTGGATTTGAGCCAGTTGTTGAGCAGCTCGCCCAAGCCACGGCTGGAGATGGACGAGGTGACGATTTCGCTGGCCACCACCGGCGATTGGGGGTTGCGTGGGTCGCTGCGCAAACGAGCGGCGACGTGGCGGTGCACATCACCACCGAGGCACACCACATCGGGCACGCGCGGCTGGGCGATCGCGGCCATCAGGCGCTCTCGGGCCGCTGGGTAGGCGTCCCAGCCATCGGCGTATTGCACTGGGCCAAACGGAGTGCGAACCTCTCCAGGCGCCACTTGCGTGGATTGCACGATGAACTTCCAGGCACGGGTGCTGGCCGCCAAGCCTTGCGCCAGCCAGTCTTCCTGGCTGGGGCCCAGCATGCTGCGCTCGGGCGCCTGGGCCGCCTCGCAACGCCAAAGCGCCTTGCCGTGCATGGGCGCGTGCAGACCGGAGCACACATGCGGGTCGCGGTACTGGCGGGTGTCCACCGTCCAAAGCTCGGCCAACTGCCCCCACTCGTAGCGGTCGTGCATGGGCATGTTCGGGCCGACGGGCGCACGGTGAGGCGACAAAGGCAGGTGTTCGAAATAGGCTTGATAGGCCGAAGCGCGAACCTGCAAGAAGGCCTCGCGGTCAGGCAGGTCCATGTCTTCGTCACCGGCGTAATCGTTGGCGACTTCGTGGTCGTCCCACACCATGAGCCAGGGGTGGGCAGCATGGGCGGCGCGCAGGTCGGGGTCCAGCTTGTAGCTGGCGTGGTGCGCGCGGTAGTCGGCCAAGGTGTATTCGGACTCGCTGCGCGGGAAGGTGTGCGGGTGAGGCCGGACGGTCTGGAAGACATCGAGCTCGGTCTCGTAGATGTAGTCGCCCACGAACAAGACCAGGTCGACGTCGCTGGTGGCGATTTCGCGGTGCGCAGCGAAGTAGCCCGCCTCGTAGTGCTGACACGAGGCCAGCACGGCACGCAGGCGCGGCGCACGGGCATCGGGCGCGGGCGCGGTGCGGGTGCGCCCCACCGGGCTTTGCTGTCCACCCGACTGAAAACGGTAGTGGTACTGCCGCCCCGGCATCAAGCCGCTGACCTCCACATGCACACAATGCGCCGATGTCGGCTGGGCCAGCAACGCCCCCACTTTGACCAGCTGCTGGAACTGCGCGTCGAGCGCCACTTCCCAACGCACAGGCACCGCTTGGCCAGGCATGCCACCGTCGGCTTGCATGGGGCGAGGCGCCAAGCGTGTCCACAACACCACAGAGTCCGCACGCGGCTCGCCGCTGGCCACGCCCAGAGAGAAGGTGTCTGCCGGGGCCTTCCAGGCGCTGTACGGCGCCGATGGTGCTGCGGCAGGCGCGGCAAACACCCGCTGCCATGCCAAGGCGGCGGCAGCCATGCTCAATCGGTGAAGGAGTTGTCTGCGTTGCATGAAGGCGCCGATTATGCGTTGCCCCCACACACCCCCTTCGCCATGCGACACGAGGTGTGCACGAGAAGGCACAATGGGTTGAACCACGAGGAGACTCGCCCATGCCCACTCGCCCCGACGCACCCGACCCCACCGGCGCCAACCCGACCGACCCGCTGAACCCGTTTGCGAGCATGGGGTCCGGGATGGGCGCTGGATTGGGGTTCTTTCAGGACTGGCTCAAGGCCGCTGGCAGTGCCCTGCCTCATTTGCCGGGCGCCACGGCCGGGGCGAATGGCGCGGGCATGCCGGCGTGGTCCATGCCCACGCTGGACCCCGAAGAGCTGGACAAGCGCATCCAAGACCTCAAGACGGTGCAGTTCTGGCTGGAGCAGAACGCCCGCATGATCGCCATGTCGATCCAGGGCCTGGAGGTGCAGCGCATGACGCTGTCGACCCTGCAAGGCATGAACGTGTCGATGGACCACTTGCGCGAATCGCTCAAGGCACGGGCGGCCACGCCCGCAGCGTCAACGCCCCCCCCTGCGCCCGCAGCACCCTCGCCTGCCCCTGCCCCTGCCCCAGCGCGCGCCGCGTGGGGCAGCGCACCCGCGCCCGAGCACACAGGCGGCTCTGACGACGCACCGGCGGCTGAGGCGGCGCCGAGCGCTGATGCCGCGACCGATGCCGCCGGCCTGATCAACCCGATGCGTTGGTGGGACACCCTGACACAGCAATTCACGCACCTGGCCACGCAAGCGGCTCAAACCGTGGGCGAATCGGTCGAAGCTGCGACTGCGGCCAAGCCCTCGACAGCCAAGGCAAGCGCGAAAGTGGCCCGCAAGGCGCCGGCCAAGTCCGCGGGCAAGGCCAGCCCGGCGGGCAAAACGGCACGCAAAACCGCGCCGCGCTCGGCACGCTGAGTCCCACCCGAGACGCTTCGCCTTGAACCACCCCCACCTGCGCTTTCTGCATGCCCATGCCATGCACCCCGAGCCTGAATTGGCACTGGCCTTGGTGTGGGCCCAGCTGTCTTCACAGGGCGCCGCCGGCATGGAGGCCACCCTCGGCTGGTGTTATGTGAGCGAAGAACTGGCGCACGGGGTCGAGTCGATCTTGTCGCAGCTGCGTGCCCATCTGCCGCATGTGGCCTGGGTCGGTGGCGTGGGTGCCGGGGTCTTGTCCAATGGGGTGGAATACATCGACGAGCCCGCGATGGCCGTGATGCTGTGCAACCTGCCCACCGACGACTTCCGCATCTTCCATGGGCGCCAGCCCTTATTGCCCGCCAGCCTGGCCACGGCCAAAGCAGGGCTGTGGCAAGCGCACACGGCGCAGGTCCATGCCGATGGGCAAACCCATGACCTGCCCGACTTGATCCATGAGCTGGCCCAGCGCACCGCCACGGGCTATGTGTTTGGCGGGGTCTGCACCACGCACAACGAAAGCCTGCACATCGCGCTGGACCCGCACGCCCTGCCCCACGAGGCGCAGCCCACTGCGCATGACGACTTGCTCGAACTGGGCGCGGGCATCTGGCATGGCGGCCTGTCGGGCGTGGCCTTTGGCGAGCGCGTGCGGCTGGTGTCGCGGGTGACGCAAGGCTGTGAGCCCGTGGGGCGCCGGCGAGAAATCACCGCCTGTGACCGCAACATCGTCTACGAGCTCGATGGCGAACCCGCCCTGCAATGCCTGCTGCGCGACCTGGGGGTGCCCAGCAAGGTGACGACGCCCGATTGGCAGCGCGAGGCCTTGCCCAAAGTGCGCGCCACCTTGGCGGGCGTGACCGACGCCCACAGTGACCTGCTCACGCACGGGCGCCACTTCGGCGCCGACACGCGGGTGCGCCATTTGATCGGGCTGGACCCCATGCGCCAGGGCGTGGCGCTGAGCGACGTGGTCGAGCAAGGCATGCAACTGGCCTACTGCCAACGGCATGTCCAAGCCGCACGGCAAGACCTGGTGCGGATCTGCGCCGAGTTGCGCGAAGAATTCGACCCGAGCGAGCACCCGGGCAGCACGCCCCGAGGCGCGATCTACATCAGCTGCGCCGGCCGAGGCGGCCCCCACTTCGGCGCGCCCAACGCCGAGATGGAGATCATTGCCCACGCTCTGGGCGACGAGATCCCGCTGATCGGCCTGTTCGCCGGTGGCGAGATTGCGCGCCACCACTTGTACGGCTACACGGGCGTGCTCACGGTATTTGGCAGCTGAAACCGACACGCCCTCCCCCTGGACAAGCCCCCCATGGCTAGGGATACTTTTTCGTGCGGCAAAAACGGACACTGCTGCAAAGCCAAACGCACAGGAGTTCGACATGATTGCCCGCCCCATCACCCGCCCTCGGCCCATCCCTTTCGGCGCCACCACGGTGCAAGTGCTGTCATCGCACGCGGGGGCGACCACATCGGCCTCGCACGCCGTCACGGCATCCCGTGCGGTCAGCCGGCCGCGGGCGCATGGGGCTTCGCCCTCGCGCGGCACGGGCTCACAGCGCGCCCCCTTGTTGGCAAAGTACCTGGGGCATGGCGCCTTGAGCGTGCTGTCGTCCAGCACCGGCCTGCAATACCGCTTTGTGGGACACGGACACCTGCTTGACATCGACCCGCGCGACGAATTGATGCTGCGCCGCTTGCCTGACCTGTGGGTGGCGTGAGCCAAAACGGCGCAGGCGGTTTACAGTGATGCCGATGGACACCACGGTCACTCCCCAACCGCCCACGCTCAATGTGGTCGAACGCGCTGCGCGCCAACAGGCCGTGGTCAAGGCCTTGCTCAAGGTGCTGCCCTCCGACAGCGTGCTGTGGCAGACCGAGGCCGTTACCCCTTATGAATGCGATGGCCTGAGCGCTTATCGGCAACGCCCCCTGGCGGTCGCACTGCCGCAGACCCACGAGCAAGTGGGTGCGGTGCTGGCGGCTTGCCACGCACTGCAGGTGCCAGTGGTGGCGCGCGGCGGCGGCACGGGCCTGTCAGGTGGGGCCCTGCCTTTGGCCATGGGCGTGACGATGTCGCTGGCGCGGCTCAACCGCATCGTCCACATCGACCCGCTGGCACGCACCGCTGTGGTCGAGTGCGGCGTGCGCAACTTGGCGATCAGCGAGGCCGCGGCACAGCACGGCCTGTATTACGCGCCCGACCCCAGCAGCCAGATCGCCTGCACCATTGGCGGCAACGTGGCCGAGAACGCCGGCGGCGTGCACTGCCTGAAGTACGGCCTCACGGTGCACAACGTGCTGCGCGTGCGCGGCTTCACCGTCGAGGGCGAGGTGCTGGAGTTAGGCAGCGAAGCGCTGGACGCCGCCGGGCTGGACCTGCTGGCCGCTTTCATAGGCAGCGAAGGCTTGCTGGGCGTTGCGACAGAGGTCACCGTGCGCCTCTTGCCCAAACCCCAGGTGGCGCGCTGCCTGCTGGCCAGCTTTGATGCGGTCGACAAGGCCGGTGACGCGGTGGCCGCCATCATCGGCGCCGGCCTGATCCCAGCGGGCCTGGAGATGATGGACAAGCCCATGACCGCGGCAGTCGAAGACTTTGTGCACGCCGGCTACGACCTCGATGCCGAGGCCATCTTGCTGGTGGAAAGCGATGGCACGACCGAAGAGGTGGCCGAAGAAATCGAGCGCCTGACGGTGGTGTTGCAGCAAGCCGGTGCCACGCGCATCGAGTGCAGCCAGGACGAGGCCGAGCGCCTGCGCTTTTGGAGCGGCCGCAAGAACGCCTTCCCGGCCACAGGGCGCATCAGCCCCGACTACCTGTGCATGGACGCGTCGATCCCGCGCAAGGCCTTGTCGACCATGCTGACCTCGATCGCGGCCTTGCAAGACACGCATGGCCTGCGCTGCGTCAACGTCTTCCATGCGGGGGACGGCAACATGCACCCCTTGATCTTGTTCGATGCCAATGACCCCGAGCAGCTGCAGCGGGCCGAAGCGTTTGGCAACGACATCTTGAAGCAGGCGGTGGCGCTGGGTGGCAGCATCACGGGTGAACACGGCGTGGGCGTGGAAAAGCTCGATGCCATGTGCGTGCAGTTTTCAGACGCCGAGCGCGGGCAGATGCTGGCCTTCAAGGCCGCCTTCGACCCGCAAGGCTTGCTCAACCCCGGCAAGGCGATCCCGATGCTGGCGCGCTGCGGCGAACTCAGGCCCGCACCCAGTCAGGCCATGGGCCAGACACCGGCCTTGAAAGCCGCGCTGGCCGAGCTACCGCGTTTCTGACGTGCTTCAGATGCAGCGCTGACAAGGCACTGGTGCGCTCAAGCGCCCTGGCTGGCCGCCACTTTCTGGCGGGCCTGGTAGAGGGTGTCGAGCGTGATGTGGCGCACCTCCAGCTTGCTTTGCTCGATGTGCGCGCGCAGCAGGCGCAAGGCCTCTTCGCTGCGGCGGCGGGTGATGGCGCGCAAGATGCGGGCGTGCTCGTCGTAGGTGGCCTCGACGCGGTCGGGCTTGGTGAAGTCCAGGCGGCGGATGATGCGGATGCGCTCGGTGATGTCGGCATGCACCTTCATGATCTCGGTGTTGCCGGTGGCGCCCACCAGGTCAGAGTGGAAGCTCTCGTCCAGCCGGTCCACCGCGATGAAGGCATGTTGCCGCTCGTGCGGCTTGACCATCCAGACGTCGGCCAGGGCCTTGAGCACCGGGCGCTCTTCCATTTCGCACAAGCGGGCCACGGCGTGAGTTTCGAGCAGCACGCGCAGGTCGTAGAGTTCGTCGAAAGCGCGGAAGTCGAGTGGCGCCACTTGCCAACCGCTCTTGGGGAAGACCTGCAGGAAGCCTTCTCTTTGCAAGCGCTGCAAGGCCTGTCGCAAAGGGGTGCGGCTGACCTGCACGCGGTTGGCCAACTCGCTCTCTGAAAAACGGTCGCCGGGCAAGAGCACGAAATCAAAGATGAGCTGCTTGATCTGGGCATAGACCCGCTCGGCCAGGGTGTTGGGCGGCTGGTTCGACGCGGGCGGCAAAGCAAGCAGGGTCATGGGCGGGATCAGGTTTCGGCAAGGGCTGGAGGCTCAGGCGCGGGGATCATGCTGACGTGGGCCGAGACGATGCGCCACCCTTCGGGGAAGCGGACCCAGGTTTGCGTCTGATAACCGCGCAGCGGAGTATCGCTGCGAACGAACTCGCACATGGCCACCGCCGTGTCCGGACCGAAGGTGTGGATGCGCACCCCGTGCAAGCTGCGGGTGAAATTGGGCGCAGGCACGCTGGCCCGGTAAGCCACCAGGGCGTCGTGGCCCGCCTGCTGGTCGGCGATGCCATAGCGCGTGACGTGGGGGCTGTGCCAAAAGAAGGCGTTGAGCGCGGCCACGTCGTTGTCCATCAAGGCCCGCTCATAGCGCTCGAAGATCGCCGTGACCTCTTGCACGACCTCGGGGCGGTTGACTTGGGCGGCAATCACGCTCATGCGGCCACCCCATGCGGCATGGGCTCTGCAGGGGCGTTCAAAGCCGCCAGCACGGCGGCACTGGGCGCGGTCCAACCCACGATGGCGCCTTGCGCACGAATCATCTCCATGGCCGCGGCTTTGAAACCGGGGAAGTAGCTCTCGGTGCCATCTTCAATGAGCAGGCAGTCGTAGCCACGGTCGTTGGCCTCGCGCATGGTGGTCTGCACACAGACCTCGGTGGTCACGCCCATGAACAGTAAGTGGGTGATGTCGCGCACCTGCAGGGCCTCGCGCAAGGGGGTGCCGTAGAACGCGCCTTTGCCGGGCTTGTCGATGACCAGCTCACCGTCGATGGGCGCCAGCTCGGGGATGATGGCGTGACCGGGCTCGCCGCGGATGAGGATGCGCCCCATGGGCCCCGGGTCGCCGATGCGCAGGCTGGGCGCGCCGCGCAGGCGCTTGGCGGGCGGGCAGTCGCTCAGGTCGGGCAAGTGGCCTTCGCGGGTGTGCACCACCCAGCCACCGGCCTCGCGCCAGGCATGCAACATGGCTTGGGCCGTGGGCACGATGGCTTGCAGCAGGCCGACGTCGTTGCCCAGGCTGGCGCCGAAGCCACCGGGCTCGACGAAGTCGCGCTGCATGTCGATGATGACCAGCGCGGTGCTGGCCAGGGCAAACGGAAAGGCAAAGGGTTGCGCGTCGATGGTGCGCACCGTGTTCAGGCTCGTGCTCATGCGGCCTCCAGGCTGGGCGATGGTGCGCCCGAAGGGTCGTGGTGGGCGCCGCCCATGAAGGCGCCGAGCACGTGGCGATCGGCGTCCAGCGCATCGCAGCTGTGCACGATGCGGCCTTCGCTCATGACCACGATGCGGTCGGCCAGCTTGAGCAACTCGTCGAGGTCTTCGCTGACCAAGAGCACCGCCCCGCCCTGGTTGCGCACGGCCATGATGCGGCCGTGGATCTCGGCCACCGCGGCGAAGTCCAGGCCGAACACGGGGTTGGAGACCAACAGCACGTCGACCTGTCCGTCAAGCTCGCGGGCCAGCACCGCGCGCTGCACATTGCCGCCAGAGAGGGACTTGATGGGCGCGTTCTCGCCCTGGGTCTTGACGCGGTAGGCGGCGATCAGGGCCCGGGCCTGGTCCCGCAAGATGCCGGCGCGCAACCAACCCAGGCGCGCGGCGGGCGCTTGGTCAAAGCGGCGCAGGCCCATGTTCATGGCCACGCTGAGGTCGCCCACGCAGGCATTGCGCAGGGGCTCTTCGGGCAGGCTGCGCACGTTCAAGCGCTGGTTCTGTTCTCGGCGTGCGTGGTAGGGCTCATCGGCCATCCAGACCTGGCCAGACTCGCGCTCGCGTTGCCCGACCAGGGCCTCCATGAGCTCGCGCTGGCCATTGCCCGACACACCCGCAATGCCCACCACCTCACCCGCCTTGACCTGCACGCTCAGGCCATGCACGGCGCGCTCGCCGCGATCGCCCAAGACGCTGAGTTGTTCAACGCGCAGGCGCACCGCGGCCCCCGGTACGCTGGGTGCACGTTGCAAGGGCTCGTGACTGGTGGCTGCCGAGGTGGCGCCGGCCGGCGGGGGCGCGTCGTCCAGGTGCGCACCGCCCAAGCCCATCATCTCGGCGCCCAGCAGCGATGGCGAGGTGTCTTGCACGCGGTGGCTGCCCATGAGCTTGCCGCGGCGCAGCACGCTGACGTCGTCTGCAACCTCCATCACCTCGCGGAACTTGTGCGAGATCATGATGACGCTGACCTCGCCCGCATGCGCACGGTCTCGCAAAGCACCCAAGACCTCGTCGGCCTCTTGCGGGGTCAACACCGAGGTGGGCTCGTCCAAAATCAGCAAACGGGGCTTGAGGTAGAGCTGTTTGAGGATTTCGAGCTTTTGCTTTTCGCCGGCCGAGAGGTCCATCGGGCGGGCATCGAGGTCGAGCTTGAAGGGCGTGGTGGCCATGAAGGCCTCCAGCTCTTCGCGCACCTTGCGCCACGGCACGATGGCCGGCAGCTCACCCTTGGCCAGCAGCAGGTTCTCGGCCACGGTCATGCCGGGCACCACGGTGAAGTGCTGGTAGACCATGCCGATGCCCATCTGGCGGGCCACCACGGGCGAGGTGATGGCAACCTCGCGGCCATCGATCAGCACGGCGCCATCGTCGGGCTGGTGGTAGCCCACCACGGCTTTGACCAGCGTGCTTTTGCCCGCCCCGTTCTCACCCAGCAAGGCGTGCACGGTGCCCGGTCGAACCTCGATGCTGACGCCATCCATCGCCGTGAAGGCGCCAAAGCGTTTGGTCAGCCGGTAGGTGCTCAGGGCCAGTGCGCCAGACTTCGGCGGTGGCTGCAAGGCGGGGTCGAGCGGAGCGGTCATGGCACGGCCTTTCTCAAGCGGTTCACAGCGTCTGCAGAGCCTGGATCAGCGCCTTGGAGTCGGTGTAGGCACCAAACACGCCGCCCTGCATCTTGATCATCGAGAACGCAGCGGCGTGGTTGCCAGGGTCGGTGGCGCCGGTGCAGTCGGTCAACATCACGCACTCGAAGCCTCGGTCGTTGGCCTCGCGCATGGTGGTGTGCACGCACACGTCGGTGGTGATGCCGGTCAGGATCAGGTTACGGATGCCCTGGGTGTGCAAGATCAGCTCCAGGTCGGTGGCGCAGAAGCTGCCCTTGCCAGGCTTGTCGATGATGGGCTCGCCCGCGATGGGGTAGAGCTCAGGGATGATGTCCCAGCCCGGCTCGCCCCGCACCAGGATGCGACCGCACGGCCCCATGTCGCCAATGCCCGCGCCATCGGTGCCGATCTGGCGCGAGCGCCAGCGTTTGTTGGCAGGCAGGTCGCTCAGGTCGGGCCGGTGCCCCTCACGCGTGTGGATCACGTGCATGCCCACGCGCCGGGCCTCGGCCAGCAGGGCCTTGATCGGCTCAATCGGCGCACGGGTAGCGCTGATGTCGTAGCCCATCTTGTCGACATAACCGCCCACGCCGCAAAAGTCGGTCTGCATGTCGATGATGACCAGGGCCGTGTTCGATGGCTTGAGCTCACCGTCGTAAGGCCAGGCATAAGGTTGGGCGTCAACAAAGGTGCTCATGCGGCCTCCTGAGGTGGGGCAGTCAACAGATTGGGCTCATCGCCCTTGAAGCGGCGGGTGGGCTGCGCGAACCCGCAAGACTGGCCATCGGTGTGCACCACCTGGGCCTCCCAGGGCAGCTGCGCCTGACCGGCCACCATGTCGCGCATGAAGGTGTAGGGGCAGTCTTGCGCCCCACCCTTCACCGCCACATAACCTCGGTGGAAGAACTGGTAGATGTTGTTCTCAACACCCCAATGCACACGGGCCTCGCGGATCAGGTCGGCGCGTACCTCGGCACACACGATCTCGTCGACACGGCCGCCGCCCTGGGCCATCACCGTGCCATCGAAGTTGCACACCATGGCCTCGCCCATCGAGTCGAAAGTGCCATCGCTGCCGCACAGGCACACGCTGGCCGTGACCATGAGGTTCTGGAAGGCATTGGCCTGGTTGGTGATGGACCAGGCATGGCGGATGGGTGCGGTGTAGCCGGCCGTGCGGATCATCAGCTCGGCCCCCTGGTAAGCGCACTCACGCGCCATCTCGGGGAACATGCCGTCGTGGCAGATGATCAGCGCCAGCTTCACGCCCTTCGGGCCTGTGATCACTGGGATGCCCATGTTGCCGGGCTCCCAAGGCTCGACTGGCACCCAGGGGTGGTACTTGCGGTAGTAAAGCTGCAGCTGCCCCTGGTCGTCGATGATCAGACCCGTGTTGTAGGGCATGCCGCCGGGGTTCTTCTCCATGATCGAAAAGCAACCCCAGATGCGGTGCTGCACGCAGGCGGCCTTGAAGGCGGCGACTTCAGGCCCCTCCAAGGTGACCATCAGCTCGTCGGCCGTGGACATCGACAGGCCATGCAAGGCGTACTCCGGGAAGACCACCAAGTCCATGCCGGGGTAGCTGCGACGGGCCTTGCCCACCATGCCCACGATGCGCTGGGCTTGCGAGGCCAGCTGCGCCGGCGTCTCGACCACCGGCAGCTGGAGTTGCACCAGGCCGATCACCATGCCCGAAGGCGATTTGTTCAAGCCGCTCAGTCCGCTCATGTGATGTTCCGCTTCAGATCGAAAACCGCCGTGAACCGGGCGCCCCTTCAGCGGGACACGCCCAACTCCATGGGTGCGCCTTGCACCGCCCGCTTGGGGCTGCACGTCCACACCAAAATGGCCAGCGTCAAGGCGTATGGCACCGCATTGAAGAGGTGATAACCCCAGCTGAAGCCGACCGATTGCAAGGCCGGCCCCAAGGCCCCTGCCCCACCGAACAGCAAGGCCGCGCCCAGGCAGGCCATGGGGCGCCAGCGCGCAAAGATGACCAGGGCCACAGCGATCAGGCCCTGCCCGCTCGACAAGCCTTCGTTCCAGCTGCCTGGGTAGTAAAGAGACAGCGAGGCGCCACCCAAGCCCGCAATGAAGCCGCCCACCATGGTGGCCAGCACGCGCACGGTGTTGACGGAATAGCCCAGCGCACGCGCAGCGTCTGAGCTGTCGCCGGCCATGCGCACGATCAGACCCCAGCGCGTGTCGGCCAAGGCCCACGCCATCAAGCCAGCCAGACACACGCCAATGGGGAACAGCGCATTGATGCGCAAAGCGGCCTGGATTTGCGGCGAGTCGCTCCACATCCCCAAGTCCAGCGACGGGATCTGCGGCGCCTGCGGCTGAATCAGCGGCTTGCCCAGGTAGAAGGCCAAGCCCGCGCCCAGCAGCATCAAGGCGATGCCCGTGGCGATGTCGTTGACGCCCTTGAGTGAACACAGCAGGCCGTGCAAGCCAGCCAGCAAAGCGCCCACCACCCCAGCCAACAACACACCCGCCCAGGGTGAGCCGCTGAGGTAGCTGCCAGCAAAGCCCGCCATGGCCGACAGGACCAGCACGCCCTCCAAGCCCAGGTTGATGCGCCCCGACTTTTCGGTGATGCATTCGCCCAGGCTCACAAACAAGAACGGGGTGCCCACGCGGATGGCCCCGCCCAGCACGGCCACACTCACGTCCAGCCAAACATTGACATCGCTCATGCGGCCTCCTTGCGCTCGGCACCCAGGGCCGCGGCTTCACGTGCCAGCCGCACGCGGCTGGTCTCATGCACGGCGGTGGACGCGGCCTTGCGCACCGCACGCACCTGCAACCACTCGCCCAGCTGACCTCGCAGGGCCTCGCTGGCCAAAATCAACACGAAGGCAAAGCCTTGCAAGACCAGCACCGAGGCATCGGGCAAATCAAGCCGACGCTGCAAGAGGCTGCCCGCCGCCCCAAAGCCACCGAACAAGATGGCCACAGGCACGATCGCCACAGGGTTGTGGCGCGCCACGAAAGACACGAGGATGCCCGTGTAGCCCAGCCCCGCGATGATCGACGCATTGGCCGTGGTGTGCACCGCCGCCACCTCGATGCCCCCCGCCAAGCCCGCACCACCGCCCCCCAAGGCGCAAGCCGTGATGATGAGCCGGTGGCTGGGCAGGCCCACCAGGCGCGCTGCGCGGGCGTTGCCACCCACCACCCGCATGGCAAAACCATGCGTGCTGCCGTACAGCCAGATGCCACAGGCCACGCAAGCGAGCACGCCCCACATCAAGCCCCAATGCACCTCGTAACCAGGCATGAGACCCAGCAAGATGCCTTCGTTCAAGGGCAGCGTGGAGGGTTTGTTCAAGCTGCTGGGGTCGCGCATCGGGCCCTCGACAAAATGCTTGAACAGGCCGATGGCGATGTAGCCCATCAGCAGCGACGAAATCGTTTCATTCACGCCGCGGTACTGGCGCAACACGCCCACCAGGGCGATCCAAGCGGCACCGGCCAAGGCGCTGGCCAGCAGCACCGATGCGGTGCCCGCCACGCCATCGGGTGGCGCAAACAAATATGGCAAACCGGCACAGGCCAAGCCGCCCAGCACCAGCGCGCCCTCACCGCCAATGACCATCAGGCCAGCCTGCTTGGGGATGGCCACGCACAGCGCCGTGAGCATCAGCGGTGCCGCGCGCTGCAGCGTGTTCTGCCAAGAGAAGGCATCGCCAAAGGCGCCCTTGAACAGCAGCATCCAGGTCTCGGTGGGGCTGGTGCCGCCCAGCCACACGAAGCCACCGAACAAGAGCACGGCACCGGCCAAGGCCAGCACCGGCAGGGCCACGCTGTCAAATAACGCCACCAGGCGATCACCGCTCATGGACTGCTCCTTGGTCGACACCCACGCACAGCCCCGAATGGGGCCGTGCACCCCAGCGCGGTCAGACTTTGCCGATCACGCCTTCGACGAGGTAGTTCATGCCTTCCAGGGCCGGGTCGGTCTGCATCATCGTCACGCCCTTGGGGATCACCACCTTGCCGGTGTTGTCCTTCAAGTCGCCCTTGAAGATCTCGAACTGGTCCTTGAGCATCAGGGCCTTGATGGCATCGGCGTTCTTGCGCGCGCCTTCTGACACGGCCGGGCCGTAAGCCGAGGTCTTGACGAAGCCTTCCTTCAGGCCACCGCGCAGGAAGTTGGGGTGGGGCTTGCCGGTCCGCGCCGCTTCCACGATCTGCTTGTAGGGCGTGACCCAGTTCCACTCAGCTCCGGTCAGGTAGGCCTGAGGTGCCAGCTTGGCCTGGCTGGCGTGGTAGCCGCACACGAACTTGCCACGCTTGGCCGCGGTCTCGACCACCACCTTGGGTCCGTCCACGTGCATGGTGAACACGTCCACGCCCTGGTCGGCCAGGCTGTTGGTGGCCTCAGCCTCTTTGACGGGCATGGACCAATCACCGGTGAAGATCACCGAGCAGGTGATGTCGGGGTGCACCGAGCGTGCGCCCAGCGTGAAGGCATTGATGTTACGCAGCACCTGCGGGATGGGCTTGGCCGCGATGAAGCCGATTTTCTTCGACTTGGTGGCGTGCCCTGCGATGACGCCGTTGAGGTACTGGGCCTCGTCGATGTAGCCAAAAAAGCTGCCCACGTTCTTGGGGTGCTTGGCCGCGTCCCACATGCCGCCGCAATGGGCAAAGCGCACGTCGGGGCTTTTCTTGGCGACTTCGAGGATGTGGGGGTTGAAGTAGCCGAAAGAGGTGGGGAACAACAGGGCCGCACCGTCTTGGGCAATCATGCCCTGCATGGTCTTTTGAACGGCCTGGGTTTCGGGCACGTTTTCTTCGCCCACGATCTTGATGCCAGGCATCTTCTTGATCTCAGACGCGGCCTCGTAGTGCGACTGGTTGTAGCCGAAGTCGTCTTTGGGGCCGACGTAGATCATGCCGATGGTGAGGGGCTTTTGCGCCCAGGCAAAGGCAGGCAAACCACCCAGAGCGAGCGTGGCGCCTGTGGCCCCCATGCCCTTGATCAAAGAACGACGACCCGATTGTTCAACCGACATGCGCATCTCCTTGCACCAGCACATTGCACAAACACCACCCGCGCACCGCCTTGAAGCAAGGCCAGAGATCACGTGATGTACATGCTGGTATACAAGCGAAAGCCGTGCCTGTTTTTGCGCAGGGAGCGCAAAAAGCTTTCGACTCAAGAAGCGATCAGGCGCGCATGACCTGTGCGGGCTCGCCCCGCACGCGCACACTGCCCTTGCCGGTGCGCTTGACCTGGAGCATCAACTCGTCGGCCGCGCTGATGGCCTGGGACGCGGTCGCCAAAGCAGGATCAGGCAAGAGGCAGACACCCAGGCTGCAACCCACGCGCAGCCCTTCGTGGCCCGGCACCCGGATCTGGTCCAGGGCATGCATGACCTTGACCGCCACCAAACGGGCGTCTTCGGGGGTGCTCAGGCCGAGGGCCACGATGGCGAATTCGTCGCCGCCCAAGCGGGCCACCACGTCGTCACCCCGCACCGCGTCGCGCAGCACCTGGGCCACTTGACGCAGCACCTCGTCGCCCGCGGCGTGCCCGGCCGCGTCGTTGATGGCTTTGAAGCCATCGAGGTCGGTGTAGAACAAGGCGCAGATGCGCGCGGCCTGACGCTGCGAGGCGAACACGCGGTCGAGGGCATCCAGCAAACCGACGCGGTTGGAGAGCCCGGTGAGCGCGTCGGTCTTGGAGGCCTCTTCCCACACGGCGGCGCGGCGCTCGGCCTCGGTGCGGTCGGCATGCAGGCGGCGGCCCAATACCGCGGCATGAATGGGCACGGTCAAGTTGGCCAAAACCAAACCCAGGCTGACTTCAGGCAGGGCCAGCCAATAGGGGCTTTGCGTCACCGACACGGCCAGCAGGGCCGAGCCGACGCAGGCGCTGAACACCGCCATGCGAGGCCCATAGCGCAGACCGTGTCCCAGCGACGAGAGCATGGGCACGCACAGCAACCACCCTGCTTGCTCTTGCGCGTGGGCCAGGAACAAAGCGTAAAACGTTTGCTCAAAGAGCGCCGCGGCACACAAACGCACGCCCTGCGCGCCCAAGCGCCGACGCACCACCCAAATCCACCCCAGGCACACGGGCACGTACAGCACCAACCCGGTCAAGGCGCGATCCCAGGCGCCCCAGCGCCCCCAGGCCTGCAAGGCCGCAAACGCCACCAGCAGGCCCACAGCGCCCATCAGGCGGACGTGCGCCTGAGCCACCTCACCCTGCGAAACAGGGTCGACAGCAGGCGGCAGCAAGGGCGATCGCCATGCCGCTGCGCCTGAGGTTTCGCTTTGCTCGCGCATGGGTCGTCCCTGTTTGCATGGTCAGCAGCCCAACGGGCCGCATTCAACCAATCATTATGACCAGCCGAGGCAAAGGCTCATACCCCCGAGTCAGACACCCCCCGGATTGCGGGCAAAGCGCTCGCGGGCTTGCCAGAGCAGATCTTGGGTGATGTGACGCGCCTCCAACTGGCTGTGCTGCACATGGGCGCGCAACAGACGCTGCGCCTCATCGGCACGGCGCAAGGTGATGGCGCGCACGATGGCCGCGTGTTCTTCGTACGTCGCTTCGATGCGGGCGGGTTTGACGAAGTCCAGGCGACGGATCAGGCGGATGCGCTCGGTGATGTCATCGTGAACGCGCAGCATTTCGGGGTTGCCGGCGGCCTGCACCAAGGCGCTGTGGAAGACCTCGTCCAGGCGGTCCACCGCCAGGCAAGCGGTGTGGCGCTCGGCGGGGGGCACCAGCCAGGTTTCGGCCAACTCGGCCAGCCCGGGGCGGGCTTCGAGCTCGCACAGGCGCGTCACGGCATGGGTTTCGAGCAACAGGCGCAGCGCATACAGCTGGTCAAAAGCCACAAAGTCCAGCTCGGCGACCTGCCATCCGCTTTTGGGGAACACGCGCAAGTAGCCCTCGCGCTGCAAACGCTGCAAAGCATGGCGCAAGGGCGTGCGACTGAGCTGCATGCGGTTGGCCAGCTCGCTTTCTGAAAAGCGCTCGCCCGGCAACAACTCGAAGTCAAAGATCAGCTGCTTGATCTGCGCATACAGGCGCTCGCCCAGGGTGTGGGCAGGCAGATCGAGGTTGGACGAAGAGGCAAGCAGCTTCATGCGCGGCTCAGAGTGACGGGGCCCATGGCCTAAGCATGTCGCGTGCCCGGGTCGCGTTTCAGCCCCTTGCTTCAGGCGACGCTCGCCAAGCGCACAGCAAACCTTCGTGCAACCAACGGTGCAGCCACTGGCCTGCGCGCTGGGCCACCTGCTCGGTGGCGGCCTCAGAAGCGTCGTCTGAAACGCCCTGAGCGGCTTCACACAGCACAGCCCATGCTTGGCCGCCCAACAAGCCAGCCACGGCCCGCGCCTCCCAGGCGTCCAGGCTGCGAAAGTGCGGCTGTTCGCCCTGGCGCCACACCAGCACGTCCACGGGCTCGGCCAGGGCCTGTGCGGGTGGAACGGCTTCGTCATGGGCCAGTGCTGTCCAGAGCGCCAAGGTGTTGTGCGCCACGCGCAAAGTGCGTGCCGTGGGGTGGGCCTCAAAGGCCACGGTGGACCAGGCCTCGGCGCTCAGCTCGGCCAGCGCAGCAGGCTGAAGCACTGGGGCATCGGGGCCATCAAAGGTGTCGCGCAAGGCCCAGTCCAGGTGGGCCAACTCGGCCACCTCGGGGTGATCACCCACGGGCGAATCGGGCCCGACCAGGCGCTGCGCCAGCCAGTCGGCAAAGCCCTGGCCGTACCAACGCAAGTTGGCATGCACAGAAGGGTGCACATCGATGAAAGACCCAGCCAAGCGATCGAACCAGTCGTCGCCCAGGTAGGCCAGGGTGTGGCTGTGCGTGTCACGCAGGGTGTCGAGCAGACGCGCGCGATAAGCGTGGTGATACACGCCCAGGCGCTGCGCAGCGTTCGCGCGAGCGTCGGGTGCATCGACCCCACGGGCCACATCGGCCAAAGCGTCGGTGGCGGCATCGGCCAGGGGCTGCAGCAGGTGGGCCTGAAAGCGCGCCTGCAGAGCGGCCAGGTCACCGGTGTCGGTGTGGATCTCGATCGGCATCTCAAGCCACCTCGCACATCAAGGCCAGCGCCGACAGCGCCCGGGCCTGGTCCAACTCGGCCAGCAATTCAGGCAAGGGTGGGATGTGGTCGTCGCGCTCGATCATCGTGGCCACGGGGCCGAATCGCTCACAGGCATGACGGTACAAGGCCCACACCGGGTCGGGCACAGGCTGGTCGTGGGTGTCGATCAAGAGGCCCGAGGCGTCGTTGCGCGTGTGGCCGGCCAGGTGGATCTGCTGCACGCGGCCCACAGGCATGGCGTCGAGGTAGGCCACAGGGTCAAACCCATGGTTCACGCTGCTGACGTACACGTTGTTCACGTCGAGCAGCAAAAGGCAATCGGCACGCTCGGCCACTTCGCGCACGAAGTCCCACTCGCTGAGGTGCGACTGGGCAAAGGCCACGTAGCTCGAGACGTTCTCTAGCACCAGGCGGCGGCCCAGCACGTCTTGGGTCCGCGAGATGTTGCGCACCACCACGCCCAGCGCCTCCTCGGTGTAAGGCAGGGGCAAGAGGTCGTGCAATTGGCGGCCGTGCACACCGCACCAGCACAGGTGGTCAGAGACCCACAGCGGCGAGATGCGATCGGCCAGCGCCCGCAGTTGGCGCAGGTAGTTTTCATCGGGGCCGGCGACCGACCCGAGGGACAAGGCCACGCCGTGCATGGCCATGGGGTAGCGCGCACGGATCTCGTCGAGCATGCGCATGGGCTTGCCGCCGGGCACCAGGTGGTTGTCTGAGATGACCTCCAGCCAGTCCACCGGTTGTGGTTCGGCCAGGAAGTCGGCGTAGTGCGCGGTGCGCAAGCCCAGGCCAAAGCCCGGTGATGCTTGCCCCACGCGCCCACGCGCTGCGGCAACCTTGCCCATTGAAGAGGCGATGCTCATGCGCGCGCCCACGTCACATGGCCTTGATGTCGCCGATGGTGCCGCCTTGGGTCAGGCAGGACTTGGCTTCGGCCGCCTTGAAGCCATGGCCCTTGCAGGCGTTCTGGCCCTTGCAGCTGTGCTCAGCGGTCTTGCAATCGCTGTTGCCCTTGCAGCTGTGCAGGCCGTAGCAATGCACCTTGTCGCCACCGGAGACGGCAGCACCCGAGCTGCCCTTGGGCGCATCAGCCGCAAACGCAGCGGTGGACAAAGCCATGAAGGCGGCAGCGGCGGCGAGGGAGGCGTTGGAACGAATGGTCATGGTCAAACTCCAGAAGTTGGGGTGAAGTTGTCTTGCGCTAAAAATGCACAAGATCGAAGGGGTGGTCGGCCCAGGCGCCGCGTTCTTACACCCCAGCCCAAAAAATCTGAATTTTTTCAACGACCGCGGTGGCGCAGGTCGGCCAACAGCTCACCCTGCACCAGGCAGGCGGCGTCGTGGGCCGGTTCTTCAAAGGACTCGGCCAGTGCGTCGGCGTACCACTGCTGCATGGCCGGCAGCGCCAGCAAACGCTGCGCATAGGCCAGCGCTGGCTCAGACAAGGTCAAGCCATAGGTCTGGATGCGAAAGGCCACCGGGGCAAAGGCGGCGTCCACCGCGGTGAAGGCCTCGCCCGCCAAGAAGGGGCCGCCAAATTGCGACAGGCCCTCGCACCACAGCTCATCGAGGCGGCGCAGATCGGCCTGCAGCGGCGCGTCGACGGCGAGCAGGCGCACCCGGTAGCCGCAGTTCATGGGGCACTGTGTGCGCAAAGGGGTAAAGCCGCTGTGCATTTCGGCCGCGGCGCAACGGGCCCAGCTGCGGGCCATGACGTCCGAAGGCCAGACCTCGGGGTGGCGATCGGCCAGGTGCTCGGCGATGCCCATCGAATCCCACACCACCTGCTCAGCGTCGTGCAGACAAGGCACTTTGCCGGTGGGCGAGAAGGCGCGAAAAGACACCCAGTTGCTGCCCTGGGCGAAGGGCGCCAGCCGCGTCTCAAAAGGGATGCCCAAGTGGGCCAGCAGCACCCAGGGGCGCAAAGACCAAGACGAAAAGTTGCGGTTGGCGATGTAGAGGGTCAGCATGGTGATCTTTCAGCGTGGGCTGGGCGGGGCTTCGTCGGGGCGCCAGGGCTGGGCCTGATCCGCCTGGTGAACATCGGTCAGCAGGCTCATCTGGCTCAATGCCGAGGCGGGGTCGTCGTGCAAGACCAACTCACCCCGCACATGCGCCGCCACGTGGTTCCAAGTGGGCACCACAGGGCCGTCAGCGTCAACGCTCACCAACGTGGCCAGCGGGTGCTCGCGCAGGCACTGCACCAGGCTCTCGGGATCGGTTTGGGCGAAGTGGGGTGGCAGGTACAGGCACATCCTCCGGGTGATGGGTCAACCAGTGTCACGTCAAGACAAGCTGTTTTTGCATGCGCCAGACCGAATTCACTTCGGCGTCACGCCCTGACCAAATCCCCCGTTTCTGGGGGATTTCACCCCCTCTCACCCCCAAAGCCCCTGAATCTGAAGAAATACCTGACCACGAGGCGGTGTGGCTGGGGTATAAATGCGCCCTGATTCGAACGACCGTTTGAAATGAACGATCGTTCGAAAACCACACAACCCTGGCCGCTGCTCCTAGGCGAGCGCCGCACACACACCGAGGTGACCTATGCCGCAGTACAAAGCTCCCTTGCGCGACATGCGCTTCCAACTGAACGAAGTGTTTGACTACGCTGGTCACTACGCTGGTTTGTCCAACGGCGGCGACGCCACGCCCGACATGGTCGAGGCCATCATTGACGGCTGCGCCACGTTCTGCGAAGAAGTGCTCGCCCCCCTGAACCTGAGCGGCGACCAAGAAGGCTGCACCATCAACGACGGCGTGGTCACCACACCCAAGGGCTTCAAAGAAGCCTATGCCGAGTACGCCGCTGGCGGCTGGCAAGGTCTGGCTCACCCCCAAGAATACGGCGGCCAAGGCCTGCCCATGTCCTTGAACCTGCTCAAGGCTGAAATGATGGGCACGGCCAACTGGTCGTTCACCATGTACCCCGGCTTGAGCCTGGGTTGCATGAACACCGTCTTCCAGTTCGGCAGCACCGAGCAAAAGAACATCTACATGCCTCCGCTGGTCAGCGGTGAGTGGGCCGGCACCATGTGCCTGACCGAACCCCAGTGCGGCACCGACTTGGCCCAGGTCAAGACCAAGGCCGAACCACAGCCCGATGGCAGCTACAAGCTCACCGGCACGAAGATCTTCATCTCGTCGGGCGAACATGACCTGACCAACAACATCGTCCACATCGTGCTGGCTCGCCTGCCCGATGCCCCCAAGGGCACCCGTGGCATCTCGCTGTTCATCGTCTCCAAGATGCTGGTCAATGCCGACGGCAGCCTGGGCGAGCGCAACGCCGTCAAGGCTGGCGCGCTGGAACACAAGATGGGTATCCGCGCATCGGCCACCTGCGTCATGAACTTCGACGGCGCCATCGGCCACATGATCGGCGAGAAGAACAAGGGCTTGGAAGCCATGTTCACCTTCATGAACACGGCCCGCATCGGCACTGCCGTGCAAGGTCTGGCTCACGCCGAACTGTCGTATCAAGGCGCACTGCCTTACGCCCTGGAGCGCCGCTCGATGCGCGCCCTGACCGGCAAGAAGGACGTCGATCACCCGAACGACGCCCTGATCTGGCACGCCGACGTGCGTCGCATGCTGCTGACGCAGCGCGCTGTGGCCGAAGGTGCTCGCGCCATGATCTACAACGCAGCCATGCTGGCCGACCACATGGTGGCGAGCGTGGCCGAAGGCGACAAGGCCAAGTACGAACACTTCGACAGTGAACTGGGCTTCTACACCCCCATCCTCAAGGGTTTCATCACCGAGCTGGGCCTGGAAAGCGCCAACCTGGGCATGCAAGTCTTCGGTGGCCATGGCTACATCAAAGAGCACGGCATGGAGCAGATCGCCCGTGACGCGCGCATCTCGACCCTGTACGAAGGCACGACCGGCATCCAGGCGCTTGACCTGCTGGGCCGCAAGGTGCTGCTGCAAACGCGTGGCAAGTGCGTGATGTCGTTCACCAACGACATGATCGCCCTGGCCAAGCCTCACCTGCTGGACGGCGGCCCCATCGGCAAGATGGCCCGCGCATCGTTCAAGCGCGCCGTGCAATGGAAGATCCTGACCGTGCGCCTGATGCTGCGCGCCGCCAAGGACCGCGATGTGGTCAGCGCCGCCTGCTACGACTTCCTGATGTACTCGGGCTACATGATGATGGGCCACTTCTGGCTCAAGCAAGCCATCGCCGCCAACAAGGGCTTGACGCAAAAGGGTTCCGAGTCGAAGGAGTTCTACACCGCCAAGATCCAGACGGCCGAGTTCTACTTCGAGCGCCTGCTGCCCCGTGCAGACGGCCACAAGAAGACCATGCTCGCGCCCACCAGCTCGATCATGCAAATGGACAACAACCATTTCACCTTTGGTTGATCGGGCCTGATCTGACGCACCTCCAAAGCCGCTCACTGAGCGGCTTTTTTCTTGTTACAGCGCCTTGATTGAACACCACGACAATACGGGGCGTTCGATGCGTGGCATCGCTCTCTCACCCAACCTTCACCTTCAGCCGATGACGCCTGGCCTGTCTTCTTATTTGAACCTGTCACGCTGGTTGGCTGCCTTCCTGGTGCTGGCCTATCATGTTCGACACCTGATCTTGGTCGACTTCGCCGACCTCGCCCAGCCGAAGTCCTGGCTGAAGGGGCTGTACGCCTTCACCGGCTTGGGGCACGAGGCAGTCATCGTCTTTTTTGTCATCAGCGGGTTCTTGGTGGGCGGGCTGACGCTGGAGCGCTGGCGCCAACGCGGCCCCGACCTGACAAGCTATTTTTCTGCGCGGGTCAGCCGCCTGTACACCGTCCTGATCCCTGCCTTGCTGCTGGGGTGGGCACTCGATTGGACCGGCCTTCACCACGTCAATGTCAGCGAGCTGTACACCAACTCGGCGCAATACCAAACCAACTCGCTGAGCCACCGCATCGACCAGGCCCTTGGGGCAGACATCTTCCTGGGCAACCTCTTGATGCAGCAAGGCGTGCTGACCACCCCATTGGGCAGCAATGGCCCCCTTTGGAGCCTGGCCAATGAGTGGTGGTATTACTGCGTGTTCGCGCTGGCAGCCGCCGCCTTGACCGGACAAGGCAAGACACGGGCGCCGATGGCAGTGGCCGCGCTGGCCTTGGTGGCCCTGCTGCCGGCCAAGATGATGCTGTGGGGCGTGGTCTGGCTGCTGGGCTTGCTGGCGCACACTTGGATGCGATCGAAGCTGTGGCGTCCTCACCCGGCTGTGGGCACTGCGCTGTTTCTGGCGGCGCTGCTGGCCTCGCGCTGGAGTCGCGGCCCCTTCCCCCCAGATGCAGATTCACACTTCACCGACTTCACTCGGGACTTCCTGCTGGGCTTGGCTTATGTGGTCGCACTGGTCAGTGCCAGCCGCATCCGTCAGCCCTTGCCCTTGCGCAAGCTGCATGAGGCCTTGGCCGACTTTTCATACACCGCCTACCTGTGCCACTTCCCGATCATGCTGTTTGCATCGGCCGTCGGCTTCCAGTGGCTGGGCTGGCGCATCCAGGTGCAGGCCGATGCCAACGGACTGCTGTACTTCACCGGCCTGACCTTGTTGGTGTATGCCGGCACCTACGTCGTGTACCGACTGACGGAGCGGCACACGCACCGAGTGCGCGCTCAGCTGGACAGGCTGCTGGGTCGCTGAACAGGCCTCACCAAGCGGCTCACGCGAACCCGCAAATCAGACGCCAATCAGACGCGAAAAGGCCGCTCAGTAAGCGGCCTTTTCATGGGGACCCGTGTTGCGCCCGCCGGCTCACTTGGCCCAGTGGCGCTTGAGGAACTCTGCCTGACGCTCCAAAGCCCGATCGGCACTGGGCATCAAGCCAGCCTGCGCCTGGAACACGTGCCAGCGCTTGAGGTAGATCTCCAGCTCGCTGACTCGTCCTGCATCGGCGGCGGCTTGCACAAACCACATTGCGTTGTCGTAGAGCACCTCGTCTTCGCCCACTTGCAGCAAAGAAGGCGGCACACAAGACAGGTCCTGCGCCATGGGGTTGGCCAGCGGGTGGTCTTGCGGCACCTTGAGCGCCTTTTCAACATCGAGCGCCCAAGCCAGACGGATCATGGGGTCGCGCGACTCGCGCTCATGCGCCGTGCCGTTGGGCAAGGCGTGCAAGCTGAAAGCCGGCGACATCATCACCAAGGCCGCCGGCAAAGGCAGGCCAGCCTGTTGCAGCGCCATGGTCACCATCAAGGTGAGGTTGCCACCGGCAGAGTCGCCGGCGATGGCGATCCGCTCGGGCGCGTAGCCATCGGCCAGCAATTGGCGGTAGGCGCTGACGCCATCTTCGATTTGCGCAGGAAAGGGCGACTCAGGCGCCAGGCGGTAGTCAGGCACCAGCACCTCGGCGCCGGTCAACACGGCCAAGCGGCGCGTGATGCTGCGGTGCGTGCGCGGGCTGCCCGCCACGAAGGCGCCGCCGTGCATGAACAAAATGGCGTGCCGAGGCATCGGGGCCGTTTTAGACGTGACCCGGTCGACGGCGATGCCACCGATGCGGTCGACTTTGACCTGTGCCCGGCCATCTTGGGGCATCAAACCCGAGCCCAGCGCCAGCGCGAAACGCTGCACGGCATAGGACCATGGTGGGCCCAGAAATGGCTTGAGGCCGACATGCATGGCCACACGCACGATCGCGGCCACCACCGACTCTTGCAAACCCGCTGGGGGTTGGTACTGGCGGACGATGGGTCGCGCCGTGTGCACGAAAGGTTCCACTTTGACTGCAGACATGGTGTCTCCTGAAAGGTTCAGCCCAGCATGTCGCGCTTGGCGAATGCCGTGACGATGGGCTGGTACCAAGAGCCCAGCACGCGCACCAGCTTGTCGAGGAACTTGGCGTCCAGGCCCACCAGCACGCGGCGTTTGTTGCCCTCGACGGCCGCCAGGATTTGCAAGGCGGCGCTTTCGGCGCTCGTGAAGTTCAGCAGCTTGTCGAAGTTGGCACGAGCCACTTCGGCGTTGCCCGTGGCCTTCTGGATGCTTTCGTCCATCTTGGCGTCTTTGGCGATGTTGGTGCGGATGCCACCGGGGTGCACGCAGGTGGCGCTGACACCGCACTTGGCCATGTCCAGTTCTTGGCGCAGGGATTCGGTGTAACCGCGCACCGCGAACTTGCTGGCGTTGTAGGTGGCCTGGGTGGGCACCGACAGCAAGCCGAACAGACTGGAGGTGTTGACGATGTGGCCGTCGCCCGACTTCTTGAGGTGCGGCAGGAAGGCCTGTGTGCCCCAGACCACGCCCCAGAAGTTGATGCCCATGATCCACTCGAAGTCCGTGTGCTTGACCGTTTCTGCAAACGCACCCAAGGCCACGCCGGCGTTGTTGAAGATCAGGTTGACCTTGCCATGGTCGGCCACCACCTGGTCGGCCCAGGCGTACACGGCGTCGCGATCGGCCACGTTGATCTTGGCTGTGGTCACTTTCACGCCCAGCTTGCCCGCCATTTGCGCGGTCTCCGCCAGGCCCTTTTCGTTCACATCGCTCAAGGCCAAGTGGCAGCCACGGCGCGCCAGTTCGAGTGCCAGGGTACGACCCATGCCAGATGCCGCGCCGGTGATGGCGGCCACTTTGTTCTTGAAGCTTTTCATGTGTTCACTCTGTCGCCAGCGGTTGTGCTTGAGAAAGGGCCGGGTGGCCCACGGAAGGACCACCCAGGTGAAGGTATCGTTGTCAAATTCGGCCTTGCTCGCATTGGCGCACCAGCAGACCTGGGGCAAGATGCGGCACGCATGCGCGTACAACACCTGGCTTTCAAACCTGTGGATGCACGGCCTGATTTGACAACGATCAATTTCAAAAATAATATTTGACAATGTCCGTTTCCAGAAATAGGGTTAACCCTGGTCAGCCCTCGATTCCGGGGTCCAGCGGACGTCGTTATGGCGGGGTCGACTCACAGGAGCGCCAACGCCAGCGCAAACTCAAGCTCGTCGAGGCTGCACTGGCCGTGTTTGGTGAGCAAGGTTTCCACCAATCGACCGTGCGTGACGTGTGCAAACAAGCACAACTGACGTCGCGCTACTTTTACGAGTCGTTCGACAGCATGGGCGCGCTGTTCAAAGAGGTGTACGCCCAGATCCACCGGGAGTTGATGCAGCAGACCATCATGTCGCTGGCCAGCTGCCAACCCGAGCCTGACAAGCTGGCCGAGGCCGCGCTGCGCACCTTCTTCGAATTCATCCGTGACGACCCGCGCCGCGCGCGCGTGGCGCTGATCGACGCGCTGAACGTGGGCGAGAACATGGTCGAGCTGGCCGACAAGGCCTCGCAAGACTACGCGCACCTCATCGCGGGCTTCATGCTCCAGATGTTCCCCCGCCTCTCGCAATCCGGCCTGGACCACCAGGTGATCGCCGATGGCCTGGTGGGCGCCAACACCCGCATCGCCACGCAATGGGTGGCGGATCGCTGCAAGACCCCGGTCGACGATGTGCTGCGCAACGCACTGTCCATCTTCAAAGCCTGCACGATGTACGCGCGCACCCTCGAAGCCCAAACGCTGCCCCCGCAAAACAACGCCGCCCCAGCCTGAGGGCCAAACGCGGCGGGGTGCGGGTGATCAGGGGCGTGGCATGGCCGGGTAGACCCTTTGTTTCACTTCCGGCGCGTAAAGCAGGGCTTTGCGGCAAGACACACCCCAGGCTTTGCGACAATGCCGCATGCGCCACGCTGTGCGCCCTCGAAAGACACCCTCGCCATGAACACACCCATCCGCCTGGCCGCCCTGAGCCTGCTTGCCAGCTTGAGCCTTTCTGCCTGGGCCGCCGCCCCCGTGAACCCTCCTCCGGCCCTGGAAAACAAGGCCTACCTGCTGGTGGACTTCGACTCGGGCAAGGTGCTGGCCGAGTCCAACGCCGACCAGGCCCTGCCGCCGGCCTCGTTGACCAAGATGATGACGAGCTACATCGTCGAGCAAGCGCTCAAGTCGGGTCGCCTCAAGCCCACCGACCCCGTGCGCGTGAGCGAAAACGCCTGGTGCCGAGGCTCCAGCACCGAGTCGTGCATGTACCTGCCGCTCAACAGCTCGGCCTCGGTCATCGACATCCTGCGCGGCATCATCATCCAGTCCGGCAACGACGCCTCCAAGGCCGTGGCCGAACACCTGGCGGGCACCGAAACCTCGTTCGCCTCGACCATGAACGCCGAAGCCGCCCGCCTGGGCATGAAGAACACGCACTTCGAAAACGCCACGGGCCTGCCCGCCCCATCGCACCTGGCCTCGGCACGTGACCTGTCGATCCTGGCGCGCGCCATCATCCACGACAGCTCGGACTACTACCCCATCTACGCCGAGAAGGAATTCAAGTTCAACGGCATCAAGCAAGGCAACCGCAACGCCCTGCTCTACACCGACCCCACGGTCGACGGCCTGAAAACGGGCCACACCGCCGACGCGGGCTATTGCCTGGTGGCGTCGAGCAAGCGCAGCGGCATGCGCCTGATCTCAGTGGTGATGGGCACCAGCAGCATGCAAGCGCGTGCCGACCAGACCCGCGCGCTGTTCAACTGGGGCTTTGCCACCTTCGAGAACGTCAAGCCTTTGCAAGCGGGTGTCGCCCTGGCCAAGGGCGCTGTGCGCTTTGGCAAGGTCGATGAAGTCTCGGTGGGCTTGGCGCAAGACGTCGTGGCCACCGTGCCGCGTGGCCAAGGCGCCAACATCAAGTCCGAAGTCAAGCTCAACCCTGACCTGACCGGGCCCATCGCCCAGGGCGCGGTGCTGGGCAAGGTCGTGCTGACCCTGGATGGGCAGCCCTACGCCGAGCAACCCGTGGTGGCGCTCGAAGCGGTCGAAGAAGCCGGATTCTTCAAGAAGCTGTGGCAGCGCATCAAATCGCTGTTCGCCTGACCATGACCCTGTCCCTCTCCGCCCTCGTTCTGCGCGCCAAGCAGCTCGACATCGATGCCATCGGTCACCTGAGCCATCGGGTGGAGCTGGTGAGCGTGGTCGCCGAGTTGATCCATGCGCTGCAAAGCGAGCGCGGCGCCTGCAGCATCCACCTGGCTTCGGGTGGCACGCGGTTCGGGGCAGAAAGGCAAAGCGCCATGGTCCAAGCCCTGGCGCTGGAAGCCGCACTGCGTGAACGCTTTGCGCAGCAACTTCAGCCTGACCAAGGCGCCACGCCGCGCACCTTGTCGTTGTTGGCTTGGGCCCTGCTCGACCTCGATGCGCTGAGCGAGCTTCGCGCCCGCGTGGACCAGCACGGCCTGAGCGCCCACGAGGCCGTGGCCGCCTTCAGCCAGTTGATCGCCGGCTTGCTGGAGCTGACCTTCCACGTGGCCGATGCCGCCCAACACCCCGGCATCTCACGCCTGCTGGTGGCCTTGGTGCACCTGCTGCAAGGCAAAGAGGCCGCGGGACAAGAACGGGCCGTGGGCGCCCAGTTGTTCGCCAGTGGCCACAACGAGGAGGCCGAACAACAACGCGTGGTGCACCTGATCGACGCGCAAGAGCGCAGCCTGGCCGTGTTCGAAGAGTTCGCCGATGCGGCCTTGCGCGCGCGCTGGCAACAGCACCAACTCACGCCCAAGGTGGCGCAACTGGAGCGCCTGCGCCGCGCGCTGTGCACGGCCCGCCCCGGCGCCGCGCTCGACACGGCCGTGAGCGAGACTTGGTTCGATGTCGCCAGCGAACGCATCACCGAAATGCACGCCGTGCAGGCCGAGCTGGTGCAGGGCCTGCGCCAGTCCTGCCAGGCGCAGTGGCGCGCCGCGCAACAAGACCTGCAGGACTCGGAAGGGCTGCTGCAAAAGCTGCGCGACAACCCACCGCCGCACACGCACGCCGTGGCGCGCTTTTTCGAAGCCGGCGTGGCGCCCGAGGCCGCGCCCGTGCTGAGCGCCATGGGCGAAGCACCTGCCGCGGCCAAGGCCTCTCAGGCGCGCGACCAAGCGGCCATGTCCTCGCTGATGGCCCTGCTCGAAACGCAATCGGCCAGGCTGTCGAGCATGGAAGTCGAGCTGGACGCCGCGCGCCGCGCCTTGCACGAGCGCAAGGTCATTGAACGTGCCAAGGGGGCCTTGATGTCGCGCCTGGGCATGAGCGAAGAGGCCGCCTTCCGCTCGCTGCAAAAAGCGGCGATGGACCACAACAAGCGCCTGCTGGACGTGGCTGAGGCCACGCTGGCCTTGCCAGACGCCTTCTTCGCGGGGCAAGGCGGCACGCGCCAACCATGAGCTTCAGCGTCGACACGGGACTGAGCAGCGAGCGCGGGCCCCGTTCGGACAACGAAGACTTCGCGCAGGTGCGTCAACCCGATCCACAGGCTTCCGCTTGGGGGGTGATCGCGGCGCTGGCCGATGGCGTGTCCACCGGCGGGCTGGGCAAGGAGGCGGCGCAAACCTCGGTCATGACCCTCGTGAACGACTGGTACGCCACGCCGGCCACCTGGGACCCCACGGTGGCCCTCGACCGCGTGATCTCGGCGCACAACGCCTGGCTGGTCGATCACAACCGCCGCCGCCAAAGCATGGACGCACGTGCCGCGGGCTCGGCCACCTGCACGCTGACCGCCTTGGTGCTGCGCGCGCACGGCTTCACGCTGGCGCACGTGGGCGACAGCCGCGCTTACCTGATCCGCGATGGCGAATGCACCCTGCTCACGCAGGACCACGTGATGGGTCGCACCGAGTTCCAAAACGGCCTGACACGGGCCATGGGGCTGGACGATGCCTTGCGCGTGGACTACACCGACGGCGACCTGCGCATTGGCGACACCCTGGTGTTGACCAGCGATGGCGTGCACGGCCACCTCAAGCAATCGGTGCTGCATGAACTGGCCACGCAAGGCACGGCGCAAGAGGCCAGCCAGGCCCTGGTCAGCAAGGCACTGGCCTCGGGCGGACGTGACAACGCCACCGCGGTGGTGCTGCGGGTCAAGGGCCTGGACCTGGTGAGCCTGGCCGACATGAGCCGGCGTGGGCGCCAGTTGCCCGTACCTCCCCGGCTCAAAGAGGGCGACGTGATCGACCACTATCAGGTCGAACAGCCCGTGTTCAGCAACGGCATCCACCGCGTGTACCGGGTGCGCTGCCTCTTGCATGGCACGGTGCATGCGCTCAAGACGCTGCACGAGTCGAGGGCCAGCGATGCCCACGAACGCGAGATGCTGGCCCATGAAGCGTGGTTGGGCTCGCGGGTGTCTGAGCGCAACGCCGAAGGGCTGCTGCACGTCACCGAGCCCGACAACCCCACGGCGTTTTACACGCTGTCAGACTGGCTGGCCGGCGAGTCGCTGGCCAACATGCTGGAGCGCAAGGCCACGTTCACGGTGCCCGAGGTGGTCGCTGCCAGCGCCAGCCTGGCCCGCACGCTCGGTCGCTTGCACCAGCACGGCGTGGTCCACCGCGACATCAAACCCGACAACGTGCACCGCGGCGACGATGGGCAGTGGCGCATCCTTGACCTGGGCGTGGCCTTGTCGGGCAAAGAGCCGGAGCAGCTGCGCGTTTTGCACGCGGGCACGCCCAGCTACATGAACCCCGAGCAGTGGTCAGACGACCCTGAGGTCGGCCGTGCCACCGCCCAGTCTGACCTGTATGCCCTTGGCGTGACGCTGTATGTGTGGCTGACCGGGCGGCTGCCGTATGGCGAGATCGAGCCGTACCAAGTCAGCCGTTACCGCCGTGACCCGACACCGCCTTCGCGCGCGCGGCCTGACGTGCCCATTTGGCTGGACCACATCGTGCTCAAGGCCGTGGCACGCGATCCCAAAGCGCGCTTTGAAACGGCCGAAGAGCTGCACCTGGCGCTGGAGCGCGGGGCCTCACGCCCCCTGGCGCCGGCGCGGGCTTCTTCGCTGTTGGAGCGCGACCCAGCCGCGGTTTGGAAGATCGCCTTCGCCGTGGCGATGTTGTTCAACCTGCTGCTGGTGTACTGGCTGGTGTTCCTGCCGCGTCGCTGACCGGATCGGCCCCGAAGACCAAGGTGTCGCGCTGCGGGCCCACCGATTGCGCCTGCTTGATCAGGTCAAAGTACCAACTGCCATCGTGGATGTCGCCATACAGGCAGGCGCCCACCAGCACATCGCCACGCAGCACCAGCTTTTTGTAGACGCCGCGAACAGGGTCTCGCAACACGATCTGGTCGGTGCCCTCCGCGCCCATGAAATCCCCGGCTGAAAACAAATCGATGCCCGTGACCTTGAGCTTGGTGCTGACCTGGCTGCCCAGGTAACGCCCAATGCCGAAGTCGGCCAGGTGGTTGGCGCACACCACCGCTTGCTCGTACAGCGGGGCCACCAGGCCATAGGCGGTGCCACGGTGGTTGGCGCACTCGCCCACGGCGTAGATGCGCGGGTCGGTGAGGCTTTGCAGGGTGTCGTTGACCAGCACGCCGCGGTTGCACTGCAGGTCCATGGCCGTGGCCAGGCGCACATCTGGGCGAATGCCGGCGGCCATGACCACGAGGTCGGCGGGGATCTCGCGTCCGTCTTTGAGCGCCACGGCACGCACGCGACCCTGACCATCGTCCAGACAGGCCGCGGTGTGGGCGTGCAGCGCGAACTGCAAGCCGCGCTCGGCCAAGGTGGTCTTCAGCAACTGGGCCGCCTCGCGGTCAAGCTGTCGCTCAAGCAACCACTCGCCGATGTGCACCACCGTCACGCTCATGCCACGCACGTTCAGGCCGTTGGCCGCTTCCAGGCCCAGCAAGCCACCACCGATCACAACCGCATGACGGTGCTTTTGCGTGGCCTCGATCATGGCCTGGGTGTCGGCGATATCGCGGTAGCTGATCACGCCCTCCAGGTCGTGCCCCGGCACGGGCAGCACAAAAGGCTGCGAGCCCGTGGCCAGCAGCAGCCGGTCGTAGCTGGCCTGCGTGCCGTCCGCCGCGGTGACCAGGCGCCGGCTGCGGTCGACCTCGGTCACGGCCTTGCCCATGTGCAAGGTGATGCCGTGTTCGGCATACCACTCGACGCGGTTGAGCACGATCTCGTCGAGCGTTTGCTCACCGGCCAGCACCGGCGACAGCATGATGCGGTTGTAGTTGGGATGAGGCTCGGCACCGAAGACCGTGATGTCGTAGAGGTCTGGTGCGATCTTGAGCAGCTCTTCCACGGTGCGGACACCGGCCATGCCGTTGCCGATGACGACGAGCTTTTTGCGTGGCTTCATGGGCTTCATGGGCTTCTTGGCCTCAGTGGCGGGTGGCCGCTGTTTGCTTGAACGTGGCGGCGGTGCTGCCCGTGGTGCGCGCACGGCCGCCCTTTTCGGCCCACGTCCGTGTCCACCGGATCTGCATGACGCGCATCATCAGCAGCACGGCCACGCCCAGCGCGGCAAAGGCCACGAAACCATAGAAGTAGGTGCCGAAGTGTTGCTTGGACTGCCCCATGGCATTGGGGATGAAGCCACCGCCCAAGGCGCCGATTTCACCGATCATCGAGCCCGCCACCGCGGTGGTCAAAGGCCAGCGCAAAGGCACCAGCTGGAACAAAGCGCCATTGCCTGCGCCCAGCGAGGCAAAACACAGCATGAACAGCAAGGTGGTGAGGGCGAGGTTGTCGCCCATCGTGCCGCAGATCACCAAGGTGATCACCACGAACACCAGCACCGCCGACAAGGTGTTGATGCCCCCCCAGCGGTCAGACAGCCAGCCCCCCACCACGCGCGTGGCCGAGCCCATCAAGGTGGCCAGCATGGTGAGCTGGCCAGCCTCGACCTTGGTGACCTTGAACTGGTCGTAAAAGTAAGTGGGCAAGAAGTTGGCCAGGCCGATGAAGCCGCCGAAGGTGATCACGTAGATCAGGCTGAAGGCCCAGCCGTCTTTTTCGAACAGACAGGCGATGTGCTCGCGAAAGCTCTGGTGTTCGGTGTCAGGCGGCTCCTTGGCGAAGACGGCCATGACGGCCATGGGCAAGAGCATGGTGAAGGCGGCCAGGCCATACACGGCCTGCCAGCCGTACTTCATGGCCAAGGGCGGCGCAAACAGCACGGCCAGCACGGTGCCACTGTTGCCCGCGCCAGCAATGCCCATGGCCAGGCCTTTGTACTTGGCTGGGAACCAGCCAGAGCCCAGTGACAAGGCGATGCCAAAGCTGCCACCGGCGATGCCCAGCAGCACGCCCATGGCCAGGACCTCGTCGTGCGAATCGACACAGAAGTAGCCATAAGCCAAGGCCAGGATGATCAGCGCCATCTCGACCATGGCCGCGCTTTTGCGCCCGATGTACTGAGACAGCAAACCCAGCGGGAAGCGCATCAAGGCGCCCGCGATGATGGGCACCGACACCATGAAGCCCTTTTGAGCCGGCGTCAGGTGGAAGGACTCGCTGATGAAAGGCGCCATGGCGCCGTTGAGCACCCAGATGGCAAAGGTGAAGTCAAAGTACAAGAACGAAGCGAAGAGCGTGGGCGCATGCCCCGATCGCAAGAAGGTTTTGAAGTTGGACATGGTGTTCTCAGCAGGGGTTCTTGGGTTACGCCTCGACGGGCGTTTCTCGGATCAATTTGCGCAAAGCCGGCACGCACGAGCCGCAATTGGTGCCGCAGCGCAGCTCGCCTTGCAACTCGCTCAAACGCTGGGCCTCGCTGCCGGTGCAGCGCGGCAGGCAGGCTTGGATCTGGGTGTCGGTGACGTTGAAGCAGGTGCAGACTTGCTTGCCGCGCGAGGCCACCTGGCCCGGCGCACGCGCCCCCGGTGACAGCAGCATGGCGCCCATGGCCTGCACAGGGGCATCGTCTTGCAAGAGTGGACGCAGCCAGGCGGCCGATCGCACATCGCCCGCCACCATGAAGGCTTCAACGCGTTGCACGTCGCCATCGCTGGCGATGCGGATGGCGCGGCGATGCCCATGGGCCGTGTCCTCGTAACGCAAAACGGCGTCGCCGTTCACGCCCAGCCATTCGGCCAGCAGCTCCAGCTGCTCAGGCGACGCAGGCTGGTCGTTGGCCAAGCGCAATTGCACGCCCACGCGCCCTTGCGCATCGGGCTCGCGCCCAAAGGGCACGCAGCTGAAAAAGGCAAAGGTGCGGCCCATCAAGGCCACCGCCTCGCGCACGACCAGCGCATTGCCCGCGGGAAACCAGGCCATGGCCACCAGCTGCCACGCGGGCTTGACTGGCTCGATGGCCACCGCCGCATGCTTGAGTTCGGGCTGCTTGGAGGTGGGGCAGAAGGCACTCTGCGTGAGGGCGTTGACGCCCAACAAGGGCTGGCCTTGCGCGTCGCGCCCGCCGACGAACTCACTGCCCCAATGCATGGCGATGTGGACCTGACCTGCCGCTTGCGCGCCCGAGGCCACGGCCGGGATCAAGACCTGCCCACGGCGCGAGCGCACGCGCACCAGGTCGCCGTCCAGCAGGCTCAAGCGGGCCATGTCTTGCGGGTGCAGGTCTACCGATGGCTCGCTGACGTGGCCGAACAGGCGGCCCAGCGTGCCCGTGCGGCTCATGCCATGCCACTGGTCGCGCAAGCGGCCGGTGTTCAGGCTGAAGGGGTGTTCGACGTCCACGGGCTCTTGCAGCGGCACGTAGGGCACGGCGGCGAAGCGCGCGCGGCCATCGGGCGTGGCAAAACGGCCATCGGCGTACAAGCGCGCTTGCCCTTGCGTGGCGCCTTCAGGGAAGGGCCATTGCTGCGGGCCAGCGGTCTCGAGCAAGGCGTAGCTCAAGCCGGTGATGTCGAGGTCTCGCCCGCGGGTCGATTCGCGGTGCTCCAGCCACACGCTTTCAGCGCAGGTGTAGGGGAACAAGGTCGAGGTGCCAACGCGGTAAGCGGCCACGCGCTCGGGCAAGCGGGCTTCCAGGCGGCGGCCCAGGTCGGTGAAGATGGCCCAGTCGTGGCGCGCCTGGCCGGGCGCTGCCACTGCGGGGCGCACGCGGGTGATGCGGCGCTCGCTGTTGGTCACGGTGCCGTCTTTCTCGCCCCAGGTGGTGGCGGGCAAGAGCACATCGGCGTGAGCGCAAGTGGCCGTGGTGCCGAAGGCCTCTTGCACCACCACGAACTCGGCACGCGCCAGGGCGCGGCGCACCAGGTTCTGGTCGGGCAGGGACTGGGCGGGATTGGTGCAGGCAATCCACAAGGCTTTGATCTCACCGCGCGCGGCGGCCTCGAACATCTCCACGGCCGTTTTGCCGCTCTGCGCGGGCACCGAAGGCACGCCCCACAAGGCCGCCACCTCTTCGCGGTGCTGGGCGTTGCCCAGGTCGCGGTGGGCGCTGAGCAGGTTGGCCATGCCGCCCACCTCGCGACCGCCCATGGCGTTGGGCTGGCCCGTCAAAGAAAACGGCCCTGCACCGGCACGCCCGATCTGGCCGGTGGCCAGGTGCAGGTTGATGAGCGCGGCGTTCTTGTCGGTGCCACGGCTGCTTTGGTTCAGGCCCTGGCAATACAAGGACAAGGTGGGCGTGTGGCCACCCATCCAGCGCGCGGCCTGCACCAGGTCCGCAACGGGGATGCCACAGGTCTCGGCCACGGCGGCCGGCGTGTGCTCGCTCACCAAGGCCTGCAAAGCCTCAAAGCCCTGGGTGTGACGCGCGATGTAGTCCGCATCGGTCAAGCCCTCTTGCAGCATCACGTGCAACAGGCCATGGAACAGCGCCACGTCGGTGCCGGGGCGGATCGGCAGGTAGAGGTCGGCCACCTCAGCGGTTTCGGTGCGCCGGGGGTCGGCCACGATCAGCTTTTGCTGCGGGTTGGCCTGCCGCGCGTCTTCGATGCGGCGGAACAAGATGGGGTGCGCCCACGCGGTGTTGGCGCCCACGATGAACAGGGTCTGCGCGTGCTGGAAGTCGTCGTAGCAAGCCGGCGGCGCATCGACGCCCAGCGTGGCCTTGTAGCCAGCCACGGCGCTGCTCATGCACAGGCGCGAGTTGGTGTCGAGGTTGTTGGTGCCGATCAGGCCTTTGACCAGCTTGTTGAGCACGTAGTAGTCCTCGGTCAGCAACTGGCCCGAGCCGTAAAAGCCCACCGCATCGGGGCCGTGGCGTTGGATGACGTCGGTGAAGCGGTCGACGCACAAGGCCATGGCCGAGTCCCACGACACCGGCGAGAGCGTGCCTCCGCGCTGCAAGCGCTGCTGGGGCTGCAGCAAGCGCGACTGCTGCGTCACGCTGGCCGCGGCCGTCAGGTGCAAGGTGCTGCCCTTGGTGCACAAGCGGCCGTGGTTGGCGGGGTGATCGGGGTCGCCCTGCACTTGCACCACCTGTCCAGCGACAGACTCGATGATCACGCCACAGCCCGTGCCGCAATAGGGGCAGGTGGAGCGGGTGAACGCGCTGCGCACCGGCTCGATCGGGATCCTCATGTGAGGCTCACCCACACGCGGCCATCTCGCACGGCCACCTCATGGGCCCGAACAGACAAGGCCGCGTCTTCCACGCAGGCGCCGGTGCGCAGGTCGTAGTGCTGCTTGTACAAGGGCGATGCCACCACGGTGCGATCGCCCAAACTGCCGATCAAACCGCGCGACAGCACGCTGGCTTGCGACTTGGGGTCGACGTTGTCGATGGCGTAGAAGGCATCAGGGCCCACGCGGAAGATGGCCACGTGGCGCCCTTCCACCAAGGCGCACACGCCGGTGTTGGGCAAGATGTCGTCAAACGCGCAGACGGCGGTCCAGATCAGGGTGTCGGTGCTCATGTCGGTGCTCGGTGCAAGGGGCCCCACAAGTGGGCTGTGAGTGGGCCGTGGATCAGGGCAGATCGGAAGGACAGGCTGGTCAGCTTGCTGCGCTGGCCATCAAGCCGCGGGCTCGGCGGCCACAGCGGGTCGCTCCTGCGCCGTGGCTGGGCGGATCTGGCCACGCTCTTCCACAAACACGATGTGCTCGTCGACCTTGTCGCTGTTGACGAAGCTGCGGAAGCGCTGGCGCACGGCGGGCGTGGTCACGGCGGTCTTCCACTCGCACTGGTAGGTGTCCACCACGTGCTGCATCTGCGCTTCCAGCTCAGCGTTGAGGCCCAGCTTGTCGTTCAAGATGACGTCTTGCAGGTAAGGCAAGCCGCCTTCGAGGTTGTCGCGCCAGGTGCTGGTGCGCTGCAGGCGGTCGGCCGTGCGCACGTAGAACATCAACACGCGGTCGATCAGCCGGATCAGCTCTTCCTTGTTGAGGTCAGAGGCGAACAACTCGGCATGGCGAGGCTTCATGCCGCCGTTGCCGCACACGTACAGGTTCCAGCCCTTTTCGGTGGCGATGATGCCGATGTCTTTGCCCTGGGCCTCAGCGCATTCTCGGGTGCAGCCCGAGACGCCAAACTTGATCTTGTGCGGGGCGCGCAGGCCTTTGTAGCGGTTCTCCAGCTCCACCGCCAAGCCCACCGAGTCGCCCACGCCATAGCGGCACCAGGTGCTGCCAACGCAGCTCTTGACGGTGCGCAGGCTCTTGCCATAAGCGTGGCCCGACTCGAAGCCTGCGGCGATCAGCTCTTCCCAGATCAAGGGCAGTTGCTCCAGCCGCGCACCGAACATGTCCACCCGGGCGCCGCCCGTGACCTTGGTGTACAGGCCGTACTTCTTGGCGACGGTGCCCACGGCGATCAGGCCATCGGGCGTGACCTCGCCACCGGGCATGCGGGGCACGACCGAATAGCTGCCGTCTTTCTGGATGTTGCCCAGGTAGTAGTCGTTGCTGTCTTGCAGGCTGGCCAGGTCCTGCTTGAGCACGAACTCGTTCCACACCGAAGCCAGCACGCTGGCGGCCGTGGGCTTGCAGATGTCGCAGCCCAGGCCCTTGCCGTGTTTGGCCAGCAGTTCGTCAAAGGTCTTGATCTGGCCCACGCGCACCAGGTGGTAGATCTCTTGGCGTGAGTACGCAAAGTGCTCGCACAGGTGGTTGTTCACCGCCAAGCCTTGCTTCTTCATCTCGGCCTTCATCACCTGGGTGACCAGGGGCACGCAGCCCCCACAGGTGGCGCCCGCTTTGGTGCAGGCCTTGAGCTTGGCGATGTCGGTTGCGCCCTCGCACACGGCGGCGCAAATCTGGCCTTTGCTGACGTTGTTGCACGAACAGATCTGGGCGCTGTCGGGCAAGGCGTCCACGCCCAGGCCAGGCTTGGCCTGGCCGTCGCTGCTGGGCAAAATCAAGAACTCGGGCGACTCGGGCAAGGTGATGCCGTTGAGGGCCATTTGCAGCAAGGTGCCGTATTCATCGGCATTGCCGACCAGCACCGCGCCCAGCAACTGCTTGCCGTCATCGCTGACCACGATCTTTTTGTAGACCTGCTTGACCTCGTCCACATACTGGTAGGCGCGGCTGTGCGGCGTCTTGCCTTGCGCATCGCCGATGCTGGCCACGTCCACGCCCATCAGCTTGAGCTTGGTGCTCATGTCGGCGCCGGCAAACACCGCGCTGGTGTCGCCCGCGATGTGCTTGGCCACCACGCGGGCCATGTCGTAGCCCGGGGCCACCAGGCCAAAGGTCTGGTCGTTCCAGGCCGCGCACTCGCCAATGGCGTAGATGTCGTGGTCGCTGGTGCGGCATTGGCTGTCGATGGCGATGCCACCGCGCGCGCCCACGGCCAGCGCATGCGCCCGGGCCAGCTCGTCACGCGGGCGAATGCCGGCCGAGAACACGATCATGTCGGTTTCAAGGTGGCTGCCATCGGTGAAGACCATGCGGTGGCGGGCCGTGGCGCCGTCGACGATCTCGACCGTGTTGCGCTGGGTGTGCACGTGCAGGCCCAGCTCTTCGATCTTGTGGCGCAGCACGCGGCCACCGCCTTCATCAACCTGCACCGCCATCAGGCGCGGCGCAAACTCGACCACATGCGTGTCCAGACCCATGTCCCTCAAGGCTTTGGCGCACTCCAAACCGAGAAGCCCGCCACCCACCACGACGCCACTTTTGGACTTGGCACCCGCGGCCGTCATGGCCTCCAAGTCTTCGATGGTGCGGTAGACAAAGCAGTTGGGGCGATCACGCCCCGGCACCGGCGGCACAAACGGATTGGAGCCCGTGGCCAGCACCAGCTTGTCGTAAGGCACGACCTCTCCGGCTTGGGTGGTGACGGTGCGCGCACCGCGGTCGATGCTGGCCGCGCGGGCCGCCAGGCGCAAGGTGATGCCGGTGCGTTCGAAGAAGCCGGGCTCGACCAGAGAGAGGTCGTCGGCCGTTTTGCCCGAGAAGAATTCAGACAGGTGGACGCGATCGTAAGCGGGGCGTGGCTCTTCGCATAGCACCGTGACCTGCACGTCACTCAAGCCTGTTTCAGCCAGGCTTTCCAGGAACTTGTGGCCAACCATGCCATGGCCAACGACGACGATCTTCATTTGAGCTCCACTTCCCCCGCAGCCAAGGTGCTGCGGACACAAACCAACGGATCAGAACGGTCGGATCAGGTGTTGCCGGAGCAACTGCCGAGCCCACCTTCGTTGGCGGAGCGGTTCTGGTGTTTCTAGGGAAGCGTCGTTGCCTCGACGTGGAGGCATGCAGGTTTCGTGCCCAAGGAAAGGGGCCTCAGACACGGGTGGGCGGGCTCGCCAAGTGCGCCGTGGCACCAACGCCGTGCATGTGCGCACCGTGGGGGCGCAGCGCCCCACCTGCGCTGGCCGTGGCTTGCGATCTGGCTCAGCTGGGCTACTGAGCCACTTTGAACACCGACACCGCGCGAACCAGCTGTTGTGCCTGCACTTTCATGCTCTCGGCTGCGGCGGCGCTTTCTTCGACCAGGGCGGCATTTTGCTGTGTCGCCTGGTCCATTTGGGTGACGGCTTGACCGACCTGGCTCACCCCGTTGCTCTGCTCCAAGCTGGCTGCGCTGATCTCGCCCATGATGTCGGTCACGCGGCGGATCGAGCCGACAACCTCGGCCATCGTTTCACCGGCCTGGTCGACCAAAGCAGTGCCCTGTTCGACGCGCTCCACGCTGGCGCCGATCAAGGCCTTGATCTCTTTGGCGGCGTCGGCCGAGCGGCCTGCCAGGCTGCGCACCTCTGAGGCCACCACGGCAAAGCCGCGGCCTTGCTCACCGGCACGAGCGGCCTCCACGGCCGCGTTCAGCGCCAAGATGTTGGTCTGAAAGGCGATGCCATCGATCACACCGATGATGTCGGCGATCTTTTTAGAGCTGTCGTTGATGCCCTTCATGGTCTCAACCACCTGGCCCACCACGTCACCGCCCTTGATGGCCACCGCGCTGGCACCTTGGGCCAGTTGGTTGGCCTGACGCGCGCTGTCGGCGTTTTGTTTGACCGTCGAGCTGAGTTGCTCCATCGATGCCGCGGTTTGCTGCAAGGCCGATGCCTGCTGCTCGGTGCGGCCTGACAAGTCGTTGTTGCCCTGCGCAATTTCTGCACTGGCCGTGGCGATGCTGTCTGCCGAGGTGCGGACTTGGCCGATCAGGCCCAAGAGCTGACGCTGCATGGCCCCCATCGATGCCAACACGCTGCCGGCCGGGGCTTGGTGCGCACCCTGGACCGCGCTGAGGTCGCCCTCGGCCACACGTTGCGCGGCGTCGCTCAGGTCTGCGGGCTCAGCGCCCAGTGCGGCAGACAGTCGGGCGGTGATGCGCCACCCCAGGAAGGCCGCCAGACCAGCGGCAAACAAGCTGATGCCCAGCAACACTGAGCGCTGGGTGACGTAGGCCGAGGCCGCAGCTTGCACATTGGCTTTGGCTTGCTCCTGGCTGTAGGCGATGTACGCATTGGTCGCTGTGATCAGCGACACCAGCAAAGGCCGGCACTCGTTGTTCATCTTGTCGGTGGCGGCATCGTTCTGCCCGCTGGCACCCAGTGCAACAATGGCCAGGGCAACCGGCTTGTATTGGGTCTCGACCTTGTCGATGGCGGCCACCAAGCTGCGGTCTTGCTCACTCGCATCTGCAGCGTTTGCCACGGCGTCTTTGAGCGCCTTGAGGCGGGCTTCGATGTTCTGTTGGGCCTGCACCGCCATGGCCTTGGCCGTGACGCGATCAGCGTCTGTCTTGCTCAGCACCATGTCGCGCACACCAATGGCGCGGAGGTTGGCCATGGTGCGTACCTCAGTGGCCAGGTACCCGCGCTGAGCTGGCCCAGCGACATAGCCCGCGAACCCATCGTTCGCCCGACTCAGGCTGCTCAGCCCCAATACGCTCACCACCATCACCAGCACCACCAGGGCACCAAAGGCCAGCGTCAACTGCGCTTTGAGGCTTACATGTTTCATTTGCGTCTTTCTGTGCGTGATGCATGGGCGTGGCCGCACTGCCTGGCCCATGCCTGTCTTCTGCTTGTCCGATTTCCACTTATCGGTGCGTGTTTGTGTTTGATTGAGCGAATTTATTTGCAGGCTGCAAATTGGCGGTCTTTTGTCACGCTTGAACGGTGCGTTGCACGTGGGCGTCTTGTGCTTCAATCCGTCAACACCCACAAGCATGGCCCCGCACGATGCTGCCCAGCTCCCTCGCGTTGATTGACGACGACCGGCCTTACTCAAGCGCCCTGTCGCTCCACCTGAGCCAGCAAGGCGTCACGGTGACCCTGTTCGACGACAGCGCCGATCTCCTGGCCTGCGGCGACCCTTACGCATTTGACTTTTATGTGACCGACTTGATGCTGCCCAGTGTGGACGGCATCGACCTGATCAAGGTTTTGCGCAGGCGCACCACAGCCGGCGTGCTCGTGGTCTCAGGGCGGCTGGCCGCCGACACCTTCAAGCAATCGGTCAAAGCCGGCGCCGACATGTACCTCGCCAAGCCCGTGCAGTTTGAGCAAATTGAGGTGGCCATTGAGGCCGTTCAACGCCGCGTGGGCACCTTGGACCCCCAACAAAACACCTGGCGGCTTGACCGCCGGGTGGGCCAGCTGATCGCCCCCGACGGCGCCTTGGTGCACCTGAGCGAACGCGATCAAAAGCTGATTGATTGCTTCATCGCAGCCCAAGGCGAGGTGGTGACCCGAGAAGCACTGATTCAGTGCCTGGGCAACGCCTCAGACTCTGAAGACTCCGGTGGGCTGAACGGCACCATTTTTCGCCTGCGCCGCCGCATCGAGCGTGCCACACCGGCGGCCGTGCCATTGGTCGCCAAATCGGGCGTGGGCTATCTGTTTCGCGCACCGATCAAGGTGATCTGAGCGCGCCCTAAATGTCAGCCTGCGGCAGCACCAGCCGGATCGTGGTGCCCTCTGGGCCCGTGTGAGCCAAGGTGGCGGTGCCATGGTGCAGGGCCATGACACGCTCCACGATGTACAGGCCCAAGCCCAAGCCATGGGCACCTCGCACATGGTTGCCACGAGCGCCGCGCGTGAACAGGCGCGGCTGCATCTCAATGGGCACCCCCGCGCCCGCATCGCTGACGTCGATCAACACGGCCGGTGGCTCAGGGGTGTCTGTGATGCGCAGCCGAACCACCTCGCCTGAAGGACTGAACTTGAGCGCGTTCGACAGCACGTTGCGCAGCGCCAGCCGCATCAAGCTCATGTCCATCGACACCGTGCGCGTGCCGGTTTCACGCAGCACCTCAACGCGGTGACGCTCGGGCGCGGGCATGTCGGCCACCGCGATGGCGATCAAGACGTCCAGGTCCGCGTCATCGCGCTGAATGGGATCAGGCCTGGCCAACAAAGATGCCACGGCCAGCGTGTTGTCCAGGCTGCCCAGCACGTCACCCAGCACCCCTTGCGCCCGCAACAGCTGCTCAGAGGCATGCCGTTCACCCTTACCGCCCAAGAAGGATTGCGCACTCTGCAAGGCCGCTGACGCGTTGTGAAGGGGTTGGCGCACTTCATGGGCCAGCACGTCCAGCATCTCGGTTCGCTCGCGCAACAAGGCTTGCAACTGCTCCGCGTACGCTTGCACCTCGGCTCTGAGCTGGGTTTCGCGGTGCAGGGCAGCTTGTGTCTCTTTGAGCTCGGTCAAGTTGGTGACCTGCACCAAAAAACCAAGCCCCACGCCGTTGTCCATGTCTGGGATGTACTCGGCCAGGCAGGGGCGCAGCACCCCGTGAGGTCCAGGTATCACGCGCTCGAACACCTGGCGCTCGCCAGCCAGCACCTTGCGCATGAGGGGCTCGTTCATGGCAAACAGCTCTGGGCCCAGGAGGTCTCGAACGTGGGTGCCCAGCAAGTGGTCTGGGTTGACGCCAAACCACGACTCGTAGGCGCGGTTCGCAAACCGGCACCGCAGGTCGCGGTCCCAATAGGCCAGCATCGTGGGCACACGATCGACCAAGAGCCGCATGTAATCGAAAGCGTCGGCACGAGGGTGTTTGCTCATGGGGTCCCTGAGGGCTCGTCAAGGCTCAGATGGTAAAGGGCTGGCGCGTAACATGGCGGCTCGCTTGACCACGACGTACCGCCCATGCATTCGCCATCGCCCTACCCCCACTTGCTTGAACCCCTGGACTTGGGCTTCACCACACTGAAAAACCGCGTGTTGATGGGCTCGATGCACACGGGCCTTGAAGATGGCCGAGACCTCAGCCAGTTGGCGGCCTACTTCCGCGAGCGCGCCGAAGGCGGCGTGGGCCTGATCGTCACGGGGGGCTTCGCGCCCAACATCGCCGGTTGGGTCAAGCCACTGGCCGGACGCATGAGCAGCGCCTCGTCGGCCAAACGCCACCAGGGCGTCACGCGCGCCGTTCACGAAGCGGGCGGCAAGATCGCCATGCAGATCCTGCACGCGGGCCGCTACGCGTATCACCCCTTTGCCGTGGCGCCCTCGCGCATCCAGTCGCCCATCTCGCCGTTCACGCCGTTTGAGCTGTCGGCCGCCGGGGTCGAACGACAAATCAAGGCCTTCGTGAACAGCGCCGTGCGTGCGCGTGAGGCCGGCTACGACGGCGTCGAGATCATGGGCTCTGAGGGCTACTTCATCAACGAGTTCTTGGCCCAGCACACCAACCAGCGCACCGACGCCTGGGGGGGCGATTACAGCCAGCGCATGCGCCTGCCCATTGAGATCGTTGAGCGCACGCGCCGAGCCGTGGGCCGCGACTTCATCATCATCTACCGCCTCTCGATGATCGACCTCGTGCCCTCGGGCAGCGCCTGGTCTGAGGTGCGGCAACTGGGCATGGCCATTGCCAAAGCCGGTGCCACCATCATCAACACGGGCATCGGCTGGCACGAGGCCCGCGTGCCCACCATCGCCACCAGCGTGCCACGCGCGGCCTTCAGCTGGGTCACAGGCAAGCTCAAGCAAGACTTTGTGGATGCGGGCATCGACATCCCGCTGGTGACCTCGAACCGCATCAACACGCCCGAAGTGGCCGAGGCGGTGCTGGCCAGTGGCTGTGCCGACATGGTGTCCATGGCCCGCCCGCTGCTGGCCGACGCGCACTTCGTGGCCAAGGCCGCCGCCGGGCGCGCCGACGAGATCAACACCTGCATCGCCTGCAATCAAGCCTGCCTGGACCACGTCTTCCAGAACAAGCGGTCGAGCTGCCTGGTCAACCCACGAGCCTGCCACGAGACCACGCTGAACTTCTTGTCCACCGTGCAGAAAAAGCGCATCGCGGTGGTGGGCGCGGGCCCCGCCGGCATCACAGCGGCCACCCACCTGGCCGAACGCGGCCACCAGGTCGAGCTGTTTGACGCGGCCGCGGAAGTGGGCGGGCAACTCAACATGGCGCGCCAAGTGCCGGGCAAAGAAGAGTTCAACGAGATGCTGCGCTACTTGCGCAAACGCATCGAGGTCACCGGCGTGCAGCTCAAGCTCCACACCCGTGTGGACGCGGCCATGCTCGCTGGGTTTGACGAGGTCATCGTGGCCACGGGCGTGAGCCCGCGCAACCCCAAGATCCCCGGGCAAGACCACCCCAAGGTGCTGAGCTACATCGACGTGCTGCGCCACCACAAGCCGGTGGGCCGCAAGGTGGCGGTCATTGGCGCAGGCGGCATTGGCTTTGACGTGGCCGAGTACCTGGTGCACGACCCCGCGCACAAGTCGGCCGCCATCGACCTGGCCACGTGGATGCAGGAATGGGGCGTGACCGACCCCGCCAGCGCCCTAGGCGGCCTGCGCCCTGAAGGCCCCAAGCCTCAGCCTGCTGCGCGCGAAGTGGTGCTGCTGCAGCGCAAAAAGGGCAAGCTGGGCAAAGGCCTGGGCAAGACCACAGGCTGGATCCACCGCGCCGCGTTGAAGATGAAAAACGTCGAGATGATCGGCGGGGTCAACTACGAGCGCAT
>CANCFV010000013.1 GCA_947377275.1 Burkholderiales bacterium | reverse complement strand
CCCACAGGGTGCCAGGAGCGATGCCGTCTTCAGGGCGGCCTTGGGCTTCGTCGTACACAAAGCCGCAAACAACACATTGGTAAGTCTTCATGGGGGTTCTTCCAAAAACGGGGTGGAGTCTGATGCAAGTCCGTGCCATTTCACGGGCTCACAGGCGTCAAAAAGGGGCTGTGCGCGTCAAGCCGATAGATTGTCCAGCACCGCTTGGTAAGCGTTGGCATGGCGTTCTTCGACTTTGGCCAGCGCCGCGAAGCGCTTGGCGGCTTTTTCGAGCACAGCCTTGAATTGTGCCGCGTGCTCTTTGGACTCGGCGATCTGATCGTCGATTTCTTGGACAGCGGCGGCGTTCCCCTCGGCCACGGCGGCGTTTCGAAAGCCGGGGTACATGGTCGTGAACTCGTAAGTCTCACCTTCGATGGCGAACTGCAAGGCCTTGGCTGGCGTCATGTTGGCCTTGGGGAAGAGCAGGTCGAGGTGGCCGAAGGCGTGCAAGACCTCTTGGTCGGCCGTGTGCTCGAAGTGCTTGGCGGTCTCTTCGTCGCCCATTTCGCGGCACAGCTTGGCGAAGTAGCGGTACTTGATGTGTGCCATCGACTCGCCCGCAAAGGCCGATTCGAGGTTCTGGATGGTGACCGATTCGGGGTTGTGGAAGGGGCTGGACATGGTGGGATTCCTTCAGGTTTGGCACCGTGCTGTGGTGCGATGAAGTGACTGTAGACCCGCCCTGGTAATCTGCAAAGACAATCAACTTAATGGTTTTGATTGTGTTTGCCTATGGGCATCAAATCCCTGGATCGTCCAACAGGTCTTCGGTGGTGGGCTTGGCCTCCACCCGGTAAGACTCGCTCGCCCAGGCGCCCAGGTCGATGGCTTTGCAGCCCTTGCCGCAAAACGGGCGGTAGGGGTTCTCAAGGCTGTAGATGTGCATGCTGCCGCAAGATGGGCAGCGCACTTGCAGCGGCTTGCGTGGGCTGGTGTCGCTCATGTTCGGGCAAGTCAGGGCAGGGTGGTGGCCGAGGCGCGTGACCTCAGGCGCACAGGGTCAGCTCAAAGCCCGCATCGATGTCTGACGCGATCTTGAGCTTGCCTTCGGCGTCCGCGCGCATCAGGCGGACGGACACCATCAGCCGGTTGGCGCTGATTTCGGGGATCAAGCCCATGCTGGGGTCGATGCGCAAACGCAGCAGCAAAGGCGTGCGATTTTCTTTGATGTTTTGCTGGTACTGACCGCAGGGCGCCGCGACCATGTGTGGGTGACCCGCGTCGCGCAGCAGGCTCAGCATCAACTTCAGGGCCTCGGCCAAAGGCGTCAAGGTGGACGCCCATTGCTGCAAGTCTTCTTGGCGCTTGGCCGGCAGCTCGTGCTGCCAAGCGTAATAAGAAGGCAAGTCAAATTCGCAGGTGCCGCCGGGGATGCTGATGCGGCTGCGGATGCTCATCAACCAGTCGTTGCTGGACAGCGATTGGCCCGCTTTGCCCTGCAATTGGTTGAGCCCGCTGTGCGCGTGTTCGATGCGGGCCAGCACGTCGTCCAACGCCGCTTCCTGGATGGCGGGGTTCCCGCGGTAACCCATGAATTGCTGCTTGTAGCGCTCCAGGTCACGCAACAGGTCGCTCTTGAGGTCGGCGCGCGAGGCGACGTCCATGATCTCGAACATGGTGGCCAGCGCGAAGTGGTGATCGACGGGCGCCTCGCGCCACATCAAGGTGCTCAAACGACCGAAGAGGTGTTCGAGTCGCAGCATCGTGCGAATGCTTTCGCCGAAAGGGTATTCGTAGAGGATCAATGCGTCACCTGAAGCAGTTCAGTCACGAACCGCCCCATTGTTCCACAGCTCCCACAGCTTGTTGACCTCTCCGCGAAGTTCTTCGATGCTGAGAGTTTCATTGAGGATGACATGGTCGGCCAAAGCGCGTCTGGCCTCGCGTTGGGCCTGCTTGGCCAGCACCTGTTCCACGGCTTCCCGGGGCCAAGCTGAGCGTGCCATCACGCGGGCGATCTGGGTCTCGGTGTCGCAGTCGATCACCAACACGCGGTCGACCCGGTCACGCCAGCGCCGCCCCGATTCCGCCAGCAGCGGCACGTCGAACACGATGTGCTGATCGTGACGAGCCTGAGCGGCCTGGGCGTCGGCTTGTTGCCCGATCAGGGGGTGCAAGATGCCTTCCAGGCGTGCCAGCGCCTGCGGGTCGGCAAAGGCCAGCTCGCGCATCCGGTTGCGGTCCATTGCGCCTTGGGCGTCGATGAGGTGCGAGCCGAAGTGTTGGGCAATCGCATCAATGGCCGAGCCACCAGGGGCCGTCAGGCTGCGCGCGATGGCGTCGGTGTCAACCAAGTGGGCACCCAGCTCGGTCAGCATCTGGCTGACGGTGGACTTGCCGCTGCCAATGCCACCCGTCAGGCCAATCGTCAGCCGCTGGCTCACTGGCGGCATGCTCACAGGCCTCAAGCCCAGCCCAGCCATGACATGACCCGCGCCGACCCGGCCAGGGTCACCACCAGGCCTGCGCCGGCCAGGAAGGGACCGAAGGGCACGTAGACGCCTTCGCGCAGCTTGCCGCTGACCTTCATGCCGATGCCCACCACGGCGCCGATCACCGACGAACCGAGCACGATGGGCAGGATCATGGGGGCACCCAGCCAAGCACCCAGCGCGGCCAGCAGCTTGAAGTCGCCATAGCCCATGCCTTCTTTGCCGGTGGTCAGCTTGAAAAGCCAATACACCGACCACAAAGACAGGTAGCCTGCGACCGCACCCCAAACGGCGTCGGCCACCTGAAGGTTCCAGCCCAGAGCAGACGCCACCAGTCCCGCCCACAGCAGGGGCAGGGTCAGGTCATCGGGCAGCAAGGTGGTGTCCCAGTCGATGGCAGCGGCGGCCACCAGCGTGGCGACAAACCCGCACCACAGCAGCGTGGTGGAGGCGCTGCCAAAGTGCCAGCCGCAGGCGGCGAACAGGGCCGCAGTGGCCAGCTCGATCAAAGGGTAGCGAACCGAAATGCCCGTGCCGCAAGCCGAGCACTTGCCGCGCAGCAGCAACCAGCTCACCACGGGGATGTTTTCAAACCAGCGGATCTGGTGTCCACACGCTGGGCAGCGCGACCGTGGTTTGGACAGGCTGATCACCTCGGTGGGAGTGCCCACCGACGCTGGCATGGTTTGCTCCAGCATGGCTGCAGCATCGATCTTCCACTGCGCTTCGAGCATCAGGGGCAGGCGGTGAACCACCACGTTGAGGAAACTGCCCACACACAGGCCCAGCACGGCCAGGCCCCAGGGCGTCAGAACGATCTCGGTCAAAACCGGCAGCAGGGTGTCCAACATCAATGGGGGCCGATCAAACCACTTGGCCCAGTTTGAAGATGGGCAGGTACATCGACACCACGATGCCACCGATGATGGTGCCCAGGATCACGATGATGAAGGGCTCCATCAGGCTGGACAGGGCCTTGACCGACTCGTCGACTTCTTCTTCGTAGAAATCGGCTGCTTTGCCCAGCATCTGGTCCAGCGAGCCTGACTCTTCGCCAATGGCCGACATCTGCAGCACCATGACCGGGAAGATGTTGGCCGACTGCATCGAGTTGGTCAGGCTGGTGCCCGTTGACACGTCGCGCTGGATTTGCTCGGTGGCATCGGCAAACACGGCGTTGCCGGCCGCGCCGCCCACCGAGTCAAGTGCTTCAACCAATGGCACGCCCGCGGCGAACATGGTGGCCAGGGTGCGCGTCCAGCGTGCCACGGCCGATTTGAACAAGAGGTCGCCGAACACCGGCAACTTCAACAGCAGGCGGTCCATCTTGCGCTGCATGGGCACCGACCGCTTCCAGGTCTGGAAGAAAAAATACAGGCCGCCGCCGATGCTGCCAAAAATCAGCCACCAGTAGCTGACGAAGATCTCGGACATGGCCATCACGAACAGGGTTGGCGCAGGCAGATCGGCGCCGAACGACGTGAACACTTCTTTGAAGGCCGGAATCACGTAAATCATGATGACCGACACCACGACGAAGGCCACCACCAGCACGGCGATGGGGTAGGTCAGCGCCGACTTGATCTTTTGCTTGATGGCGATGGTTTTTTCTTGGTAGGTGGCCAGGCGATCCAGCAGGGTCTCCAAAATACCGGCAGCTTCACCGGCTTCGACCAAGTTGCAATACAGCGCGTCGAAATAGAGTGGCTGTTTGCGGAAGGCGGCCGACAGGCTGGTGCCGGTTTCGACATCACCGCGGATGTCGTTGAGCAGTTTGGTCACGCGAGGGTTGGTCGAGCCACGGGCCACGATGTCGAACGACTGCAGCAGGGGCACGCCGGCCTTCATCATGGTGGCCAGTTGGCGCGTGAAGATGGCGATGTCTTTGGGTTTGATCGAGCCGCCACCGCTCAGGCGGCGCTTCTTGACCTTGTTGACCAGGATGCCTTGGCGGCGCAGGGTGGCACCCACCATGGCCTCGCCGCCGGCCCGCATTTCACCGCGCACGACCTTGCCTGAGCGGTCTTTGCCTTCCCATTCGAAGACGTGTTCTTGCGGTTTGTTGGCTGCTGCCGTGGCCATGTCTGCAAACTCCGTGTCGATGCCCTGCGGCTTACTCGTTGGTCACCGCGATGACTTCTTCCAGCGAGGTCTGCCCCGCCTTGACCTTGATCAGGCCCGATTCGCGCAAGTCTCGCACGCCTTCGCGCTTGGCCTGCTTGGCGATGTCCAGTGCAGTGCCCTGGCTCAAGATGATGCGTTGTATTTCTTCACTGATGGGCATGACTTGGTAAATGCCAACCCGTCCTTTGTAACCATTGTTGCAGCTGGAGCAACCAATGGCGCGGTACGGGCGCCATGAGCCATCAAGGTCGGCCTCTTTGAAGCCGGCCTTGAGCATGGCCTCGGGGGGGTAGTCGGCGGGGGCCTTGCAGACCTCGCACAGGCGCCGCGCCAGACGTTGGGCGGTGATCAAGATCACGCTGGAGGCGATGTTGAACGGCGCCACGCCCATGTTCATCAGGCGGGTCAGTGTCGTGGGCGCGTCGTTGGTGTGCAGGGTGGACATCACCATGTGGCCGGTCTGGGCGGCCTTGATGGCGATGTCGGCGGTCTCGAGGTCGCGGATTTCACCGACCATGATCACGTCTGGGTCTTGGCGCAGGAAGGCCTTGAGCGCGGTCGAAAACGTCATCCCGGCCTTGTCATTGACGTTGACCTGGTTGATGCCGGGCAGGTTGATTTCGGCCGGGTCTTCCACGGTCGAGATGTTCACGCCAGGCTGGTTCAGGATGTTCAGGCAGGTGTAGAGCGACACCGTCTTGCCCGAGCCTGTGGGGCCTGTGACGAGCACCATGCCGTAGGGGCGGTGCACGCAGGCCATCAGGCGCGCTTTTTCCTCGGGCTCGTAACCCAGGGCCTCAATGCCCAACTTGGCGCTGGACGGGTCGAGGATCCGGATCACGATCTTCTCGCCAAACAGCGTGGGCAGGGTGCTGACCCGGAAGTCAATGGCCTTGTTGCCGAACTTGAGCTTCATGCGGCCGTCTTGCGGCACGCGTCGCTCCGCAATGTCCATCTTGGAGATCACCTTGATGCGCGAGGCCAGCTTGTCCTTGATGGCCACGGGCGGTTGCGTCACTTCGCGCAGCTCGCCGTCCACTCGGAATCGCACGCGGTAGTGGTACTCGTAGGGCTCAAAGTGCAGGTCGGAGGCGCGGGCGTTGATGGCGTCGATCAGCATTTTTTGCAGAAAGCGCACCACGGGCGCGTCTTCCACTTCGGTCGAAACGTCGGCGGTTTCCTGGGCTGGCAGGCCCATGTCGTCGCTGACGTCGAATTCGAAGTCTGACGAGGCGATGGCGGCCAGTTGGTCTTCGGCGCTGCTGGTGAGGCCTTCGAGCAGCTTGCTGAGTTTGTCGTGCTCAACGATCACCCACTCGGGCGTGAGCTGGGTGGCGAACTTGATGCGCTCGATGGCCTCTTGGTCGGTCGGGTCGGCGCCGGCCACGAACAGGCGGTTGCCACGCTTGGACAGCACCAACACTTGGTACTGCGACGACAGCTTGTTGTCGATCACGCCCTTTGGCAGGCGCTGCACGTCGACAGCCGACAGGTCCATCACGGGCACGGCCAGCGCTTTGGACAGGGTGTGAGCGAGGTCGGCAGGCTGGATGGCTCCGCTGTTGACCAAGGTGGTCACGAAGCTGCGTTTTTGCTCTTTGGCCGTGCGGGTCAGGCTTTCGGCGGCTTTGGCATCGAGCTTGCCGGCGTTCACCAGCACACGAGCCACGCCAGAGAGCGAGCCGGGGGATTCAGCCAGGGTCAGTTCAGCCATGAGGTGTCAGTCGCGCGAAATCAAAACAGCAATATGCACGGTAAATCATCTCTTATTGCGAGATGGGTGTAAACCGCATGAATGCCCGCATTGCCGGGCAAATCCCCGGATCGTGTCAGTGAGCCGACTGGATCTTGACCATGCCCGCGTACAGCCTGCCCTGCGCCATCAGCTCGGCGTGGTTGCCTTGCTCGACCACCTTGCCGTCGGCCATCACGTAGATGCGGTCGGCGTTGCGGATGGTGCTCAGGCGGTGGGCGATCAGGATCAGGGTCTTGCTGCCACGCAGGTCTTCGATGGAGCGCTGCACCACCGCCTCGGATTCGGAGTCGAGGGCCGAGGTGGCTTCGTCGAAAATCCAGATGGCGGCGTCGCGGTACAGCGCGCGTGCAATCGCCAAGCGCTGGCGCTGACCGCCAGACAGCTTGCTGCCGTTGGTGCCCACGTTGCTGTCGATGCCCTCGGGCAGGGTCGACACGTGGGTCCACAGGTTGGCCGCGCGCAGGCATTGCTCGACCTTGGCGCGGTCCAAGCCGTTGGGGCTGGCATAGGCCACGTTGGCAGCCACCGAGCCGTCAAACAAAACGATGTCTTGCGACACCACGGCAAAGTGTCTGCGCAGGCTGGCCAGCTTGAGCGTTTCTATGGGCGTGCCGTCCAAGGTGATCTGCCCGGAGTTGGGGTAGGCAAACCGCAGAAGGGTGCTGACCACGGTACTCTTGCCTGCGCCCGACGATCCCACGAGGGCGATGGTTTGGCCGTCGCCGATGTCGAGGTTGAGGTCGTTGAGTGCAGGTGCGGTCGCGCCTTCGTACTGCAGTGTGACGTTTTTGAACTCGAGGTGTCCTTTGCAGGTTTCGAGTGTGCCGGTGCCGTTGTCAGGCTCTGTTGGCGCGTTGATCAGTTCAAACGCACCACGCATGGTGATCATTGCGCCACTGATCGGTGTGTAGATGTCGGTCAGGTGGCGCATGGGCGAGATCGTCATCAGCAGGGCTGTGATGAACGAAACAAATTCGCCCACCGTGGACGAGCCCTGACTGGCTTGCCAGATCGCGAGCGTCAAGATGATAGACACGCCAACAGCCGCGAGCACCTGCGTGACTGGCGTGACCAGCGCGCTGGTGGCGATCTGCTTCATCGTCATGCGACGGTGGTGCACGGCGTCAGCCTCGAAGCGCTGCAGTTCAAAGTCAACCGCGTCGAAGGTCCGCACGACGCGCCATGCGCGGGCGTTGTCGTCCACGGTGTTGACCAGCTTTTGTTGGGCCAGATACTGCGCTTCGCCGACCTTGTTCAGGCGCGTTCTAATGAGCTTGACGCTGAACGCCAGCATAGGCATGGACACGAACGCAAGCAGTGTCAACTGGGGGTTGAGGTAGAGCAGGTAGCCGATCAGGAAAATCAGAGTCGAGGCATCGCGGATGATCGAGATCACTGAGCCACCAAGAGCGCCAGATGCTTGCTGTGGATCGTTGATGATTTTGCTGACCGCCAAACCAGGGCTGACCGTGGTGAACAGCTTGGAGTCGGCTTTGAGCAAGGCGCGCATCAAGTCATTGCGCAGGCTGAGCACAATCAACGAGGTCGCTGAACTCATCACGTAGGTGCCGGCGAAGTTGAACGTGCCACGGGCGACAAAAAGGCAAATCACCACAATGGGTACGATCCACAAGGGATATTTCAAGCCCTCTTTGAAACCTGAGTCAATGAGCTTTTTGAACAGGGCGGGAACCATCGGTTCTACAGCCGAGCTCAGCAAAAAAAACGTCACGGCCAAGGCCAGCATGCGCCACTGGGGACGCACATACGTCATGAGTCGTGCGTGGGTGTCTTTGAAGTCCATGGTGTCAATTTCGTGTGGTGACGGCTGGCGCAACCTGCTGCAACGCGTCGCAAACTTGCGCCAGCGAAGGTGTCTGCCCTTTGCCGCCCAAACTGACAACGGGCCCCGCACCCCGCAGGCCAGCGAGCCCGGGCTCATGGTCGCAGTAGATGCCGACGGTGGGTCGTCCGTGTGCCGCAGCGAGGTGGCTCATGCCGGTGTCCAGTCCGATCACGACCTCGGCCTGAGCCAAGGTGTCTGCTGCCTGTGAGACGGTCAAAAAGGGCGGTACGTGTCCACCGATTTCTGAAGCGATGGCCTCCGCCAAATCGCGTTCTTGCGGGCTGCCCCACATGACGGCCACCTGCCAACCCCGTTTGCGCAAAACTTGCCCAATGGCCACCCAGTCGGCTTGAGGCCACAGTTTCTCGGGGCGGCTGGCGCAGGGGATGAGCACGGCAAACCGATCTGGGCATGGCGTCCATGCGTGAGCGTCGGCTTGAAGTCCGAAGTCAGGTGGTGTGGCGGGCAAGGGGTAGCCCATCAACTGCGACATCAGATGTCTGCAACGGTCGATCGCGTGTAGGTTCTTGGGCACGTGGCCCGTGCGCCCGTAAAACAAGGCGGCCAAGGGTTCACGGATGCTTTGTCGGTCGTAGCCTGCGCGCGGGCCGTGGGCAAAGCAAGAAAAAGCGGCGCTTTTGATCAGGCCCTGCAGGTCAATGACCAAGTCGTATGGCTGTTGCACCATCTCGGCACGCCACTGCCGCAAGGCGGTTCGTGTTTCCGGGGAGCGTAGGCTTTTACGCCACTTGCGCCATTGCAATGCGATCACGCGCTTTACCGCGCGGTGCTGTTGGGGCATGGCGGCAAAGCCCTTTTCCACCAGCCAGTCGATCTCGATTCCAGGAAAGGCGCGAGCTAGATCGCTGACGGCAGGAAGGGCGTGAACCACATCTCCCATCGAGCTGGTCTTGACGATCAAAACACGCATCAGCCCTTGGCCTTCGCCAGTTCTGCGACAAGCGCAGGGTTGAAGCGAGGGTCGTTGTACATCTTGAACTGACGATAGACCTTGAAGTAGGCGCGACCGTCCTGCGTGTCGGCGATCAGGGTGTCCAGACAGTCGCCCAGGTCGGCGCGTTGCTGTAGGAGCTTGTCGAGCTTGACTTGGCTGCTGTCGCGGTGAGCATCGTCCACATCGGTTCGCTGGGTTTGCAAACGCATGGCGTGCACCTTGAGCGCCATGATCGACATGCGATCGATGATGCTGCCCGCGGTTTCGCTGTTCAATCTTGCGTTGCCTGGCGCCTTAGAGACGGGTGAGTCCGTCTGGGCTGAGGCAGCGTCCACGAGGCCCAGTTCAGTCAATAGGATTTCATCGACGCGCTCGGTAGCGTCATTGCGAGCTTGGTTGAACTTGTCAATGGCGCGCTTGTTCAGTGCGATTTCGCTGTCGTTGACCGTCGTTCGACGTGCCAGATCCTCTTCAGCCCACAAGCTGCTGTTGTTGTAGTGGTTGGCGCCAATCCAGAGCCACAGAAGGGCGGTGCGATCGCTTTCACCGGTGGCGACGGGCGGCTCTACGGGTGGGCCTTCGGCCGACTCCAGGGACGTATCGTGCAGGCGGCTGACGCGCTCGCCCAAGTTCTTCAGCATGCTCATGAGGTGAGTTCCTCAACTTCCAAAATTGACGCGTGAATGCAAGCGCGGATTATCGATGAGTATGAGCCTTGTTCCGGGGGCGTCCGATCCGCCACGGTTCAGAGGGTTGAACGCTGCTTTGGGCGATCACATGCCTCCGTTGGTCATGGGTGGCGACAAGGAACACTAGAATTGCAGGCTGGCACGGCCTTTCCGTTGTGCGTCGTTGGCGGAAATAAAACAAGGATCGTTTCTCGTGCAAATCGTCATCCCCATGTCCGGTTTTGGCGAGCGGTTTCGTCGTGCGGGTTACGCCGTTCCAAAGCCGCTGATCGAAATCGATGGCAAACCCATCATTGCGCATGTGATTGACATGTTCCCTGGGGAGCATGACTTCATTTTCATCTGCAACGAAGATCACCTGCAGTGCGCTGACTACGGCATGCGTGGCGTGTTGCAGGCGTTGTGCCCCACTGGGACAGTGGTGGGGATCGCCGCTCACAAATTGGGGCCGGTGCATGCTGTTCAGCAGGTCGAGCACCTCATTGATCCACAACGGCCTGTCGTCCTGAACTACTGCGATTTTACCTGCCTGTGGGATTGGTCGCATTTCAAGGCTTTCGTTCTCTCCAGCGCCTGCGACGGCGCCATCCCAGCCTACAAAGGCTTCCATCCACACACGCTGGGCACAACCAACTACGCCTACATGCGCGAAGTTGGGGGGCGTGTTATGGACATTCAGGAAAAGCAGCCCTACACGGATGACCGGATGAATGAATACGCCTCCAGCGGCACCTATTACTTCCGCTCTGGTGAGGTGCTGAAGCAGGCTTTAGCAGAGACACGTCGCCGGAATCTGCAGGTCAACGGGGAGTACTACGTCAGTCTGGCCTACAAGCCCATGTTGGACGCTGGGCAGGATGTCCGTGTTTATGCCCTGCAGCACTTCATGCAATGGGGCACCCCAGAAGATGTGGCTGAGTATGGTGGTTGGTCGGATGCTTTCCGCGTGTTGGCGGAGGATGAAACCGCTCAGTCCGAGGTTGCAGCCGGTGCCATGATCGTGCCCATGGCTGGCATGGGTCATCGCTTTGCCCGCGAGGGTTATCTCCAGACGAAGCCACTGATCCCCGTGTCCGGGCGCCCCATGGTCTTGCAGGCGGCCCATGACTTGCCGCAGGCCAAGCAACACGCCTTCGTGTTGCGTACCGATATGCCTGGGCGAGATGACATCGGTCGTGCTTTGTTAGAGGCGTTTCCCGGTGCGATTCTGCAGGCTGTGCCCCATGTGACTGAGGGGCAGGCTTGTTCAGCGAACGTCGGGTTGAGCGCATTGGTTGCTCGCGCCGGTGATGTAGCAGAGCCGATCACTTTCGGTGCCTGTGACAACGGCGCACTGTACGACCGGGCCGCGTTCGATCGACTGATGTCCCGCGTCGATGTTGACGTGGTGGTGTGGGTGGTCCGCGGCCACGCAAACGCCGTGCGTCACCCCCAGATGTTTGGTTGGGTTGAAGCGGAGGAATCTGGGCGCATTCGCCGGGTGTCTGTGAAGCAGCCGTTGGCGCAACCGGCCCACGACCCGATCGTGATCGGCACGTTCACATTCAAGCGCCGGTCCCATTTTGATCAGGCCCTCCAGCGCCTCCTTGAGCAGAACGATCGCATCAACGACGAGTTTTACCTAGATTCGACGGTCAATCACGCCCTGGCACTCGGGCTGCGCTGCCATGTTTTCGAGGTGGACCACTTCTTCTCGTGGGGGACGCCCAACGACCTGCGGACGTTTGAGTATTGGCAGTCGTGCTTTGACAAGTGGGCATCTCACCCTTATGCACTTGAACGTGACCAGCGTGTCCCGGAAGCGGCTGTACAGGCGCTGCGCGCACGGTACCAATGGGTGCACCCGGAGCCCCAGGGCATGACTGCATGATCCGCCGTGAAGCAGCCACCTTCTTGGTGGTCGGATGTGTCACGGTGCTGGTGGATTTCGTCAGTTACAGCGTGCTACAAGCTGCGGCCTGGGTGCCTGTGGACGTGGCCAAGGCCCTGGGATTCCTGGTCGGTACCGCCTTTGCCTATTTCGCCAATCGCCACTGGACATTCAGCCATCAGGAGCCCGTGAAGGGCAGTGCCTGGCGTTTCATGCTGTTGTATGGCTCGACGCTGGCGGTCAACGTGCTGGTCAATGCGCTCAGCCTTCATGCACTCGGTGGCATGGTTTGGGACAGGCAGGGCGCCTTCCTGCTGGCCACGGGCGCTTCGGCATTTCTCAATTTCCTTGGCATGAAGTACCTGGTTTTTTGCCAGCGCTCTGGAGCCACACTGTCCTCGCCATGAAACTCTCCCTGGTTATCCCCTGCTACAACGAATCCGCCAACCTGCCCGCCCTGGTCGCCCGATGTGGCGAAGTGGCGCGTTCTGGAGACGTCGAGGTCCTGCTCGTGAACAATGGCTCGACCGATGACAGCGCTGCCGTGCTGGCTTGTCTGCTGCCAGCTCACCCTGGTGTGCGATCCGTGCATGTTGCAAAGAACCAGGGGTATGGCTTTGGCATTCTCTCTGGCCTGCGTGCTGCGCAGGGTGACATCCTTGGGTGGACACACGCTGACATGCAGACCGATCCGATGGATGCCATCAGGGGACATGACATCTTCCGGCGAAACGGACGGGATGTTTTCGTCAAGGGCAAGCGGTACGGCCGTCCGTTTGCCGATGTTGTGTTCACGGTGGGAATGAGTTGCTTCGAGACCGCGCTCTTGCAAAAGCCGCTTTGGGACATCAATGCCCAGCCAACGATGTTCTCGCGTGAGTTTTTCCAGAGTTGGTCCGACGATGCTCCGCACGACTTCTCGTTGGACCTCTACGCGTACTACACAGCCCGCAGCCTCGGATTGCCGGTCCATCGTTTTCCGGTTTTGTTCGGAGAACGCCTGCATGGCACTTCGCATTGGAATGTCAACTGGGCCGCGAAGCGAAAATTCATCAAGCGTACGGTCGAGTTCAGCCTAGAACTCAAGAAGAAGGTGCGCATCGCATGAACCTCATCGCCCACCGCCGAAACACCATTGCCGAACTGCGGGTCACCTCGACTTCACACGGCATTGAAATCGACCTGCGCAGCCAGGGCCAAAGGCTGATTGTTCAGCATGACCCGTTTGCCGATGGTGAAGATTTTGACTGCTGGCTCGATCATTTCAGGCACGGCACCTTGATCCTGAATGTCAAGGAAGAAGGACTGGAAGAGCGATTGATCAGGCTGATGTCCGAGCGAGGCATTGCCGATTATTTCTTTCTGGATCAGTCCTTTCCTTACCTGGTGAAATGGTCCAAGTTGGGTGAACGACGCTGTGCCGTGCGTGTCTCCGAGTTCGAGTCAGTGGAGACGGCGCTGACGCTCGCAGGCAAGGTTGACTGGGTCTGGGTTGATTGTTTCTCACGCTTTCCCTTGAGCACAAGCGATGCACTGCGTCTCAAAGCTGCGGGCTTCCGGCTGTGCCTGGTGTCACCTGAACTGCAAGGCCGGGATGCCCAGATCGAAATTCCTCAACTCGCGGCTCAGCTAGCGTCCTTGAGCATCGTGGCCGACGCCGTCTGCACCAAGCGAGCGGACATCTGGGAGTCTTTAGCGTGAAGCGCTTTCTTCGGGTCCTGATGCATCCGCTCTTCCTGTGTGGTCTTGCTTTGCGCATTGGCTTGATGGCCTGGTTGGAGCCTGTTGCTGTCAAGGTCTGGTACGCGCCCTTTTTACTGCAGACCTCGACGGCGCTGACGCTTGACCCTTGGGGGCACTGGCTGAACGCAGGGGGTGACATCGCCGCATTCCCATATGGTCAAGCCATGTGGTTGATGTTCCTGCCTTTGACCTGGGCCGCCCGAGGGGCAGGGTTGGGAGCCGATGTGGCGTACGGTGGGGCCTTGCTTCTGTTGGATCTGGCCTTGTTCTTCCTATTGCGCCGCTTGCTCAAAGGCAAAGATGGATTGCTGACGTGGGCTTACTGGTTGTCTCCCCTGGTCATTGTTCCGACCTACGTGTTGGGTCTGAATGACCTTGTGCCGGTGTTCTGGCTTGCGCTCTCGCTGGATCTGTTGCGTCAGGCCAAATGGTCTTGGTCAGGTGTCGCGTTGGCCATCGCCATATCCGCGAAGCTCAGCATGGTGTTGGCGTTGCCTTTTTTCCTCATCTACCTGTTCCATAACCGACGTCTGCGCTCGATGTTGCCCTTGTTCCTCCGGGGGCTGGTGATCACGGTGGCCTTTTTGGCGGCCCCGTTCGTCTGGTCTGATGGCGGCGCGAGGATGTTGTTCGGCAACCCTGAGGTCAGCAAGGTCTACCTCTTCGCTTTTGAGTTGGGGCCGCATCTTTCTGTCTACGTGGTCCCATTGGTCTACATGATCTCCGTGTATGCAGCATGGCGGATCAGGCGTTTGAACTTCGATCTGTTTCATGCGCTTTTGGGTCTGCAGTTCTTGCTCGTGGTGCTGCTCACCCCCGCTTCACCTGGCTGGTATGTGTGGGTGGTGCCCTTGCTTGTGTCGTACCAGTACGCAAGCGACCCCACGGCGCGCTGGTTCATCGCCGGCTTCTCCTCGCTTTATGTGTTGAGTGTGGTGTTGGGCTTGATCCCGGAAGAGGCGCTTTCATGGACGACGCCGGATGCAATCAATCACGTTCAATCGCTGGTCCACACTGCCCTGGTCGCATCCGGACTGATCCTCGCCATTCGCATCGCTCGGGACACGATCCGTGAAAATGACTTCTTTCGACTGAGCCGGCGCCCTTTCGTGATCGGCGTGGCGGGAGACTCGGGTGCTGGAAAGGACACCTTCGCGGCATCTATTCAGGGCCTGTTCGGTGGGCATTCTGTGACCATGCTGTCAGGTGATGACTATCACCTCTGGGACCGTCAGAAGCCAATGTGGCAGGTCATGACGCACCTCAACCCGATGGCCAATGACCTCGAGGGCTTTGCGCGTGATCTGGTTGCACTGACCGATGGCCGTGGGATTCAGTCGCGGCACTACGACCACTTGACGGGCAAAATGGGTCGTCCCTTCAAGCTGGCCAGCAATGACATCATCATTGCCAGCGGCTTGCACGCCTTGTACTTGCCGATCTTGCGGGAGTGCTACAACCTCAGCATATATTTGGACATTGACGAGTCCTTGAGGCGGTATTTCAAGCTCCAGCGCGATGTGCACCAGCGGGGACACACTGTGGAGCGCGTGATGTCTTCCTTCGATCGCAGGGAACCCGACTCTGTTCGCTTCATTCGGCCCCAGTCGGAACACGCGGACCTGGTCTTGGCGTTGCAGCCCATCCATCCGCGCATGATCGCCGAAGCCGACGGGCGACACCCCTTGCGGTTCAAGCTCGTGGCACGCTCTCTCTACGGCCTCAATGAGCTGCTCCTCGCTCGGGTTTTGATCGGCGTTTGCGGATTGCATGTCGACATGCAGGCGCGCAACGATGCGGGTGAAGTCGAGTTGGTCATCGAAGGTGAGTCCTCGGCAGAGGACGTCGCGTTGGCCGCTCACATGATTTGCCCTCGCATCATGGAGTTCCTTGATCTTGAGCCCCAATGGGAGGCCGGTATGCTGGGCTTGATGCAGTTGCTGGCCCTCTCCCACGTTAACCAGGCCCTGATGAAACGATTCATATGGTGAAGCTTTACAACGCAGATCGGTTTGACCGGTTGCCCGATGCCATTCTGTTTGACACGGACAACACGCTTTATCCGTATGACCCGGCGCATACAGCGGCGCAGAGTGCGGTTCGGGACAAGGTCGTCAAGACGTTTTCGATCAAGCCCGAAGAGTTCGACGCGGCGTTCAAAGGGGCTCGTCAGCAGATCAAGGCACGCCTTCAACACACCGCGTCGTCGCACAGCAGGTTGCTCTACATGCAGCGCATGTTGGAGATCATGGGCTTGGGCTCGCAAGTGTTGCTTGCGCTTGACTTCGAGCAAACCTACTGGCGGACATTCTTGTCCAATGCCATCCTCTTCAATCAAGTCAAAGACCTGCTGGATGACATCCGGCTTTTGGGCATCCCCACAGCCATCGTCACCGATTTGACGGCGCAGATTCAGTTCCGAAAAGTGGTCTATTTCGGACTTGATCACCACTTCGATTACATCGTCACTAGCGAAGAGGCGGGCTTCGACAAGCCCCATGAGGCGCCTTTCCTGATCGCGCTGGAGAAGATGCGGCCAGCCGGCGACCTCATCTGGATGATCGGCGACAACCCCGTGAACGATATCCAGGGCGGTCGTGAAAAAATCAAGGCGGTGACGCTGCAGAAGCTGCACGAGGGCGTCAGCCTGGGTGAGGGGCCTTGTGCGCCTGACGCTTCGTTCGTCGATTTCGGGGCGCTGCGGCAGCTTCTCGGAAAACTGGCGGAGCGGAAATGACTGCTGAGCCAGATGACATGGTCTTGCCAAAGGGTGTTCGTCGGCTGAGCGCCGAGCTGGGCTCGGATCCGATGCTGGTACAGGGCGCGGGCGGCAACGTGTCCTGGAAAGCGGGCGACACTCTGTGGATCAAGGCTTCCGGGACATGGCTTGCTGATGCGGAGCGGGCCGAAATTTTCGTGCCGGTGGATCTCGCGAAGTTGAGCCGTGAACTGAAAGCCGGGGATTTCGATGCAAAGCCGACGGTGCTGGGCGAATCGCAGCTCCGCCCATCGATCGAGACACTGCTGCACGTGCTGATGCCGCAGCGCATTGTGGTTCACCTTCACGCCATTGATGTGCTTGCATACCTGGTTCGCACGGACGCACGTGACCTCTTGATGTCTAAGGCACTTCCAAGCGTGGTGCCCGCATTCTTGCCTTATCGCAAGCCCGGTGCCGAGTTGGCGCAAGAGGCCGCTCAGGCCATCGCGGCTTGTCCGGAAGCCAATGTGTTGTATCTGGGTAACCACGGCTTGGTGGTCGGCGGAGGCGACGTGCATCAGGTCAGGCTGTTGCTCAACACCGTGCGAGGTGCGTGGCGATCCCAGGTTGGCGGGCCGGGTCCCAGCCGGGACGCGATCCGACCTCTAACGCCTGATCTGGCGCTGAAGTGGTGTCCGCTTGCTGGCTTGCATGACCTGGCTCTCGATGAGCAGCTTCTGGGGAGGTTGCAGTCAAGCTGGGCCCTCTACCCTGATCACGTTGTGTTCTTGGGCCCGATGGCTCGCGTCTTCGACAATGAGACGGCGTTGCGCGAATGGACGCGTAACCATCCCGACCAAGCGCCCGACGTGGTGTTCGTCCGAGGCATGGGTGTTTATGGGGCGCATTCGATGGCGGCCGGTAAGCTGGCCCAGTTGCAATGCTTCCGCGATGTGCTGGTGCGGGTGCCGCGTAGTGCTTCATTGCGAACGCTCAACGACCAGGATGTGCGCGCATTGCTGAATTGGGATGCAGAGCACTACCGGATGCAGTTGGCCAAATGATCGATGTTCAGCCCGTGATGACCGAACATCGTGTTTCGCCCGGCGCAGCCCAGCGTTGGCAGACGTGCATTTGCCATCTGCTGGTGCTCTGCATTTTGACAGGCCTGTTCGCGGAAAACTTCATTTTTTCAGCGAACTTCGGCATCTTGGGCTTTCGGGAGGTCGATGACGTTGCTTTTCAGGCATCTCTGCGGGCGGTTCATGACGCACTCCGCGGCGGCCAACTCCACAAGTTCTTCGCTCTGAATGACTACGCCTACGGGTGGGTGTTCTGGGCGCCAATGGCGGCTCTGACTTACCCGTTTTACCTGTTGTCCCAGTGGACTGGGGTCGAGTGGCCATTGATCGTGTTGCCTCGAATGGTGTCGTGGCTGTTCACGGTGTTCAGTCTGTTGGTGATGCGTCGTTTGCTAAAGCAGTTGGCAGTGCCCGATTGGGCCTGCGCGCTCGGCTTGTTGATCTTTGTGTTGACGCCCGCGATGGGGTATTTCGCGATGCGCTTTGGTACCGTCAGTCCCGTTGCCTTCTTCTCTTTGTTGTCCGTTCACCTTGCCCTGCGCGACGACGTTGAGTTCAAAACTTCGCTGCGTCAGTCTTTGCTCAGTCTGGCTGTCGCAGGCGGCATCAAGCTTAGCGGCCTGCTGGTTCTGCCGTTGGTTGGCCTCCTTCTTCTGATCAGATTGAAGCGAGCCGGTTTACCGTGGTTGTCCACCCTTTTCAAGCCCAGCGTCGTGTTCGTCGGCAGCTTGGCGCTGCTGACCAACCCACAATTTTTGATCCTGCCTGTTAAGCATCAGGTCTGGGCGCAGTACTGGGAGATTTTGAGCAACGTCATTGAGGGGACGCGGACGCCATCGGGGCCGGCCAACCCGGTGGAGCGTCTTTACCTTGGAGCGTTAGGCACACCCTGCAATGCCCTGGCCATGGCGATTTTGGCGGCCGGTTGGGCTCATGTCGCATGGCGTGATCGCGCTCGGCGATGGGACTTTGTCGCCATCATGGCGGTCGTTGCAGTGGCGGCGCTCTACCTCGGGTGCGCCGTGAAGAACCACATCAGCGTCGGTTCCTACTTCACCAGTGTCGCGTTTCTGGCCGTGCTTGGCGTGGTCGGACTTGTGCAACACCGCTCCGGCAGGTTCGCCTTGCTGCTTGTCGTCCTGCTGTTGATCGCCGACGTATGGGTCCGCTATGACATCAACCGCACCGCAAAAGTTTGTCTCTGGAGTCATGCCGGTTACTTCACCAAGCAAGCCCGTGTTGCGAAGGATGTGGGCACGGCGAATCAGGTGAGTGAATGCATGGCGCAGACCATGTCTGGTCGGCGCATTGACCATGTTTTCATTGATTACACGGCGCCGGCCAATGTGAATGCGCTCAGTTTGCCTGGCACTTGCGTGTCGGTGGCATGGGACAACCTGGATCCGAAGCTTCGATATTGCCCTAGGCCGGTGGACCTGCTGGTCTTGGATGCGCGAGACGCTGTCGGCACCCTTGATCAGGCGCGTTTCGACGCGCGGTTAAAGGCGACCAACAAGCGAACAGAGCAGGGCTATTTGATTGACAGGGCTACTCGTCGTCGCCTGGGTGAATCTGGATGGTTTGGCGATCAGAGGTTCGCACTGGCTTGTGATCTGGGCCGCGTGAGGGTGTATCGGGCGCTGCCTTGAGTCCGGTGTGTCTTGCCTTGTGTCGGGACTGCGTGAGCCGTTCAACGGGTGGTGTCTTGGTGTCGCGTTAAATTTGGCGCGTGACATCGAAGGCTGCTGGTGCGACCTGCGGGCTTTCGTCATGCAGTGGAGCCAATGCACCTGCTTGATCGGCTTTCGGCAGAAGTGATGCCAAACCGGTTGAGGCCCTCGTCTGCGAGCACGACGAAGATCAACTCGCGCGAAAACGGGCGGGAAGTGCCTACGAAGGAAATACGACCTCGAGGAGGCGTTGAGCTTCAGTGCCGCTCGCGCCATCACGGCTGCAAAAACTTGCATCATGCTCCCACACTCCAGTGTGAAGCGTCGGCGGAACACCGCCGAATTTCTCGGCAATTCGCTCGATGGCCGCGCACTGCGGCGGGTATTCTGTAGGTGCTCTCGCACCATGTGCACGGCGCTTTAAAGGGCTTCTGGCGAAAACCACGGAGAGCTCTCGAAGCACCATTTGCCAGGGGCGAATCCCCCATGAAATATGGGGCGATTCAGTATAGTTGTTTGGGACCGTCCTTTGATGTGCTTCGATTCATGTATTTATTGAATAGCCGAATCCGTGCGGTTGCACATGAAAATTCCGTGTTGGTGATTCATTGGGATAGGGCAACCAAAAGGGTTGGTCGACCCTTGGCGATTGCGATGGGAAAGTCATGCTAAAAAACGCGTCAATACTGATCACCGGAGGAACTGGCTCCTTCGGGCACACTTTTGTCCCCATGACGCTGGCGAAGTACAACCCGCGCCGCCTGGTCATATTCTCTCGCGACGAGATGAAGCAGTGGGAGATGGCAAAGAATTATAAAAACGACGAGCGAGTTCGTTTTTTCATTGGCGATGTTCGGGATAAAGATCGCCTGGCTCGGGCCCTGAAAGACATTGATTATGTGGTGCATGCTGCCGCCACCAAAATCGTGCCGACGGCTGAATACAACCCGTTTGAGTGCGTGAAAACCAATATCAACGGCGCAATGAACTTGATTGATGCGTGCATCGACCAGGGGGTCAAACGCGTTGTGGCATTGTCGACCGACAAGGCCAGCAATCCGGTCAACTTGTACGGCGCAACCAAACTGGCATCAGACAAACTGTTCATTGCTGGCAACTCCTACAGCGGCACACAAGACACACGTTTTGCAGTGGTTCGCTATGGGAATGTGATGGGATCGCGCGGTTCGGTGATCCCATTTTTCATGTCACTGGCAGACAATGCTTCGCTTCCAATCACCGATGAGCGAATGACCCGGTTCATGATCACGCTGGAAGAAGGTGTTGACCTTGTCTGGCGAGCCTTCAATGACATGGCTGGCGGCGAGATTTACGTCAAGAAAATCCCTTCGATGAAAATCACCGACGTGGCCCGCGCTGTTGCGCCTGAGGCCACGCATGAAATCGTCGGCATTCGCCCAGGCGAAAAACTGCATGAACAGATGATCGGCCCAGAAGATGCGCCACATACCTATGAATATGATGGGTATTACAAGATCCTGCCCGCCATCCACAATTGGAGCAAGGATGTGTCCCGCATCAACGGTGGCCAGCCCGTGCCTGAAGACTTTACATACTCATCAGACACCAACCCTGAGTGGATGACTTCGGAAACCTTGCATGCATGGATTACCCAACACCGTGACGCAATAGGAAAGATCTGAGCCATGATTCCATACGGTCGCCAAGAGATCACCCAGGCAGATGTCGATGCCGTGGTCGATGTGCTCCGCTCGAATTTCCTCACACAAGGGCCAGTGGTCCCGGCGTTCGAGCAGGCGATCGCCCATTACTGCGGCGCAAATCACGCTGTGGCGGTGAACAGTGCGACCTCCGCACTGCACATTGCCTGCCTGGCGCTGGGCTTGGGGTCGGGGGATTGGCTTTGGACCACGCCGGTGACTTTTGTGGCCAGCGCCAACTGCGGTTTGTATTGCGGCGCGCAGGTGGATTTCATTGACATCGATCCCCGCACCTACAACCTGAGCGTACCCCGCTTGGCGGAGAAACTCAGCCTCGCAGAGCAGCAAGGAAAGCTTCCCAAAGTCGTGGTGGCGGTGCACCTGTGCGGCCAGCCATGCGACATGGTGGGCATCCATGACCTGAGTCAACGGTATGGTTTCAAGGTCATCGAGGATGCGTCTCATGCCATCGGTGGCCGGTATCGCAACGAACCGATCGGTTGCGGTCGGTACAGTGACATCACCATCTTCAGTTTCCATCCCGTCAAAATTGTGACGACGGCTGAAGGCGGCGTGGCGGTGACCAACGATGCAAAGCTTGCGCACAAGATGGACTTGCTGCGCAGCCACGGCATCACCCGGGCTCCAGAGCACATGACACATGAGCCCGATGGCCCTTGGTACTACCAGCAAATTGACCTTGGCTTCAACTACCGGATGACCGAGTTGCAGGCCGCCCTTGGCGTCAGCCAGATGACGCGCCTGGATGCCTATGTTGCCAAGCGGCACCAAATTGCCAATCGCTACGATCAAGCCTTCGAGGCGCTGCCGCTGACGCGGCCCTGGCAACACCCAGACGGCTACTCTGGCTTGCACCTGTATGTGATTCGCTTGCAACTGGACCAGATCAAGGCCTCGCACCGGGCGGTGTTTGAGCAACTCCGAAGCGATGGCATCGGCGTGAACCTGCACTACATCCCTGTGCACAGGCACCCGTACTACGAGCAACTCGGGTTCAAGGCCGGCGACTTCCCTGAGGCCGAGCGTTACTACGCCGAGGCCATCAGCCTGCCCCTGTATCCCAAACTATCTGAAGCTGACCAGGATCGGGTGATTCAGGCGGTGGCCGCGGCGGTTCTGGCATGAGTGTGGGCACCACCTCGGCCATGTCCCCCGACGACAGCGTCGGCGATCGGCTCGCTCTGGGCACGGCTCAGTTCGGCATGAACTATGGCGTTGCCAACCAGTCCGGGCAGGTGTCACGCCATGAGGTGAGCGACATCTTGGCGCTGGCTCGGGCCCATGGCGTCCACACGTTGGACACGGCCATGGACTATGGCGACAGCGAGGCATGCATCGGCGCTTGTGGTTCAACTGGCTTCAACATCGTCACCAAGCTCTCTGGCATGCCTGACGATGTGCCGGACGTCGAAGCCTGGGTGCGAGACAAGATGGATGCGTCCCTGGCGCGACTCAAGGTGACGTCTGTTCGTGGCCTGCTTTTGCACAGGCCGCATCAACTGACCGAGTCTCGTGGGCCAGCCCTCGCTCGCGCCCTGATGCGACTCAAGGCCGATGGCCTGGTCGAGAAAGTCGGCGTATCGATCTATTCCCCGTCGGAGTTGGGCAGCGTGCTGCAGGCGGGGCCGGTTGACGTGGTCCAGGCGCCTTTCAACCTGATTGACCGGCGATTGCTCACCAGCGGCTGGCTCGACAAATTGCATGACAGCGGTGTCGAGATCCATGTGCGTTCGGCCTTTCTCCAGGGCCTGATGCTGATGCCGCGCGCCAACATCCCTCAAAAATTCAACCGTTGGGACACGGTCTGGGACACATGGCATGAGTGGTTGCGGCATCACAACTGCTCGGCGGCACAAGCCTGCATCGGCTTCGCCAAGGCCCACCCTCAGATCGACAAGATCGTGGTCGGCGTGGACAGTCCGGCGCATTTTCAACAATTGATCGTTGCTTCTCGCGCTGCCCCCCTGATGGACTGGCCAGCCACTGCCGTCGAGGATGAGGCATTGATCAACCCTTCTAAGTGGAGTGGTTCATGAACGTTGTTGCCATCATCCAGGCTCGGATGAGTTCCACCCGCCTGCCAGGCAAGGTGCTGATGTCTCTGGCGGGCAAGCCCGTGCTGGAGCACGTCGTGGCGCGCATCGAGCAATGCAAGACGATTCAAAAGATCGTGGTGGCCACCTCTGTGGACAGCAGCGATGACGCCATCGAGGATTGGTGCCGAGCCAGAGGTGTTGACTGCCACCGCGGCAGCCTGCTCGATGTGCTCGATCGCTACTACCAGGCCGCCAAGGCTTCTCAGGCCGACGCCATCGTGCGCATCACAGCCGACTGCCCTGCCATTGATCCCACCATCGTCGACGAAGTGGTCAGCGGTTATCTGGCCGGCGGCTTCGAGTTCTATGGCCTCGCCGGAGAGTTCCCTGACGGGCTGGACTGCACCGTGTTCGCGTTTTCGGCCATCGAGCGCGCGTGGAAAGAAGCCAAGCTGCCGTCCGAGCGCGAGCACGTCGGGCCTTACATCGAAAAGCAGCCTGGGTTGTTCAAATGCGGTGGGCTGGTCAAGTTCACAGGGCTTTCACACCACCGTTGGACGCTGGACGAACCACGCGACCATGAGTTTCTGCAGGCGGTGTTCAACCGGCTGTACCGCGAAGACGCGCCCCCCTTCTTGGCGAAAGATGTGCTGGAGCTACTGGAGTTATCTCCCGATTTGATGGGCATCAACGGCAGCATCATTCGAAACGAGGGCTACCTCAAGTCACTCCAATCAGACAAGGAAAGTCATGTACAGCCTTGAAAATCTCAAGACCAGCCAGGGTGTGGCCCTGTACAACCACGCCAAGACGATGATCCCGGGCGGCACGCAACTGCTGTCCAAGCGACCCGAGATGTTTGCGCCTGACGTCTGGCCGGCTTACTACGAGAAAGCCAAAGGCTGCCGCGTGTGGGACCTGGACGGTCGCGAGTTCATCGACATGTCCATCATGGCCGTGGGCGCCTGCATCCTGGGTTATGCCGATGACGAGGTGGATGACGCCGTGGTCGCTGCCATACGCAAAGGTGTCAACAGCTCGCTCAATTGCCCTGAAGAGGTGCAACTGGCAGAGGCCCTGATCGAACTGCATCCCTGGTTTGGCATGGTCCGCTACGCCCGCAGTGGCGGCGAAGCCATGGGCCTCGCCGTGCGCATCGCCCGTGCGCACACGAAGCGCGACACGGTGTTGTTCAGTGGCTACCACGGCTGGAACGATTGGTACCTCGCCGCCAACCTGTCTGATGGCAAGGGCCTGGACGGACAACTGATGCCGGGGCTGGAGCCCAATGGCGTGCCCCGAGGGCTGGCCGGTACGGCGATCCCCTTTGATGCCAACAACATCGAGTCTTTGCGTGAGAAGGTGAAGGGGCAGGAAGACAAAATCGCGGCCATCATCATTGAGCCGGCGCGCGGTGAAGATGCGCCCGCCGGCTACCTCAAGGCCCTGCGCGAGCTGGCCAGCGAGATCGGTGCTGTGCTGTTGTTCGACGAAATCACCAGCGGCTTCCGCATGTGCGCTGGCGGCATCCACCGCAACTACGGTGTGTACCCTGACATCGCCGTGTTCGCCAAGAGCATGGCCAATGGCTATGCCATGTCGGCGATTCTGGGCACCGAGAAGGTCATGCAGGCGGCGCAAACCACTTTCATTTCCAGCACCAACTGGACCGACCGCGTTGGCCCTGCAGCGGCACTGGCCACGCTGAAGAAATACCAGCGTGAGTCGGTCGATCAGCACATCATTGCAACGGGTAACCGCGTGAAAGACATTTGGCGGCGCGCGGCGGCGAGCAGCGGGCTGGACATTGGCGTGACCGGCTTACCCTCCTTGGCGGCCTTCGCCTTCAAAGCGCGGCACCCGATGGGCATGAACACGCGCTTCACCATCGAAATGCTACAGGAAGGCTTCCTCGGCTTCCGCCAGTTCAAGCCATCGTTCGCACACCAAAGCGCAGAGCTCGACCGTTACGAAACCGCGGTGACGAAGGTGTTCGCCGAACTGGCATCCGACCTTGAATGCACAGCGCTCGATACACCGAAGCACCACTCTGGCTTTCAGCGACTCACCAAGGAATAAGACATGTCGGGTGTGAACAGCACGTGCAGCCACAAGCAGTGGCACAACCATGGCGGCACGGTCATCTCGTCCGCCAATGAATTCGACGTCATCGATTGCGTCGAATGCGGCTTCAAGCACGTGGTCCCCATTCCAACCGAGGACGAGTTGGAACAAGCCTATCGGCACGAGTACTACACGCAGGAAAAGCCCTTGTACCTGGAGCGGTATCAGCAAGACCTGGAGTGGTGGAACACGGTCTATACCCGGCGCTACGAGTTGCTAGAGCAGAACTTGCCCGAGGGCGCCCGCAGCATTTTGGACATCGGGTCAGGCCCTGGCTATTTCTTGCTCAATGGACGGCAACGCGGTTGGCAGGTCAAAGGCATTGAGCCCTCCATCGAAGCCGCCACCCACAGCCAGAAGCTGGGCCTCGACATCGAGAACATCTTCTTCACGCAAGAAACGGCACCCACGCTGGGCACCTTCGACGTGATCAATATGGGCGAGGTGCTCGAGCACATTCCCGACCCGGCCGACCTGCTCAAGCTGGCGCATTCGAAGTTGAACGCCGGAGGTTTGCTCTGCGTGATCGTGCCGAACGACTTCAATCGTTTCCAGACCACCCTGGAGAACCACCTCGGATTCGCCCCCTGGTGGGTGGCTCCGCCGCATCACATCAATTACTTTGATTTCCCGACGCTGGCGGGCCTGCTGGAGAGATGTGGGTTCTCGGTGATACACCAGGAATCCACCTTTCCCATCGACCTTTTCTTGCTGATGGGTGACAACTATGTGGGCGATGATGCAGTCGGACGCGCTTGTCATACCAGGCGCATGAATTTCGAGAAGGCGATGGTTCAGTCAGGCAACGGTGATGTGCTGACCAAGCTCTATTCGGGGTTTGCCAACCAAAATTTGGGGCGAGAAGTGGTCATGTTCGCGAGGGCGGTCAAATGAATAAACCCCAAGCCATCTGGCTGTTTGCTGGCGGGCCCATGCAGGCGTCGGCCGCCCAAAGCATCGTGGCGCTCGGGTACAAACTGATCGTGACGGACCTGAATCCTGAATGCGTGTGCGCGCCTTATGCCGATGCGTTCTTGGCCTTTGACACGTTCGATGTGGAAAGCAACCAAGCGGCCGCCAACGACCTTGCCCAAAGGTACGAGATTCGCGCCGTGGTGACCTTGGCTGCAGACTGCCATCACACCGTGGCGGTCATCAGTCAACAGCTGGGCTTGCATGGCATCTCCCCTGACATTTCGCGCGCCTGCCGTCAAAAAAACCTGACGCGAGACATCCTGACAAAGGCCGGTATTCCTCAGCCCAAGTTCAAGTGCGTTCAAAGCTTGACCGAGGCGCAGGCCTTCCTCTCTGAGTTGGGCGGACAAGGCGTGATCAAGGCCACCGACAACTCGGCCAGCCGAGGTTTCGCCAAGCTCAATGCGGTGAGCGAGCTGACCGAATCGGTATTTCACGCAGCCGTTGCCGCTGGCACCACCGGTCATGCCCTGGTCGAAGAGGCGCTGATCCCCAGAGATGATTGCATCTCCGAGCTGTCGGTCGAGACCGTGTGGTTCAACGGTGAGATGTACTGGCTCAACTGGGTAGACCGTTTGTTCGCGCCTGACCTGAAATTCTTCCCAGCCTTGGCTGGCTACAAAGAAGAAAAACTCAACTGGGGCGTTGAAGTGGGCCACATCAACCCTGCGCAACACCCGGTGGCGGTGAAGGACGAAGTGCACGCTCAAATCAAGGCTGCAGGTCTTGCTCTGGGCATGGGTCAGCAAGCTGGAGGCCATGTGTTGAAGGCCGACATCATGCTGACCGAAGCGGGCCCGATGATCATTGAGATGACGCCGCGCTTGTCCGGTGGATGGGACAGTTCGGCCACGACGCCTGCGCGTGGCGCTGACTTTCAAGGCGGCATCATTGAACTGGCGCTGGGCAAGCCCTTGGACCTGGCCTTGTGGCATCGCCACTTCGAGTTTCAGAACGCCAACTTGTACGCGGCCATCGTGGCCAGCATCTCACCCGATGCGAAGGATTGCGTGGGCCGCCAGTTCGCGCTCGGCTCTGACTTCAGCAGAGAGCAGGCGCTCCAAGTTTCACTGTCTAACCTAAAGGAAAAAAAGCATGTCTTATAAGTGGTCGAATGAGGTCAAACTCGATGTTCTGAAAGTCGAAGGCGGCGATTCCAAGCTGGTGTTCACCACGGACAAAGAAGTGGCAGAAATCTACTTGGATGGGCAAGACATCAGCCGTGTCGTTCATCGCAGCAGCGGTGTTGAAACGATCGTCCACAACGCAGATGCGCACCACATCGTGGTGGGCGAAGGCAATGCCCAGCGCGACGTTTACCACTACCTCAAGCCCAAGGGCCCAGCACCCGAGCTGCGCATCGGCATCACGAAGCACCGCGGCATCGGCACGTGGTCCAGCTTGCCGCACGATTTCGAGCTGAACGTGGAGCCTGGCTTTGAAGAAGTCTTTTTCTATCTGATTTCTGGCGCCAAGAAACGCGCCATTCAGGTGGGCGAGGGTGTCTGGTATGACAACTCACCGGTCAAGGATGCATGGTTTGTCGAAGACCAAACCTTCGGCACCGTCCCGATGGGCTACCACCCTGTGGTCGCTGAGCCCGGCTCAACCGTTCACTACGTGTGGGCCTATGTTTGCAAGAAGCAAGCTTGGGAGAAAATCTAAGTGTTTGATTTGACCGGACGGACGGCTGTCATCACGGGCGGCGGCGGCGCACTCGGACTGGCTGCGGCGAAAGCACTGCACGACCTGGGTGCTCGTGTGATTTTGTTGGGCCGTTCGGCCGACAAACTGCGTGCTGCCGCTGGCGAACTCGGAGCCGCTTCCGGTCGTGCCAGCTTTCAGGCCTGCGACGTGTCGGACGAGGCGTCCCTGACACAGGCGGCGCAGGCCATCTTGTCCGCCCATGAAAAGGTGGACATCTTGGTCACCTGCGCTGCAGCGTCTGCGGCTTCAGGCAAGTTCGAAACGACGACGCTGGCAGATTGGCGCTCGCTGTTGACAACCGACTTGGATGGCGTTTTCCTGGCCTGCAGAGCGTTCGGTCCATCCATGATCCAACATGGCCATGGCCGCATCGTCAACCTGACCAGTTTCCACAACGTCGCCACGTACCCGTACCGGACCCTCTACAACACGGCGAAGTCTGGTGTCGAAGGCCTGTCGCGGGCTTTGGCTGTGGAATGGGGTCACCACGGCATCACCGTCAACACCGTCGCGCCGGGTCCGATCATGACGCCGCGCACGCAATGGTTCTTGAGCCAAGACGAGCGCAACAAAGCGGGCATGTTGTCGCGCACGCCCAGCGTGCAGATCGGCGAATTGCAGGACGTGAGTTCAACCATTGCCTTTTTGGCCTCCGATGAAGCCAAACACGTCAATGGGCAGCAGATCGTGGTCGATGGTGGTTGGACCAAAAACGCTTGGTGGGGCGATCACACCGAACTGGACTGAGTTGTGATGGACCTCTTCTCACTGTCAGGCAAGGTCGCCATTGTGACCGGTGGCGCAGGCGACCTCGGGCTGGCGATTGCCAAAGCCTACCTCGCGGCTGGTGCCTCGGTGGTGCTGGTGGGCCGCAGCGCTGCACACCTTGATGCGGCACAAGCCGCCTTGGGCAGGCCCCAGCAGCTCACATCGATCGCCGCTGACGTGTCCGACGATGCTCAGATCGACGCGATGGTCGCGGCCGTGATCAAGCAGTTTGGCCGCATCGACATCTTGGTGACAGCCGCGGGCATACAGCACCGCAGCCCAGCCCTTGATTTCAACCACGACCGGTGGAACGAGGTCATCAAAGTCAACTTGACCGGCGCGTTCTATTGCGCACAAGCTGTGGCGCGCCACATGGTGGGCAGCCAGACCGGCCGGATCATCATGATCACCTCGCTGACCTCCGAAATTGGCATCCCCAACATCGCGGCCTATGCAGCCAGCCGAGGTGGGGTGCAACAGTTGTCCAAAACGCTCGCGGTCGAGCTTGCGCCCCATGGCGTCACCGTGAACTGCATCGGTCCTGGCCGTTTTCACACGGCGATGACAGCAGATGTGTTCAAGGACGAAGCCAAGGCCAAGCGCATGCTTGAAGTGATCCCGATGCGTCGAGCCGGGCAACCAGAAGACTTGGCAGGCATCTCTGTGTTCCTAGCGTCCGACTCGTCCTCGTACATCACGGGGCAGTCGTTTTATGTCGATGGTGGCTGGTTGGCCGGCGGCGGAAACATCTTAGGTTGATTACCCATGATTGAATTCATTTCAGAAGTCTCCAGCAACCACGCCCGTGATCTGGAGCGCTGCCTGGCGTTCGTCCAGCGATCGGCCGAGGCAGGCTGCTCCGCGGTCAAATTCCAACTCTTCCGCGTCGAAGAACTGTTCGCCGAAGGCGCCCTGCCTGACAGTGAAGTGGCTCGCCGCAAAAGTTGGGAGCTGCCGCTGGATTTCTTGCCTCCCCTGGCCAAGCGCTGCCGTGAGTTGAACATCCAGTTTTCATGCACGCCTTTCTACCTGAAGGCCGTGACCGAGCTGGAGCCTTACGTCGATTTCTACAAAATCGCGTCCTACGAATTGCTGTGGGATGACCTGCTCGCCGCTTGCGCCAAGACCGGCAAGCCTGTGGTCATCTCGACGGGCATGGCTACCATGCCCGAGATCTTGCATGCGGTGGAGACCCTCAAACGCAATGGTTGCGCCGCACCCGTCGTCTTGCATTGCACGTCGGCCTACCCCACACCGCACACCGAGGCCAACCTCGCCGCCATCGAGACCATTCGCCAAGCCACGGGCTGTGAGGTGGGCTGGTCCGATCACACCGTCGAGCCTGCCGTGATCCACCGTGCCATCCATCGTTGGGGCGCCAAGGTGATCGAGTTTCATCTTGACCTGGATGGTCAGGGCGAAGAGTATGCTGGGGGCCATTGCTGGCTGCCTGACCAGATCGGTGCGGTCATCCGTGACGTGGCGAAGGGGTTTGAAGCCGATGGCAACGGGGTTAAAGAACCGGTGCCATCTGAGTTGCCTGACCGGGCGTGGCGTGCAGACCCCTCCGATGGCCTGCGCCCACTGAAAGAAACCCGTGCGGCACGGAGCCGGCCACTGCTGTGAACATTCTGTTGGTGTGCCATGCCGGAACGGGCGTCGGCCTGGGCCACATGACCCGTTGCTTGGTGGCCGCCAAGGCACTGACGCGCGATTTGGGCGCGAACGTCCAGATGCTGATTCAAAGCGACGACGTTGACTGGCCGGACTTGGCCTCCGTGTCTCACCACTTTGTCGCCCCGCAAGAGAATCTCGCGGCCCATGTTCGAACATTTCAGGCTCAACATCCTCAGGATGTGGTGGTGTTCGATTTGCAGCCCAAGAAGATCGGCCCTGATTTTGGCGGCTTGCTGGATGAGCTTCGTGCCAGTGGCTGCCAATTGGTGGCCGTGGACGGCCTGCTTCAATACAGGCCCCAACTGGACCTGATCTTCACGCCGTCTTTCCACATCGCGCTTCCGCCCGATGTCCCCGATGGCGCTCCCATTGTCGTGGGCTGGGATTGCTTTTTGCTCAACGTTCAAGAGCAGCCAAGGACTTGGCAACCGGGTCGCCGAGTCCTGGCCTTGACGGGTGGCAGCGATGCCACCTCTTTGGGCAAAACTTGGCCTGGCTTGCTCAACAGCACCTTACCGCCCGACACCGACCTGCATTGGGTTACGGGCCCCTTTGCGGCACGGCCCAACCTGCCAATCTCGCCCCGCATCGACACCCACGAGCACCTGGCGCCCACTGGCCTGGGGCCTCTGATGGTGTCGTCCAACTATGCTGTGACGGTGTTTGGCGTCAGCTTTTTCGAGTTGATTTACCTGGGCATCCCCACGGTGGTTTTTTCACCCTACGGCAGCAAGGACAACCGAGAACTGGATGGCATCGCCCAGTCCGGCGCGGCCCTGGTTGCGGGTGACGAGGTCGAGGCTAGCCAGCTGTTGCTCAGGCTGATGCAAGATGACACTTTGGCCAAGCAGTTATCGCGTCGATCGCGTGAGCTGCTGAGCACCTCGGGGGCAAGCCGCCTGTGCGCTGAAATTCTGAAGCTCAAAACATGAAACTACAGCTGTTCTCGTTTTTCCACCTCAACCTTGCTTACTCTGCCATCGGGGTGGAACAACGCGCCAAGGTGATCGAGAACTGCTACTGGCCGCTGCTGCGCTTGGCGCGCGCGCGTCAGCTGCCGTTCGGCATCGAAGTGTCTGCCTGGACTTTGGAAACCATCGCCGCCATTGACCCCGCTTGGCTGGCGGAGTTGCGTGACCTGGTCACCAACGGCCCCTGTGAGTTCATCGGTTGTGGCTACGCTCAAGTGATTGGGCCACTGGTGCCAGCAGAGTTGAACGAGGCCAATTTCCGCATCGGCATGCAACGCTACGAAACCCTGCTTGGCATGCGCCCCAAGATGGCGCTGGTCAACGAGCAAGCTTACTCGGCAGGGCTGGTTCCGCTGTACCTCGAGGCGGGTTACGAATCCCTGATCATGGAATGGAACAACCCAGCCAGGGCGCACCCTGATTGGCGTTCCGAGTGGCGCTACCTGCCCCAATACGCTTGCGGTGCCGGGGGCGAAGAAATACCGCTGATCTGGAACAAGTCCGTCTCGTTCCAGAAGGTGCAGCGTTACGTGCATGGCGAGATGGAGCTGGACGAGTACATGGCCTACGTGCTGGCCCATGCCGCTGAAACGCCCAGGGCGTTCCCGATCTACGGCAACGATGTCGAAGTCTTCGACTTCCGCCCCGGCCGCTACATGACCGAAGCCCCCTTGCATGCCTTCGGGGAGTGGCAGCGCATTGATGCCATGTATGCCGCGTTACAGGCCCATCCCTCGCTGGAAATGGTGGCGCCCAGCGCCGTGCTGTCATTGATGGACCAACCTGGCGCGGGCAATCGACTGCATCTCGAAACCGCGGCGTATCCAGTGCCCGTCAAAAAGCAAGACAAGTACAACTTGCTGCGCTGGGCGGTGACGGGGCGCGATGACATGGGCATCAACACCCAGTGCTGGCGCATCTTCGAGGCCATGCGAGCCAGTTCAGAAGCGACTGAGTCTGACTGGGCCGAGCTGTGCTACCTGTGGAGCAGCGACTTCCGCACGCACATCACCGAGGCGCGGTGGGCCCAATACCGAGAACGTCTGGCCCAGTTTGCCAACCGGTGGCGAGCCGACGAACCTCCACCAGAATTGATTCCTGCCGCCTCAGCAGCCTTCACGGTTCCGTCAGACGCCACCATTCAGGTCAGCCGTGCCGGCCGCTTCCTCGACGTACAAGGCACGCGGTTCACGCTGCGTCTGAATTGCCTGCGAGGCATGTCGCTGGAGTCCTTGATCGATCGCACCGTGAGCGACCTGTCGCTGTGTGGGACCATCCACCACGGGTATTTCGACGAGATCCAGTGGGCCGCCGATTACTACAGCGGCCACCTGGTGTTTGAATCGCCAGGCCGGGCCAAGGTGACTGACCTCAACGCCGTTGAGCCCGAGGTCACTTGGGTCGATGGCGCTGTGCTGATCAAGGGCTCGATCAAAACAGCACTGGGGTTGGTCGAGAAGCAATGGCGAGTGGACGAGGCGCAGGGGCGCATCACCTTGAGTTACCGCCTCCACTGGCCAGAGATGGATCTGGGGTCTTTGCGACTGGGTCACCTGACCTTGAACCCCGAGGCATTCGCGGCAGACACGCTGCGCTACCAGACACACAACGGCGGACGGGATCTAGAGTCATTCAACCTTGCTCACAGTGACTTTGATCATGGCGCACCGGTCTCGTTTTTGATCTCTGCCAACCAGGCTTTGGGCTTGACTGCTGGAGAGTTCCTGATTGGCGACTCAAATTCGGTCATTCGCGTTGAGACCGACAAAAAACGACGGGCAGCCATTGGCCTCGTTTCACATCGACAAATACAGAACAGCTATCTCTGCCGATTTTCATTCACCCTGAAAGAGTTGGATGACACCAGCCGAGGGAAACATGAGGGTGGCTTCGACTTCGAATTCTCGCTGCTACCGCAAGGCTGGCGAGATTGACTCAGCTCGACTTGCGCAGAGACCGCGCGAGTCGATCAACGAGTTTCTCGATGCCGCGTCCGGGTTTGAGTACGGCGCCGAAGGCCGCTGGTTTGATCACGTAGTCTTCGCCGTACAGTTGAGTCAACACGCCTTTTTCAGCGCTGCTTTTGACCAGGGAGATCCCCAGTTGGTCCTGCATGTCCTGAAATCGATGAATCCAGCGTCCCTTGTCAGCGATGCATCGCTGCGCACCTTCCACCAACGCTTTGCGCCAAGGCTCGTCCTGCAGCAGCTTGCGCGCGAGCCTCTGGGCATCTACCGGTGAGTCGTACATCGGGATGTCCACGTACCCTTTGGTGAACTGCGCAAGGCCGGGCTTGAAGTCCGAAAGCAGGCAACCATTCGAGGCCATGATGTCCATGATTCGCCATGGAAAGCCGTCTTCAGCTTGAGAGTGCGCAACGCTCAGGCACACCTTGCTGGCGTTGTAGATGTCTTGGTTGTGTTTGAGTGAATAGACTTTTCGTGGGTCATGGGATGCAGCCACATCAGGAAAGTGCGCGGCCGTTTCATGCCAGTTGCTGCTGCCAAACAGGCTGAGGCCTTCCTCCGCGAGCAAGGCGAGGATCAGCAAACGATCTCGCGCAGAGAAAATAAAAGGGAAGTGCGTGAGCGGGACGTGCTGCTCAATGAGTTGCTTTTCGTCTTTGCTCAGGAAGTCCAGGCTGCTGGTGTCGTGCCGCAGGGTATCGACGATTTGCTTGAGCCTGGCTCGGTCTGGGAAGTGAAGGAACAACTCACCCAATCCCTTGCCATTCTGGAAATTCGAGCCGATGAACGAGATCTGATGCTCAAACGGCACCGACTCAGCTTCGACGCCCGTGGCAGGCAGCAGGTTGATGACTTTGCCTGACGCTTTGCCGAAGAGCTGCTCGATCTCGCGAAGATCACGTTCGAAAGGGGCGTAAAAGTGCAGGCGGTCCCCATATGCCCTGGCTCGGATCTTGTCCTTGTCGTTGAAGAAGTTGACCGTGTCGGAGAGCAGCAGCAGGACAGGGCAATCGGTCACCTTGTATGCAATGTCTGGCACCGAATTGTTCGCAAAGACGCAGAGGTCAGGCTTGAAGGCTTTGATGTCAGCCTCCAGCCGCGAGCCGTCAATCAGTTCATGCAAGTCGTTGCTGCCGTTCCAGGCCGTGTTCAGGAACTTGGTTGATATCAGCTGCATGACCTCGTGACCGCAGCTAGTGAAGCCTTTGGCCAGGGCATCGAAGAAGCACACCGATGTGTGACGTCCACCATCCACCACGGGCGAAAAATGAGAGATGAGGATCCTCGCCATCAGATGTCAGCTTCAAAGGTGATCTTTGACGAGGTGTCGCAGCCGATCGCTTGTTTGAAGTCGCAGAGGCCGAAATTCGGCACGCTGTATTCAGTCGATGGGCCGATGTCGATGAACGACTTGCCCGCCTTCTTGTAGTGATCAAACATGTGAAAGGCCATGAAGTTCATCGGGCGAAGTTCGTCGGTGCCAGGGGCGTTGCCCCAATAGATGATTTGAACTTTGCTTGGTGCTACTTCGTAAACCATGGCCGAGGCAATCGCTTGCTCTGCAGGCGTAGACACCACAAAGAAATCGGTTTTGACGATTTTGATGGTCTCCAGGACGTTCTCGTAAGACATCCACAGCGGGTAGTTCTTAGCCTCTCGATTGGCCTTGATCACGTCATAGGCCGACTTGATATCGGACGTCTTCTGGAACGTCATGCCACCCCGCATGGCCGCACGCAGCTTTTGCCGGGCCTTTGGGTCGATGGTCATCTCGTAGTCTTCGCCGAACGCGCTCAGGTCGTACTGAAAGTTCAGGTCGCAACCTGAAATGCGAAACCCGGCGTTGTAGAAGCTGTTGTACAGCTTGGCGATGTGGCTTTCGTCATAAACCGAAGGCGGGAGCGTCACTCGAACACGGTTGACGCCCAGGCCTCGGGCGTAGTCGATCAGTGAAGATGCAACCGTGGCATACGAGGCGATTTTGTTGTTCTTGCCAATTTCTGAGAAGCACGCATAAGGTGCCGAGAAGGGGGCTTTCAAGACACCGTCTGTCACGCCCGCGATGATGCCAAACCGGTTTTTCCCATCATTGAAAATCAGGTGTTTGACGGATTCGACCTTGCTGGCATTGAGCTGACAGAAGTCGACAGAATCAAAAATGGAAAAGGGGTCTCTGACGATGTTCCGGTAGTCTGATGGGCTGGATTCGATGACGTTCATGCCAACCCCAGCTCGATCACGCCCATGCCATCTCGTCCGAAATAATTGCCGCTGTAGAACAGCAGCGCCTTTTGCTCTGACACCTTCACCACGGCAGGGAAGTAGATCATCTCGCAGTCGAATTCTCCGGACTGGCCGTAGGGCACCTGATCGAAGAGGTGATCCATGCGCTCCCAATGGGCTCCGTCCTTCGAGCGTGCGCAGCCCAGGAAGTAGCGCATGTCCTCAATGATGCGGCGTGTGTAGAAGGCATACAGCCAGTCGCCCAGCCTGATGACCTGTGGGCGACCGAGCCCGTGCTCGATGTCGAGGTCGCATTCGACGATTTTCCGACCGCTTTTTTCGATCTGAATGCCGTCAGGCGAGTGTTGATGGAAGACGTCGTAGACCGGACGCAATTCGCCCTGGCACATGTGCCATGAGCTGCCCGCAGAGTAGATGACGTGATACCCACCGCCGTCAGCGACCTCGATCGACTGCCCAGCTCTCACAAACAAGCCCTCGTCGGCGCGGTCCATGACGGGGGCCTCGCTGTGACGCTTGAACGTGTTCCCGCCGTCATGGCTGATGGCCAGCCCGCCGAAGTTGAAGTGGCGAATCTTATGGCCGAGCTGGAAGCCTGTGTAATACAAACGCACAGAGCCGTCTTCCATTCGACGCACGTGCGCCGGGAAGACGCCGTTTTCGTCGAAGCACCCGTCCCTGCCAATGTCGAGCACAGGTTGTTCTGAAGTGCGAACCACCCGGGTGGGCTGATCAGCCAATACGTCGACGTAGCCAATGCGCGAGACCTTGTCCTCGGTCCAGCAGCCCATGTACACGCGCACTTTGCCGGACTCCAGCAGGACAGGCGCGGGGGCCATTGCGTGAGATCGCCACCAAGACTGTTCGCCTTGTGGTTTGAAAACAAAGCCGATTTTTTTTGCTGCAAACATATGAGATTCAGATGCGGTCATCGATGAGCGCTTCGACCATCGACGGATCAAACGTAGGGATGCCGAGGCGTTCAGCTACCTCTGCGCGCTGAGAAAAACTGTCGTCGATGAAGATGGTGGGGCCAGGCCTGATGTGGTCGGCCTTCGAGTCGGTTTCTTTGAGCCAGATGATCTCGTCAAATAACTGCTCAATGCGCCACCGGCGCAGGTGCGCTCGGATGTCTGGCCCCAGGTGCTTGCTGATCAGAACGATCGTTTTGCCTTGGTTCACGCATTGGTACAGGAACGTCACGAGTTCGACGTTGAGTTGTTCGTGAACGACCAAGGTGTCATCCAGGTCCACGTAGACCATGTCGTAGTCGTACTCGAAGCGATACCGGTTGCGAAGGCACCGATCCAGCGTCAGTGGGTGCGTGTTGACCAGGGTCCCGACCTTCAAGCCGGCTGACTGCAAAATCGACAGCAGGGGGAAGTTGACGCCCCTCGCTCGGTTGAAGCACATGGTGCCCGCGATGCGGATGTCGATCTCCAGCAGCCGAAGGACGCCTTCGTGGTCCTCCTTCATCTGGAAGAACCAGGCACCTGTGATTTGCAACTTGCTCAGGATGGCTTCGGCGTGTGCTCGCATGAGCGACTCCACCTCATCTGACACCACCTCCGCGTGCATCGACGTGCCCATCCGCACCCGAACTCGCTCTCTGGCACCCGAGAACAGCAGCTTGCCGGCGGCACTTGAGAAGCAGTCTACTGAGTACTCTTTGCCCGGCAGGTGTTCCTGAACAATCATCTTATGAAAGTCGATCACTGCGGCCTGCACCGGTGATGTCACCAGCTCGATGCCTTGTGATCCATAGCCCTGATCCGGTTTGGCGAACACCGGGTAGTGGGGGATCTCCTGCGCATTGGCAAAGACCCGAGGCGTTGGCAACAAACCATGCAGTAGCTGCAGCGTGGCGCGTTTGGAGCGGGTGATGCGGATCACTTCTTCCGCAGGGAGAAGCACCTCGGCATTCACTTTCCATCGAATGGGCGAGAGCGCATCGATGACGGTCGAATTTGCAGGGAAAACAACGTCGATGTTGTGGCGCTGGATGGCGTCATTGAGATCGTCGAGCCAGCCGGGTGTCCTGACGTCACGCACCACGCACACGGCTTTGTATACGTACGAAGCTTGGTTCAGGCCAGGGCTGGAAGCTCCAAACAACTTGACCTCCTTGCACCCTTGGAGAGCTTGTCGAATCTCCAGACCGTTTTCCATCCCGGCAGGAAAGACGAGGACGTTGAGCGGCTTTTTCATGTATGGATCGGATGAGGTTTTTGGGCGCTGTGCATGCGGCCCCGAGTTGCCCATGGCGAGGGGCTAAAACGTCGAAGACTTTAACATCTGGGTTTCGCTTCAATTTTTTGCGTTGGGGACACGTGAGCTTTGCCGTAAAATCCAGCGTTTCGATCAGCCACGGTTCATGATGAATGGCTCGATTCGGCGTAGCCAGTCTGATAAAAATGAGCGATATCAAGGAGTTGCCAGAGCAACCACCATCACGGTGGGTTCGGAAATGTCTGCGCTCCAGGCGCATGACCCGCTGGTTTCTGCGACCGGACGTTTTGTCCATCGAATCGTTGTCGGCGTATCAGGGCGTTGTTCGCGCGCGCACAACGACGTGGCTACCGCAAACCATTTTGGCGCGCCACTCGGTTCACGCCGCAGTCGGGGACGAGGCACTGCTTGAGGCGTGTCGGCCGAATGACCGAGTTCATCCCGCCGTGATTCATCGCGTGGTTCGAGGCGCAACAGTGAAGAGCCTCTCCGATCTGTTGTATGCCGACAAGCATGTGCTGCTCCACGACATGATCCGGCCTCAATCTGATCTGCTGCCCGAGGAGTATCTGCCCGGCACGCACGTCGATGTGAAAACTCGGACGCTCACTTGTCCGATCATCAAGACGCGGCCCCACCATCTCCCGGTCGCCCTCAGCTTGCTCTCAGCCACGGCACCCAACTACGCGCATTGGTTGACAGAGAGTCTGCCCAAAGCCGCTTTATGGGCAAAAATGGGGGAAGGTGCGCGGGTGCCTATTTTGGTGGATGCTGGCCTGCATACCAACATCATGCGTGCGCTTGAGTTAGTGCTGCCATCCGATCAGAAGGTGATCGTGGTGCCTGGCAGGCAATGCATCCGAGTGGATCGACTCCATCACCTGTCACAGCCGGGGCACATTCCTTTTGAGCCACGCGCACCCGACGGCCTTCAGAGGTCGCATGGGACTTTTTCTGCGCAGGCGTTGCGTGTGATGGTGGATGCCATCAAGGGGCGCCTTGGCTTGCATGAGGACGACCCTCAAGATCAGGTGCTGTTTATTCGCCGAAACTCCGGCCGTCGCAACGTGCTCAATCAAGCTGAGTTGGATGCGTTCGTTGCCAGCAAGGGGTGGCAGGTGATAGCGCCCGAGACGCTGACCTTTGACGAGCAGGTGCGGGTTTTTCATCGTGCGCGCATGGTGATCGGGCCTACCGGGGCCGCCATGGCAAACTTGATTTTCGCGAGGCCTGGCAGCCGCATCGGCATCATGATGTCCACCCACCCGGCCACGCCGTACTTTTACTGGCACAACCTGGCCGATTCCTTGGGCGTGCAGGTGGAATACATACTGTGCGAGCCCCAAGCAGGTTGCCCGCATGGTGTCCACTCCAGTTTCACCGCCCCTGTGGACGCGATGCGGCGCGCCTATGAGGCGTAGCGTTCGCCTTTGGCGCGAATGGCCAAAATTCGGTGAATCAATACCAAAAAGTCATGGCAAACATCATTCACCCTACCGCAATCGTCGGGCCCGGAGTCGAGTTGGGCGACGGCAATGAGGTCGGTGCTTACTGCATCATCTATGGGCCGACCACCATCGGACACAACAACATCATCGGCCCCCATGTGGTGATCGGTACGTCAGGACAGGACACTCGCAATCCAAGGTACGACAGTTCTGCGTGTCTGATCAGGATTGGCAATGACAACATCATCCGAGAGTTCACCGCCATTCAGAAGCCGTGCTACCGAGAAGTCACGGAAATCAAGAATCGGGTCTACCTGATGCAGGGGGTTCACGTACCGCACGATGCGGTGATCCACGACGACGTCGTGATCACACCGCACGTGGCGCTGGGCGGCATCTCGGTTTTGTTGCCCGGCGTGAACATCGCGCTGGGTTGCACCGTGCACCAGTACTCGGTACTTGGGCACTATGCCATCGCAGGTATGGGCGCCGCGGTGATGAAAAACATCCCGCCGTTTGGCAAGTATGTGCCTGGCAAGCCGCTGGGGGTGAATCATTACGCCATCGACAAGTTTGGCTTCGAGGCGGAGCGCGAAGAGATTGAGGCGTACTTGCTGAAAGGCGAGCGCCCGACGTCGCCGCGCCTGCTGGCCATCACTGATGAATTCGAGCGGCTCAGCCGGGAGTCGACGCGTGACATCTATCGGTGAGTGGTGACGGCGATCACCTCCGACGCTTCGGGACGCTGAGCTACCTCTTTGTCGAAGTCAAACGGCTTAAAATGTGAGCCCGGTGCGTGCGCCATCTCTTTCGCAGTCCCTTCATGGTCTTTCCTGGCTCTCATACCCACCACATGCGTCTCGAGGCGTTTTGTGGCCGAGTCATGGCATTGGTTCAATGCGCTGACGATCTGGGGACAGCCTTGGCCTACGCAGAGTGGCTGGCGTTTTATCTGTGCGAAAACCCTTGTGGGATTTACCGACAAGACAGCATCGAGTTGACCGTCCTGCAGAAGGCTTGGGCGTCGAATGAGGCGGTGTGGGAAGAGTTGCATCAAGCCGCGGGGCAGCCTGATGCAACTGAGTTGCACGTGGCCACATTCGTTTACCGCTCGGGTGGCCATTCCCAGCTGATGCGTATCTTGATGCAAGGGGCAGAGCGACCGGCCCATGCGTTGGTGTCCGCGATGTCATCTCGCGACGAGGTCTCGCAGATCCTGGCGCTCTCACCCGACCAGGTAAGCACGCTGCGCCCTGGGTTGCCTGCGGCGTTGCAGATAGAAGCCATGGTTCGGGTGATGCTGCGTCACAAGGTGGTCTTCCTGCACATTCATCCCCACGATGTCACATCGGCCGTTGCCGTGCGTCTGGCTAAGCGGTTGCGTCCATCTTTGAAGGTCTTTTTCGTCAATCATGCCGATCATGTTTTTTCGGTTGGCATTGGCGCAGCAGATGAGGTGCTCGAGATCAGTGCATATGGGTGGGGGCTTCAAGCCAGCCGAGGTTTGGTTGATCGCGGCACCTTCATTGGACTTCCGATCGAGGTTTCTGGTGTGTCGTCTTCACCTGCGGCTCGCGTCGGGGCAGCGGCGTTGCCCTTCATGCTCACTGGCGGTGCCTCCTACAAGTTCAGGCCGGTTGCTGGTCAGTCACTGCCGCGATCGTTGCGCATGGTGCTTGACGCATTGCCAGAGCTGCGCCTGGTGGTCGTCGGCGCCGGCAGCAAAGACTGGTGGTGGTGGTCGCTGCGTTTGCGCTACGGCGACCGCGTGCAGGTCATGAAGTCACTGCCCAAAGCCCAGTACAAGGCCTTGCTTGAGCAGTGTGCGATTTATGTTGACAGCCATCCTTGGTCAAGCGGTACGGCCTTTCCTGAGGCAGTGATGGCCGGTCGCCCGGTCGCCGCGCTTTGGGGGCTGGTGTGGGGCTACAGCGTGGCTGATGCATTGCGCGCTGCCGACGAGACTGAATTTGTCCAGGCTTGTACACAAATCATTTCCGGTGAGCTGGCAATGCGTCAACGCCAAGAGTCCGTGCGCTTGCGCTGCATGGCTGAGCATGCCCCTGCAACCGTCAGAGCCCGCGTGGATGCACTCTTGCTCGGTCACCGCTCGCCCTTGCCTCAAGAGTTGTCAGCGCATCCGCCTCGTCTCGACACCGAGCGGCATCGGGGCCTGGCTGCCCGGTCCGTCCTGCCGCCTCGCAAGAAGGCAGGCTTGTCATTGGCACAATTGCGAGCCATCAGTGGCGCACACAGGGCCACCTTTGGCTGGTTCGATATCAGTTCGCTCAAGCTTTGGTTCTATGCTTGGCGACAGCCGCTTTGAGGTGCAATGTCTTTGGCCCGACGACCTCTGGTCATTCATCTGAGCCAGCCATGGTTCCACCGAGGCTCAGACCCTGGAGTTTCGATTGATCGTCCACACCATGGGGCTGATAGCCCCACTAAAAAACAAATCCGCTGAAGGTAACCCTGCAAGGAGAGGTTCATGAGCATCCATGACTGCAAGCTGATCAAGCTGCCCAAAATATCGGACCCGAGGGGGAACCTGACGTTCATCGAGGGCCACAATCACATCCCCTTCGACATCAAGCGTGTGTACTATCTTTACGACGTGCCAGGCGGCGCAGAGCGTGGTGGCCACGCACACAAGGCGCTGCAACAGCTCATCATCGCCATATCCGGATCGTTCGACATTCACCTTGACGATGGCACGGAGCGCAAGACCGTTCACCTCAACCGCAGTTACGACGGGCTGCTGATCCCCACCATGATCTGGCGAGAAATCGACAACTTTTCCTCTGCGGCCGTTTGCCTGGTCATGGCTTCTGAACGCTACGAGGAATCTGATTACTACCGTCATTACGACGAGTTCGCTCAGGCTTCCAAACACAAGAAGCACCCAGCCTGACAGAGGAGCCCCACTTGGCTGAAATCATTCCCTTCGTTGACCTCAAGAGACAACACGATCAGATCGCAACCGAGTTGCAGTCGGCCATACAGGGCGTTCTGCAGTCGGGCTGGTTCATTCAAGGCCCCAAGCTCGAAGCTTTCGAGCGAGAATTTGCAGCCTACTGCCAAGTAGAGCACTGTGTTGGTGTCGGGAACGGTTTGGACGCAATCGTCTTGCTGCTGAAGGCGTATGGCATAGGTCCCGGCGATGAAGTGATCGTGCCGAGCAACACGTTCATTGCAACCTGGCTTGCCGTGACCGCTGTCGGTGCGACACTTGTCCCGGTAGAGCCTGACGAACAGACACACAACCTGGACCCTGCCCGAGTGGCTGCAGCAGTGGGGCCGCGCACGCGCTGCGTCATGCCGGTCCACTTGTACGGGCAACCCGCGGACATGGACCCGATCATGGCGCTTGCCCATGAGCATGATCTCATCGTCATCGAAGACAATGCCCAAGCCCAGGGCGCCCTGTACAAGGGGCGGCCCACTGGATCGCTCGGCCATGCTGCAGCCACCAGCTTTTACCCAGGTAAGAACCTGGGTGCACTGGGCGATGGCGGTGCTGTGGTCACCCAAGATGCTGAAATTGCGCGCAAAGTGCGGATGTTGCGCAACTATGGCTCAGAGAAGAAATACGACCACCAAGTGCTGGGTTGCAACAGCCGACTGGACGAGATCCAGGCGGCCATCCTCAGTGTGAAGTTGCGTCAATTGGATCTGTGGAACCAGGAGCGTCGAGCCATTGCGGCCTTGTACGCCGAACTGCTCCCTAGCCACGTGGTCCAGTGCCCGTTTGTCCCTTCCTGGGCCGACCCGGTTTGGCATCTGTATGTGATCAGAAGCTTTCACCGAGATGCATTGCAGAGCCACCTTCAGGCTCATGGTGTTCAAACGGTGATTCACTACCCAATCGCACCGCACCAACAAGCCTGCTACGCAGCCCAGATGCCGGGCGCCAGCTATCCGCTGGCAGAACAACTCAGCAAAGAGGTTCTGAGCTTGCCGATGTACCCAGGTTTGACCGAGGCAGAGCAGCAACGCATCGCCGGGCTTGTGGCGTCGTTCCCGGGCTGACTTTGACGCTCGCGCAGGTCAGCATGAAGAAGGCTGCTTCCATTCTGGTACCCTGTGCATTGTCGGAAATCAGTGCCGACCAGATGGAGCTGTGCTTGGCCTCCATGTGGATTTTCATCGGAAGCCACTTTTTTTTCACAACTGGGCTTACAGACTGATTTTCTTGATCCCCTCGCCGGTGATCTTGTCTCAGCACAGAACCCGGGCATTCCAAGTCTATGTGTTGTCGGGGCTTGTCGTGCTGTGGCTGCCCGCGTTCACCTTGATGTGGCGATATGTCAATGTCGTCACGTTGGTCATTCCTCTGGCGCTGCCTTTGGCGATCTCAATGACGCTCCATCGCATGGGGCGACTGCCAAATGATCACTTGATCATGCGTCGAAGGTTGGCGTGGAGCCGTGGCTTGATCGACGGATCAAAAGGTTTGTACAGCCACGGTGACAGCCAGCTCATCAGGACGAAAATCCGCTTGTCCAAGATCAGAGCCCATTTGCCGGCACCTTGCTCAACGAAGCGACCTCCAGCAGACAGCGGAAACATGCCACCGACACCCAACCTGCGAGCCTCATTGAGGATGTACCGGGCGTCATAGCTGTTTGGGTAGCACCCGTGCGCATCGTTGCTCACGACGGTGCCGTTGACCTGGATGAACGATCGCCAGTAATGCTTGCGTATCAACCTTTGATTGAGCACGCACGGATACCACCAAGAGGTCTGGTCGTACTCTGAAACATAGGGACTCCCTCCAAGGTGATCCGTCAGGATTCTGGCGTCGAAGCATTGGAACTGCTCGTCGGACTCGTAAGCCAAGACCCAAGGTTTTGTGCAGTCGATTTTTTTGGTGAAGCGCTCTGTCTTGGGTACCCGAGGTACCGCGACTGCGGGCTTGAGCGCGCGGACAGTGTCTTCGAACGTCGCCAATTGCGACGGCGTGGTCAATGCATCCCCGTCCATGAAGATGATGTAGTCCCCCCGACCCCGGTTCAGAGCTTCATGGCAAAGTTTGCGCCGTCCCTCCGACCAAGTCGATTTGGGTAGGTGGATGGAGCCCGCTCTGGGGCGGTCCCACGTCAATGAGATCCACTCACGGCCTTGCATGACGCCGTCCATTGCGTCGATGTCACTGACCTGGCCTTGAACCAAGTAGCAAAACGTTGCTTTCGTCGACGATGTCATGGGCTCTTGTTGCTTTGCTGACCGCAAAACAGCGGGAAGTGTTTGAGTGGTTCACTGACCTCCACGGGAAAGTGGCTCAGCGCCACTCGCTTGGAGTTGATGGGCCTGTTGAACAAGTCCGTGCTGCCTTCGATGCAAGCCTCGATTCGCTCGTGGGCTTTGTAGCTTTCGGTGTTGAACTCTTGGTGCGAGAACGAGCTGATCTTGTTGGCAATCAACTCCGGCGTCATGAAATACGAGAAGTGATAGCCACCGTTGGCTATTTTCGGTAAGCGTTTGCGCTTGTCACGGATCTTTTGTGGCGTGTAGCGCTGGAAGCTCTTGCAGGACGTGACGATGGAGCCGAGGCAAACGTCATCGCGCAGATTCGTGGCGTTGTAGTAGAACTCTTCTTGCCGACAAATGTGGGGGATCCAACTGACCCACTGGCGTGCCAACCAAGACTGACGGATGCGTTGCAATGCCGCAGGGGATGGAATTTCATCCACGTCGCTCGCGATGGCGAGATCGTCTGGCGCAAAGGCTTTCAGTGCATCGGCAATCGCATTGCGTTGGATGAATTCGACTTTCCAGAAATCCGTGCTCTTGTCAAAACGCTCTGGGCGTTTGGAGAAGTCGAGGGCATCGGTGTTGATCCGCGCGACGTGGTGTGTGACCTTGTGCGAGAAGCGTGCAAACCGAGGAGCATTGGCTTCATAGCAAGATGTTTTGGGTTTGCCGGAGAAGGTGTGGTCCGCCTCGACGATGACAAAGTGGTCGACGAACGGGTCGAGGATGCTCAGCCGTAACTCCAGCATGTCCAGTTCGTTGAAGAAGCAAAAGGCGTCGATGATTTTCATGGTGCGTCACAGGACCAATCTGGCCCACAGTCGGATGTCGCCTGCATCCATGGGTTTGGCTTGACGACGCTTGGCCAGGGCTTGTTTGGCCACGCGCTTGAATCCGCGTGCGATCAGGTGCTTGATGAAGCCCCGCGCTTCGGTGCTGCCAAAGAGCGGCGCTGGCGCCTGCGCCATGAAACGCTCAAGCTGTGGTTCGCTGAGCAGGTTGGCCATGTTGGACATGCCGTGGAAGCCAAAGCTGCGTGGGCTGGGGCGTTCACGTTCAAAGGCAAAACGGTGTGCCATGGCCTCGTCGGCAAACCGAATGGCCCATTGGCTTTCGAGTGCAGCACGGTGGGTTCGCGCGATGCAAATGTCTTCGGGGTGGTGGGCTGGCAAACGTGCGTCCGTCATCGCTTCGAGCAGCTTGCGTGAGCGCAGCGAAAAGCCGCCGTTGCCGACCCGGTGCCCATCGTGGAACTGAGGCCACACCGCGCCGATGTAATCCACGCCGAGGAAGGCGTCTTCCCACATGCCGGGGTCGATCACGTAGCCGTCCCACTGGACGATCAGCATGTGCGAGGTGTGCAGGTAGGGCAGCATGCCCTTGAGGAGGAAGTTCGAGTATGCCTCGATGGAATTGATGCTGTCCAAGGTCACGACGTCGACGCCGGCAGGGACATCGATCAGCCCATGGTCAGGCCGCGTGAACAAGATGGCCTGGCCGAACTGTGCGTGGCCCATGCACGTGAGCATGGCATCCAGGGCCATGTGGGGCAACCGTGTGTCGACGCAGCAGAGGGTGACCTGGGGCAGGTTCAGCATGGGCTTGGGGATTGGGCGTAGAGGTTGATGTAGCGCTGCCCGGCTTGCGCCCAGGTGTAGCGCAGGGCATGTTGACGCACCGATTGTGCCCAATGCTCAGGCCAAGCTTGGGCCTCGTCGATGCAGGCTTGTACCACTTGGCGCATGGCGCGGGGCTCGAAGGTGTCCCAATACCGCGCGGCATCGCCGCACACCTCGGGCAGGCAACTGCGCCTGGCCACAACCACGGGTTTGCCAAAGTACATGGCCTCGATGGGCGGCAAACCGAATCCCTCCATCAACGAGGGGAAGAGAAAGGCCTGGCAGTGCGCGTATAGCCAGGCCTTCTCGGCTTCGTTCACGTCGGTCACGAAGCGCACGTTGCGCAAGCCCAGCGTCTGTGCTCGGGCGCGGTGGGCATCGACTTCTGCGCTTTGTGGACCCACCAGGGCCAGGGTTTGTTCAGGCCAGTGGGACATCATGTCGATGAGGCTTGCGACGTTTTTTGATGGCGACATGCGGCTGATGTGCAGCAGATAAGGCGTGTTTTGTAGCTCGACCACAGCTTCTTGCGCACCGAGGGTCAGGTCGGCAACCCCGTTGGGAACAACCGCGGCTGGCGGCGCCCAGGGCAGGTGCTTGGCGATGTCTTGTGCGGCGTATTGGCTGATCGCCACGAGTTGGTCTGCCCGCCGCAGTTGGCGCGTCAGTCGCAGGTTTTGCCACCACAGGCTCAGCCCCTGTTTGGCGTACACGTGGTTGAGGTCGTGCACGGTGATCAGCGACCTGGCGCATCCCGTTGGTGGGCGGTAGCGCATGTGTTGGTGCAGGCCGTGCCAGACATGGATGGGCATGTCCAGCTGGTGTCGCAAGCGCATGCGATCGTGCAGTTCGATGTAATGCACGTCAGGGCCAAAGTGCCCATGCAGCTTGCGTGGCAGGATGTAGTGGCACTGCCATTGGTGGCGTTCACGCAGCTCTTTCGCGTGCGCAGCCAAGTGCATGCCCAGCTGACGAGAAAACTCGCCAAGCCCTTCGTTGAAATGGGCCAGGTGCCCGAACTGCAAAGCGATGTGGCGCACCGAGCTCATGCTTGTGGTGCTCGCTGTGTGGCGGCCTGCGCGGCCTGGTTCACGGCTTGGGTGACATCGTGCAATGTGGGCCAGGCCATGTGCGGCCTCAGCAGTTGAACGTGCTCACCCTGCGGCAACCACATGTCGGCGGCATCGGGGCCGAGCACACTGACGAGCTGACCGCCCACGGCGGCAGCGAGGTGGCCTGGACCGGTGTCGTTGGACACCGTGCACACCGCGAGCTGCGCCATCGCAGCGTAGGTGCCCAAATCAACACCTGTGAGCGTGTTAGCTTGCGGGTAGTTCTGCTGCGCCTCGGCTTCTTCACCAGGGCCTGGGCAGAGGATCACCTGCAGGCCTAGTTCGTGCAGTTTGTGCGCCAGCTCAGGGAAGGCTGGCCACAGCTTTTTGCCCGTGGTGTCGGCTGCCCCCGAGAAGGGGCACAGGATCACGAATGGCGATGCCACCTGGTGTTGCCGCAGCAGCTCACGGGCGCGCTGCTCTTGCTGCGGGCTGGGGCGCAGTCCCAGGGCGATGGGCCTGGCTTGCTGGACGCCAGCGAAATGACTGCCCACGAGCCAGTAATTGTCGGCGGCATGCAGGCCTGCGGTGTAAGGCACCCCGTGGGCCAGCACCAGGCCGCGTCCTTCGCGGCGATAGCCGATGGGCTTGAGGCCAGCCAGCCGTGCTTCCAGGGCGCTTGAGAATGAGTTGGTGAACAGCACCATGTTGGGCCGCTTACTGAAGCCAGGGTGTGCCTGGCTCAATTGGTTGCGCAACGCTTTGAGTTGTTGGATGGCGTCAGAGCGCTTGGCGGGGCGCACGTGCACGGTCCAGCCATGGCCTTCAAAGAGGGTGATGGCCCAGCGTTTGCCGATGAGGTGGAGCTCGTAGCCTTCGTTGGCCAACATGGTCAGCGTCGGCAATGACAAAACGGCCTCGCCAACCCAGTTGCACAAGCGGACGATCAGCGGGCCCTTGCTCATGGCGCCACCTTTGCCAGCACGTCGGCCACGGTGGGCCATTGCCGATCAGGGCCTTGCGCGATGCGGTTTTTGGGGCCCCAGGGACGCCATTGGTCGGGGTTGGTGGGTCCCAGCACGCTGAGCACGGGGGTGCCAACGGCGGCGGCCATGTGGGCTGGCCCCGTGTCGTTCGAGATCACCAGCGATGCCCTGCGTAGCAGACCCAGGTACACATCGAGGGGCACGTTGGGCAGGCTCAGCACGCCGGGGTGCTGCTCTCGCGCAATGTCTTCCTCGTTCGGGCCTGGGCAGGTCACCAGCGGGCGTGAGTCCGCGGCCAGCAGTTGCTGCGTGAAAGCGGGAAACTCCGGCCAGCGCTTGTCTTTGCCGTCTACATCGCCCGCAGCGTAGGGCACGAGGCAGATGAAGTCACCCAAGATGCCGTTGGCCGTGAGCAACTGATCAGCAGCGTCTTGGGCTTGCGGGGTGACGTGAAGGTCGATGCGGTGGGGCGCAGGGGCGTCAGCGTCCAGCAGGCGGCGCGCCAGTCCCCAAAAACCATCCAAGGCGTGTGCCGGCGGGTCTGTGCGCCATGCGCGCTTCAAAAGCAGGCTGCGTCCATCGCGGGCATAGCCTGCGGGCTTGAGTCCAGCCCAACGCACCTCGAAGGCGCTGGAGAAAGAGTTGGGCATGACCAGGGTGTTGATGCGTTGGTCAAACCCTGGGTCGAGCTGACGGCAGTGGGCGCGAAGCTGCTTGAGCTGCGCCATGCGCTCTGAGAGCTTTCCGGCTCGGGCGGTGATGTGCCATCCGTGTCCGGCCAGAAGGGACTTGGCCCAGCCTTTGCCGTAGAGGTGCAGGTCGTAGCCCTGGTCTTGCAGGCATTGCAGCGCGGGTAAACCGAGCACCACGTCACCGACCATGTTGCACAGCCTCACGATGAGGGGACGGCGCTGGGCGAAGTGGGGGAGGACAGGTTCAGACATCACCGCGATTTTGCCATCTCGCAGGGGGGGCGCTGACGTGGCCTCTTCTTTGCGAAATGCTGGCTGAAAGCCCTTCAGATCCAAGTGATCCGTTGCTTCATTCGCCGGCACCATGCCAGGGTGATCGCTGAGCCGTTTAGTGAAACGGTCTTCACTCTGGAACTGACTTTCAATGAACATCGATCCCATCCTGGTGCTGCAGCGCAGTGACGCTGAGCACATCGCTCGTCACCGTGAGCGCTACGCTGGAACGAAACTGCTGTTCGTCGACGCCGGCATCTTGGACATCGGCGTGCAGTTGGGGCTGCAGGACTACGAGTTGCGCTGGGTTGACATCGGTCCTGACATCGTCACCTTGACGCACACAGAGTCGGTCATCACGGCCGCAGCGATTGACCTTGCCATGACTGCAGTACGTCGCGACATGTGGGGCCCTGGCGAGTTTCACGGCTGGGAGCAGAACCTGCTGTACCAACCGCTCCAGCGGGCCCATTACGCACGCCAGCTTGGCCGCATCATTGAAAGGACCTGGCCTGAGCCCCGCATGGGCCTGCTCAGGCCCAACAACCCGGTGATGTCGCATTGGGATTCGATGATTGCGACCGAGATGGTGGCGGTCAATCCCGAGCGCTGGTCGATTGTGGACAGTTACGACCGACCCAACCTGGAGTACACCCAAACGCTGGAACATTGCTTTGACTTCGCCGGCATCCGCGCAGAGGTGGAGGCTGGGCGTGCCGAGTGCCTGACCCACATCACCACGTGCTTTTACGACGCCCCGGCGTTCGAGGCGGCGGTGGCGGGCGCCTTTGCGCACAACATCGACTTGCCTGGGGTCAATTGGGATGTGCCTTTGCGCCGCGGCAACACCTTTCTCTTGCGCCCCCTCTCCAGCTTGGCGCCAGACTTGGAGTGCCTTGCTTACCGTGAGCGCGCACGTCAAATCTACATGGAGCACTTGGGTCGCTTGATCCCAACGCGTTCTGCGCTGCAGCAGCAGGCCGATCTGTTTGCTCGGCGCAGTCACCTTCAGGCCGTGAATTTCACGGGGCTGCGCAAAGCCTTGGCTGGCAGCCGACCCCACGTGGTGCTCGCTGACCACGACGTGGGCAACGGTGGCGTTTTGTTTTCGATTGCGGCAGAGCTTGGCAGCGAAGTGACCGTTCTGCCGCATTCCTCATACCCCACCAGTTTGATGCCGCACCGACAGCGCGTCACGGTGATCGAGAGAGATGGCATTGGCGTGCCCGTCAAAACGGTCCTTGGCGAGGACGTGCCCACCCGCGCGGTGAGCTTCCGGCCCCTGCCCATGCTGCCTGAGCGAAGGGCCACGCAGCGACTGTGCCTCTTGCTCAACGCCATGACGAACGAGGGGCTTGGCTACGTGGACTTCTTTGCCCTGATCAAGTTCCACAAGGCGCTTGCCGCCCTGTGCGCGCAGTGCGGCTGGGAGTTCCATGTGCGCATGAAGCCGAGTTCGTGCGCCCTGCATGTGGCTGCGTCGGTGTTGGGCGCTTCACCTGCTGACTTGGTCCACACGATGAACCTGCCGATTGAAGAGGTGGCCAAAGATTCTGACCTGTGCGTGGCCTACGGCGAGCCCACCAGTGCCGCGATCACTTTCTTCAACGCAGGCAGTTTGATGATGCATGTCAGCGACCAGCGCTGGCCATCTGACTACCGGGTGACCAGCCCGCTCAGGGCCTTGATGCCGACGCAGACTGGCGAGGAGGCACTCGCATCGATCGACAAATTGATCCGTAACCCGGCCCTTTTTTCGGAGACCAGGGACGCTCAAGTCGCGCAGTATCAACAACGCAGCGCCACAGTCCACGACACGATTTTTTGAGCGCTGCGAAGGTCATCCCGCCGACCCTTCGGCCTCCATTTCAGTCGCCATCATGTTGAATGACAAATGCATCCTTGTGACCGGTGGTACCGGCTCTTTCGGGCAAGCGTTCGTGCGCACGGTGTTGTCACGGTACCCAAATGTGCGACGTCTGGTCATCTACTCGCGTGACGAGCTCAAGCAATTCGAGATGGCGCAGCAATTCCCGCCCAGCCAGTACCCGCAGCTTCGGTTTTTCATTGGCGATGTGCGTGACGCGCCTCGCTTGAGCCGCGCGATGGAGGGCGTCGACTACGTGATCCACGCGGCCGCGCTCACGCAGGTGCCAGCGGCGGAGTACAACCCCTTTGAATGCATCAAGACCAATGTCTTGGGCGCGCAGAACCTGATCGAAGCATGCCTGGACAACAAGGTGCAGCGCGTCGTGGCTTTGTCGACCGACAAGGCGGCGGCCCCTGTCAACTTGTACGGCGCCACGAAGCTGTGCTCAGACAAGCTTTTCGTGGCCGCCAACAACATCGTCGGACAGCGCCCTTTGCGCTTCTCGGTGGTGCGTTACGGCAACGTCATGGGCAGCCGCGGGTCTGTGGTGCCGTTCTTCATGGACCGCCGCACGAGCGGTGTTCTGCCCATCACAGACCCCAACATGACGCGATTCAACATCTCGCTTCAAGAGGGGGTCGACATGGTGCTGTGGTCTCTGGAAAACGCCTGGGGTGGCGAGATCCTGGTGCCGAAAATCCCGTCCTATCGCATCACCGATGTGGCCGCGGCGGTTGCACCTAACGCCGTCCAGGCCGTGGTGGGCATCCGTCCGGGTGAAAAAGTCCACGAAGAGATGATCACGGTCAGTGACAGCCCCAACACCGTGGACTTGGGCATTTACTACGCCATCTTGCCCAGTGGTGGCAGTTACACCCTTGGCGACTACTGCGCCAAAATGGGGGCGAGCCAAGTGCCCGCAGGTTTCGCCTACGACAGTGGCAGCAACGTTGATTTCCTGTCGGTCCCGCAACTGCAGGACATGATCTCGACGCACGCTGCGCACGCGCATTGACGGCTGGGTCCTGCGGCCTAGGCTGCCATCAGCCCTTGTCCATCACTTTGCCACGCAGCTTTTTCACATCGCTGCGAGTGGCTTTGCCTTCCAGCCTGCGGCGCTGTGAGCCCCAGGTTGGCCGCGTGGCTTTGCGCGGTTTGGGCACCGAGGCCACGCTGTTGACCAGCCCCTGCAGGCGCGCGATCGCATCTGCCCGGTTGGCCTCCTGGCTGCGGCTGGCCTGCGCTTTGATCACCACCACCCCTTCACCGGTGATGCGGTGATCGCGCAGCGCCATCAGGCGCTCTTTGATGTGCTCGGGCAGTGAGGACGCCGGGATGTCAAAGCGCAGGTGCACCGCGCTGGACACCTTGTTGACGTTTTGCCCGCCTGGCCCTTGCGAGCGGATGGCGCTGAACTCCATCTCGCTTTCGAGCAGCTCAATGTGGGCGGGCGCTTGCATCCTCAGGCGCTGATGGGCAGGTTGTAGGCCAAGAAGATCCGGTCTTGCGTCCAGCCCTCAGATGCATACAGCGCTTGTGAGTTGAGGTTGGTGCGTGCTGTGGTCAGGTCCATGCGTGCCATGCCTTGATCCCGAGCTTGTTGTGCCGCGGCTCGCAACAGCGCGCGGCCGGTGCCCGCTTGACGAGCGTGTGGCGACACGAACAAGTCATACAGCACATAGATGGGCGCGGCCTCCACCGAGCAAAAGCTGGGGTAAAGCTGGCAGAAGCCAGTGGCCTGGGCTTCGGGTCCATGGCCATCGAGCGCGAGCAAAATCACCGACTCCTGCCGCGCCATTCGTGCACGGATGAAGGCCGTTGCCGTCGCCAGATCCGGTGCCTGATCGTAGAACTGCCGATAGGCGTCGAACAGGGGTGCGACCAGAGGCAGGTCGTGCGAGGTGGCAGTGCGGATGTAGGGGCTCATTTTTGGCCGTAGGGGCAGAAGTTCGGGCGCGGCCCCACCTGCGGGTGCTTGCGGCAGGTGTTGGGGCGTTGCTCGTACACGGTGCAGCGACGCGTCTTGGCGTCGAGGTATTGGCAGTCGCCGTCGGCCCTGCGGCTCAAGGTGAAGCGCTCCAGCTTGGCGCTGAAGTGCTCGATGGTGCGCGCCTTCGTCAAGCGCTTGGCAATTTGCTTGAGCGCTTCGTGCTCGGCTTCAAAGGGGTCGACCAGACCGAGCCTGACCAAGTCACCGACCTTGACTTCGACGGGCATGGTGCAGCAGTTGGACATGCACGTGTCGCACAGGCCGTTGCGGTAGCGCGTCCAGGTCTCGGGGCGATCGACGTCGACGATGCTGATGGGGGATCTCATGGGCGCGTTGCGGGGGGTGTCAACAGCACGCCCTTGTCTAGCAAGGTCAGTCTTTCAGCGCAGACAAGAACTGCATCAACTCGGGCGTTTGTGGGTTCCCAAACAACTCGGTGGGAGGTCCGATTTCGTGGATTTTACCGGCGTCCATGAACACCACCCGGTCGGCCACTTTGCGCGCGAAGTTCATCTCGTGCGTGACCATCAGCAGCGTCATCCCTTCGTCGGCCAGCGATTCAACCACGCGCAACACTTCGCCCACCAGTTCGGGGTCAAGTGCCGAGGTGATTTCGTCGCACAGCAACACGGCAGGCTCCATGGCCAGCGCGCGCGCAATGGCCACACGCTGCTGCTGTCCACCCGAAAGTTGGTCGGGCATGGCCTCGAATTTTTCAGCCAAGCCCACGCGCTTGAGCAGCACCTTGGCTTGCTCTGTCGCGGCCTTGGCATCGCTGCGCTTGACCAGGGTGGGCGCGAGCATCACGTTGCCGCCGACGTTGAGGTGCGGGAACAAGTTGAAGCCCTGGAAGATCATGCCCACGCGTTGCCTGAGCGCGCGCATGGCTGCTGCATCGTCGTGAAGCAGGGGGCGTGAGTCCACGCTCAGGCTGCCTTCGTCGAAGGTCTCCAGGCCGTTGATACAACGCAGCAGCGTGCTTTTGCCTGAGCCGCTTTTGCCGATGATGGCGATCACCTCGCCGGGCTGCACCGCCAGGTCGATGCCTTTGAGCACCTCGTTGCTGCCAAAGCGCTTGCGCAGGCCTTTGATCTGCACCACGGGCGTGGCGCTGCCTTGTTCAACGCTGGTTGCTGGCATTGAGTTTCCTTTCAATCGATCGGCTCCAGGCCGAAATGGGGTAGCAAATGGCGAAGTACATCAAGGCCACGCAGCTGTAGACCACGAAGGGCTTGAAGGTGGCGTTCGAGATCATGGTGCCGGCCTTGGTCAGCTCGATGAATCCAATCACCGAGGCCAGGGCCGTGCCCTTGACCACCTGCACCGCAAAGCCCACGGTGGGTGCCACGGCGACTTTGGATGCCTGGGGCAACACCACGTGTCGCAACTGTTCACCGAAGTTCAAGGCCAGGCTTTGCGCCGCCTCCCACTGGCCCTTGGGCACCGACTCAACGCAACCCCGCCAGATCTCGGTCAGGTAGGCGCTGCTGTAGAGGGTCAAGGCCATGCAAGCGGCCACCCAGGCCGGCACGTTGATGCCAAACAGCCCCAGGCCAAAGTAGGCGAGGAACAGCTGCATGAGCAAGGGCGTGCCTTGAAAGATCTGCACATAGGCACCAACGAAGGCGCTCATGCCACGCACCTTGGACATGCGGGCTACGAGCAAGAGCAAGCCAACCACGCCACCTCCAAAGAAGGCGGCCAAAGACAGGCCGATCGTCCAGCGCGCCGCCAGAAGCAGGTTGCTGAAGATGTCCCATAAAGTGAATTCGACCATGGCGTGTCACCTGTGGAAAAGAAAGCGCGGACCAGCCCAATTGAGGGCCTTGCGCACAGCCATGGACAAGGCAAGGTACACCACCGTGGCCACAATGTAGGA